>JBIOTP010000261.1:0-7967 GCA_044865965.1 Solirubrobacteraceae bacterium
CTGCCCGCGCGCGAGCGGTTGATCCCGAAGCGCTCGGGGAAGCTCAGAAGCCTGGGCATCTCGACGGTGCGCGACAGGATCGTGCAGACGGCGGCCAAGCTCGTGCTCGAGCCGATCTTCGAGGCCGGGTTCTGCCCGACCTCGTACGGATTCAGGCCCGGACGCAGAGCCCAGGACGCCATCGAAGAAGTGCGGTTCTTCATCAACGCGCCTCGCTCATACGAGTGGGTGATAGGTTGGTGTGGCCGAGCTGGCGTTGGATGACGATCAGCGGCACCCCCTCGCGGGCCATCTCGACGGCATGGGCGTGGCGGAGTTGGTGCGGCGCGATAAGCGCCGCCGCACGCCGGCCTCGCGCGCCACGTGCCGCATCTCGGAGCGCGCGGCGGCGGCCGCCCATGGCCGCCCGCGGGTCGGGCCGTTGACGACGCAGAACAGCGGTCCGACCGGCAGCTCGACGCGCGCCTTGAGCCACGGCGCGAGTTGTTCCCAGGCCCAGTCGTCCATGCCCACCTCGCGGCGCCGGCCGCCCTTGCCGCGCCGGACCAGCAGCGACCCGCGTCGTGGGTCAAGGTCGGCTTCGGCGAGTGCGAGCGCCTCGTGGATCCGCAGCCCGGCGCGCCAGAGCACGACGATCAGGCCGCGCAGCCGGCGGCCGTGGACGCCGTCGCCGGCGCGGCGCATGACCGCGACGATCTCTTCGATCGTCGGCGGGTCGGCCGGGTAGCGCATCCCCTTGTTGCGCGGCGGCCGGCCGGCGTGGAATTCCGGCAGCGTGGCGGGTGAGCGACGGCGGCCGGCGGCATCGAGCAGCAGCTCGGACATGACCCCTCCTCGGGCGTCGGATATCGCACCGAGCCTGCTCCTTGCCAGGAGCGGTGTGTCCACCGCTCATCGCGCCACCGTCACCGGGGCGCATAGAAGGCGGCACTTCGCTCGCCGCAACCTCGGGCGCGCGCGGCCAAGCGGAAAGCGGCAGCGCGTTGTTCGTGCGATTACCGACGCCGCGAGCGCCGAGCCGCATGGAAAGCGACAGTGGTGGCAGGTCTGGCGCGGCCGATCTCGGTGAGTGCCGGCTACGGGATCGCCGACGGCCTGCCCGATACCGCCCACTTTTGGGCTTCGGCGCGTACGTCGTCCGGAACGCGCGCGCGGAGACGCTTCTCCAGGCGCCTCAGGGCGCGGTCAGTCGGTTGGTACAGAAGGCCGCGCGCGACGATGTGGTAGGCCGCGTAGGTTTGCCCGTTTCGAGCGAGGTGTCGTGCGAAGTCAGCGGCGACCGCCGGACGACCGGGATCGGACTCGAACGCCTCCGATAGGCGTCGCTCTGCTTCGAGCCCATTCTCGCGGCGCACGACGTTGCGTTCCAGCTCCTTCAGATCCTCCTTGAGCGCGAACTTTCGGGGCGCGATCTCCTTGGCCCGGGTCGATGCAGCTCCGCGATGTCTCGAGATCACCGGCGTAGAAGCACATCGAGGCGGCCCGGGTAAGCACCGTGGGTCGTTCTCACCGCACTCGATGGCGCGATGAACGGCAGAAGGTGACTCCGGGCGACGCTCCCTTGCCAGCAGGGTTTGCGCCAGGAGTAGGTGCAGGTGTGCGTGACGCGGGTTCGCATCGAGCGCGCGCTGGAGCATCTGCAGGTTCTCCTCGTGACGCCCGGCGTCATCCATGGCGCTCCGGGTCCGATGCAGTTCGGCGTCGAACACGCGCGCACGTTCTATCGAACGATCGTGGGGCACATCGGGCCATGGAATCGGCGGCCACGGGCGCTGGGTCCGGTCAGGTGCGCGGCTTGCGGCGGAAGGTCAACGTCGCGCGTGACACGGGGCTTCCGGCCTGGCTGACGGCGAGGCGGGCCTTGAAGCGCCGGCGGCTGGCCAGGAGCTTGCGCCCGGCCTTGTTGAGCGAGACGCGGACGGTCCGGCGCTGCCCGGCGGCGAGCGTCGCGGCCGCTTTGCCGATCACGACTTTGCGCTTCTTGGCGCTCACCGCGACGATTTTCCCGTGCCGGAGCGTCTCGGTGACGGTGATCGTCAGCGTCAGTCGGCAGGCTGCGACGCAGCTGATGGTCACGCGCGCGAGGGGCCCGCTGGTCGTGGCGCGGACGAGCGCCGGCGCGGGAGCGGGGCCGCCGCCGGGTGGCGCGCCTCCCCCGCCACCGCCGCCTGTGGTGCCTCCGCCGCCGGTGCCTCCTCCCCCTCCTCCGCCGGTGCCCCCACCGCCGCCGCCTGCGGCCGGGGCGGCGTTCACGATCGGGGTGGCCGCCGAGGTGGCCGGTGCGCCCGAGCCGCCGGGTCCGCTGGCGATCTCCTGGATGCGCAGCGTGTGGCCGATGTCGCCGTTCGTCAGCCGGTAGGTCAGGCCGCTGGCTCCGGGGATCGGCGTGCAGGCGGTCCCGGCGTTGTTGCACTGCTGCCAGTCATCGAGGTAGCTCGTCGGGCTGTTGGTCCAGGTCCCATGGGTGGCGGTGAGCAGCTGCCCGGCTGTCGCAGTCCCGGTGATGGCCGGCGGTGCGGAGGCCACGGGCGCGGCCGGTTCCGCCTTGACGACCGCGGTGGCCGCCGAGGTGGCCGGGACGCCCGAGCCGCCGGGGCTGGTCGCGATCTCCTTGACACGCAGCGTGTGCCCGACGTCGTCGGCGGTCAGCCGGTAGGTCAGGCCGCTGGCTCCGGGGATCGGCGTGCAGGCGGCCCCGGAGCTGTTGCAGCGCTGCCAGTCATCGACGTAGCTCGTCGGGTCGTTGGTCCAGGTGCCATGCGTGGCGGTGAGCAGCTCCCCGGCGGTCGCGGTGCCGGTCACGGCCGGCGGCGTGGAGGCCACGGGCGCCGCCGGCAGCGGGCCTTCCCATCTGCCGGTGGTGATCTGCCCGGCGTGGTCGACGGCGACGCACAGCGCCGGCGAGACGCAGGACACGCCTTGTAGGAAGTAGGGCGTGTCGATGTCCGCGGGCGTCCAGGTGGCCAGCGGGTCGGCGGGGTCGGCGGAGACGAGCGCCCGGCCGTTCGGGCCGGCGACCGCGACGCAGAAGGCGACCGACGGGCAGGAGATCCCGGTCGTCTGGCCTCCGAGGCCGGCCGGGGACGTCCAGGCCGGCATCTCCGCGGCCGGGTTGGTGGACACCCACAGCTCCCCGGGGAGGTTGCCGCCGGCGCACAGGCCGGCTGACGGGCAGGAGATCGCGTACATCGGCGGCGCGGAGAACCCGCCGCCGTAGAGGGTCGTCGATGTCCAGGTCGGGAAGTCGGCGGTGGGGTCGACGGTCACCAGCGCATGGCCGGCGTCGACGGCGACGCACAGCGACGTCGAGGGACAGGAGACCCCGCCGGTGTAGCCGGAGCCGGCCGGGGTGATGAACCAGCCGGGCCGATCTCCGGCCGGGTCGTTGGAGGTGACCGCGAAGCCGCCGCGGTCGACGGCGACGCACAGCTGCGCGGACGGGCATGAGATCCCGTCGAGCGGGATCCCGTCGATGTTGGCCAGCGTCCAGGTCGGGCCGGCGGCCGCCGGGTTGGTGGAGACCACGGCGTTGCCGGACAGGTCGACCGCGGCGCAGAAGGACGCGGACGGGCAGGAGATGCCGGTCAGCGGCGCCTGGCCGTCGATGTGGGTGCTCTTCCAGGTGGGCGTCGCGGCGGTCGGGTTGGTGGAGACGAGCGCGTTGCCCCGGTCGTCGGCGGCGGCGCAGAAGGAGACCGTCGGGCAGGAGATCCCGGAGATGGGGGTGAAGCCGTCGATCTGGGCCAACTTCCAGGCCGGGCTGGCCGCGCCCGGATCCTTGGAGATCGCGGCTTTCCCTGTCCCTGACCCGGTCGAGACGCACAAGGACGTCGAGACGCAGGAGACGGCGGACTGCGGCTGGATGCCGTCGATCTCAGACGGCGCCCATGTCGGGGTCGCGGCGGTCGGGTCCTTCGACACCAGCGCCCGGCCGTGGTCGTCGACCATGAGACAGAAGGTCGTCGAGGTGCAGCTGATGGCGTTCGGTGCCGCTCCGAGGTCGGCGTCGGCGGCCGTCCAGGTGGGCGTGGCGGCGGTCGGGTTGGTGGTGATGGCCACCCGCTCGTGGAAGAAGCCGCCGGGGACGGTGTAGCCGACGGCGACGCACAGCGACGCGGAGACGCACGAGATCCCCTGGATCGCGCTGTCGGCGTCGATGGTGGCGGCCTTCCAGGTCGGGTGCGCGGCGGTCGGGTTGGTGGTGATGACCGCGTGGCCGAAGCGGTCGACGGCGACGCACAGGTTGGTCGCGGAGCAGGTGACCGCGCTCATCACGTTCGAGCCGTCGATGAACGCGCCGGTCCAGATCGGGTTCGCGGCGGTCGGGTTGTGGGAGACCAGCGCTTTGCCGTTGGCTTCGACGGCGACGCACAGGGCGTCTGACAGGCAGGAGACCCCGGCGAGCAGGGTGCCGTCGTCGATGCTGGTGTCGGTCCAGGTGGGGTTCGCGGCGGCCGGGTCGGTGGTGACGAACACGCCGCCGTCGCCGTCGACTGCGACGCACAACGAGGTGGAGGGGCAGGAGATCCCGCTCATCCCCGCGGGGCAGAACCCGGGCACCCCGATGTGACAGACGTTGTTGCGGTCGATGTTCTGCCTGGTCCAGGTCGGCGTGGCGGCGGTCGGGTTGGTGCTGCGCACGACGGCTCCCAAGTCTGAGACGCCCACGCACAAGGACGTCGACGGGCAGGCGATGCTCCTGACCGTGCCCCATTGGTTGAACGGCGCCTCGCCGACCACCACCGGCTTACCCCAGGTCAGCCCGGCGGCCGCGGCGTCCTGCGCGGCGCCCACGCTCGCGAGCACGGCGAGGACCGACAGCATCGCCCGCCATCGGCGCCTGAGCTGGAGCACGACTCCCACCCTCCCACTCCCGGGCGGCGACTCCCCCCTCGGAGGTCCAGGGCTTGCTCAGCGCTCGCGCACCGGCCGGTCTGCCGACAGGCTGTCATCAGGTTGGTATGGACGAGGCCCGTCCGGGCCGGCCGGCGCGTCAGGGCTGGAAGTAGGCGGCGCGGACGGTGACGCCCGGGGCGATCTGCACGTTGCAGGTCCATCCACTGCGACGGCGGGGTTCTCCGGCGGCTCGTCGGGGCGGACCCTCTCAGCCCCGTCGAGTGCGCTCATGATCTTCCCGGCGAGCCACACGCTGGTGTCGTGGTAGGCCTCGTAGTCCTCTGAGCCGTTGGCCAGTTCGAACAGCTCCGGGTTGGCGTCCAAGGCCCAGTCGGCCATCTCCATGGCGCTGTTTGAGATCTGCTCGTCCGCGCCGGGATGCACGTCAAAGCTTGGGGCGGTGAAGATGCCGGGTACGGCCAGGAAGGTGCGCTCACGGCCGGGGAACTCGATGAAGTAGACCTGGAAGCGGTCGGTGGCCTTGTGACCGGGCCGGCGCTCCGTCGACCCGGATCTCGGTGAGCAGCTGAAGAGCGTGCTGGACGCCGAGGCTAGCCCCGCCCGTCCCGCCCGGCGGAGCGTCCGGCAGTCGCCACCGGCGCCATCCCCACAAGCTCCGCCGTCAAGGCATTCAAGGCATCTCCCAGCACCTCCGCGCAGACGCGGCAGCCTGCGGTGGACGACCGCCCACTCATCCCTGCGGTGGCTGCGCCCTAATAGCCCGGCACATCCAAATCCCGCCGCGGAGCAGCGAGCTGGCCATAAGCGATGTGCCCAGTTTCGACGACACGGGCACATCCGGGGGGGACGCGTCGCGCGCCTAATGCGTCGCTGCCTTCAGGCGAAAGCGAGAGCGTGGCGGGCGGCGCGCCGGGCGTCATGGTGCCGCTCCGATGCATTGAGAGCAGCAGCGGCCAGGCGGACGCCTTCAGGCCGACGGCGTGTCGCGCTCGGGTTGCGTGTCGTGTCGTCGAGGGAGGCGAGATGGAGCTGATCGTCGAGCGCCCGGCGGCGCTGGATGTCCATAAGGCGCAGGTCACCGCGTGCGTGCGCGTCCCGGACGAGCACCCCACCGTGAAGAACACGTGGCCGAGTTCGCCACCACGGTACGCGGACTGCTCGGCCTGCGCGATTGGCTGGCCGCGCACCATGTCCAGCAGGTGGTGATGGAGGCCACCGGCGTCTATTGGAAGGCGCCGTGGGCGATCCTCGAAGACGAGTTCGAGTGCCTGCTGGTCAACGCCCGCCACGTCAAGCAGGTGACGTGTGGGTAGCACTGCGTCTCCCTTCTAGGGCTGGTTGTCGAACGGTCCCGCCTGGTCGTGTTCGACCTGGATTCGTAGGCCTTTGCGCTTGCCGCGGCGGACGTAGACGGCGGCGAGCTTGCCCTGTTGGACTCGATGCAACACGGTCTGGCGGGCGACGCCGAGCGCCGTGGCGGCGTCGGCGAGCGGCAGCCAGCCGGTGGGCGCGTGCTCGCGGACGCGCAGTTCGGGCGTCAGGCGGATCTGCCAGGGCGCACCGGGGGTGATCTGCTCGCCGGTGATGAAGCCCTCGCGCAGCCAGCGGTGCACGGTGGCGGTGGAGACGCCGAGCGCGCTGGCGGCCGCGGCGACGGTGACCATGTCGCCATCGTGATCGGTGGGTCGGACGCGAGGCGCGGCGGGGATCTTGTGATGGGCGCGCAGGGCGTGCACGCGGGCGGCGGTGAACGGGTTGCCGTGGCCGGCGAGGCGGCCCTGGCGGGCGAGGATCGCGGCGATCTGCGCGTCGGGGTAGTGCTTGGCGAGGCGGCGGACGAGCGCGATCGTGTCTTGGTCGGTGGCGCGCGTGTGGCTGCCGGTGCGCGGCATTGGCACGCTGTGCTCGGTGATCGCGCCGCCCTCCCAGACGATCCGCAGGGCGGCCTGGTGCTGTTCGCGGTCGACGGTGGACCACGACGTCGCTGATGATCGTGCGCAGCAGCTGCTTGCGCTCGCGGTGGCTGGTGGCGGGCGCCTCGAAGACCTGGCGCAGGTCGGCGCCGGCGCGTCGGCACCAGGCGATCTCCTCGTCGGTGAGCGGTTCGGGGCGCCGCGCGCCGACCGCGGTGAGGGCGTGCTCGGCGCGGCGGACCTCGGTCAGGCGCTGTTCCCACTCGTGCTCGAGCGTTCGCGCGACGAGCCGGTTCTCGGGCTCGCAGGCGTCGAACTGGCGACGCGCGCGGTCGGCGCCGATGCGGGGGCGCTCGAGCTCGAGCTCGGCCGAGCGCACGCCGGCGTGGTGGTCGGCGTTGGCCTGCTCGATCGCGCGGAGCGTCGCCTCGATCGCGGCCGGGCGCAGCGTCTCGAAGAGCGCATCGAGCACGACCCGCTCGATCCGGCGTCCGCCAACGCTCTGGCAGCGCTCGCCGCCGTAGAGCCGCGAGCCGCGGCTGCACGCGTAGCGCGGCACGAGGCTGGGGCCGGTGCAGCCGACCTGCATCATCCGGCCGCAGCGGCCGCAGCGGATCAGCCCCTGCAGCAGCGCGCGGCCCTCGCGCGCGGCGCCGCCGCCCTCCCCGCGCGGCGGACGCCAGTTCGCGCGCAGGCGCTCCTGGTTGGCCAGGTAGGCGTCATGGGAGACGAAGGCGGGGTGGTGGTCTTCCAGGCACACGAGCCACTGCTCGCGCCCGGCGCGACGTTGGCGCTCGGTCACGACGCCGTCCTGGACGCGCCGCTCGGTGCGCTTGCGGCCGAACGCGTAGACGCCCGCATAGCACGGGTTGGTGAGGATCTCGTGGATCGCCTTGTAGGTCGGCTGCGCCCACCGGACCCGCGCTGCCCGGTCGGGCGGCGCGGCAGCCGGCGGCCCTCTTCGAGCAGGCGCAGCAGCACTTGCCGCACGCTGGAGAGCTGTTCGAAGGACGCGAACACGGTCGCGATCGCGTCGACCACCGCTTCGTCGGGCGTGATCCGCACGTGGCCCCGATCGTCGTGCTCGTAGCCGGCGGGCAGCGGCAGCCGCAGCTCGCCCTTGGCCGCCTTGTGCAGGATCCCGCCGCGCCGCCGGCTGCGCAGCACGTGCAGCTCGGCCTCGGACATCGTGCCCTT
>JBIOTP010000262.1:0-32338 GCA_044865965.1 Solirubrobacteraceae bacterium
GCATGCTGGTGGCACGTGTGCGCCTGCCGGGCGAGGCGAAGCCGGTGACGAGCCCGCCAGGGCGAGGCAGTGGCAGGCGCGGGCCGGCGCCGCCGGAATGCGTCGAACTTTCGGCCGGGGCCACTAGCCTCAGCGCATGATCGTCGCCGCGCTGTGGCGCTATCCCGTGAAGTCGCTGCGCGGCGAGCCGCTCGAGACCGCCGCGATCGAGCCGCGCGGCGTGGCCGGCGACCGGGCGTGGGCGTTCGTCGACGCCGACGGCACGCTCGCGAGCGGCAAGGACGGCCGGCGGTTCCGCCGCGTGCCCGGCCTGATGATGCACGCGAGCCGCTACGACGGGGACGTGCCGGTGCTCGAGCTGGCGGGCGGGCGCTCGGTCCGCGCCGACGACCCCGCGATCGACGACGCCGTGGCCCGCCTGGCGGGGCCGTCGTGGCGGCTCGCGACCGGCGGGGACTACTTCGACGGCGCGCCCATCCATCTCGTCACGACCAGCACGCTCGCCCGGGTGTCGGAGGCGGCTCACGGCACGGTCGAGCCCGCGCGGCTGCGGCCGAACATCGTGCTCGACACCGGCGATGCGGCGGGGTTCCCCGAGGACGGCTGGATCGGCCGCACGCTCGCGATCGGCGACGTCCGGCTGCGCGTCGTGGAGCGCACCGAGCGCTGTGTGATGACCACGCAGGCGCAGGACGGCCTCCCGCGCCGCCCCGCGGTGCTGAAGGCGATCGGGCGCGCGAACGAGGCCTGCGCGGGTGTTTACGCGGAGGTCGTCGCCGCGGGCACCGCCGCCGTCGGCGCGCCCGCGCGGCTCGTCTGAGCCTCGATCGCGTCGAGCAGCGCCTCGATCGCCGCCTCGTCCGTGGCGGGCGCCATCACCGCGATCCGCAGGTAGCGCTCGCCGGCGATCTCGGCGGAGCTGATGTGGAAGCCGTCGTCCGCAAGGAGGCGCTCGCGGACCTCGATCTCGCGCCGGCCGCGGTGGCGGAAGCAGAGGATGTTGCTCTCGGGCTCGTACGGGCACTCGAAGCCCGGGCGGCGGCGGATCAGCTCGTAGAAGCGGCGGGTCTTCTCGTACTGGGCCGCGACGTAGCCGCCCAGCCCGCGCTCGCCGCGCCACGCGAGGTTGAGGAACAGCTTGAGCCCGAGCGTCGCCTTCGTGCACTCGACCGTGCGCGTGATGAGGTCGACCCCGGCGGGGTCCTCGTCGCCGTAGAAAGAGGTAGCTCGCCTCCTGGTGGAACGCGCCGCCGAGGTCGTCTCCGCGGCGGAACAGCACCGCCGCGCACAGCCCCGACGTGCGCAGCATCTTGTGGGCGTCCCACACGACCGAGTCCGCGTGCTCGATGCCCGCGAGCCGCCCGCGGTGCTGTGGCGAGAGCAGCGCCGAGGCGCCGTGGGCGGCGTCCACGTGCAGCCACAGCCCGTGCGCGCGGCAGAACGCGCCGATCGCGGCGAGGTCGTCGTGCAGCCCGGTCGAGGTCGCGCACGCGGCGGCCACGAGCGCGATCGGGCGCCGGCCCGCCGTTCGCGTTCGCTCGAGCGCGGCCGCGAGCCGCTCCGGGCGGATCCGCTCCAGGTCGTCGACCTCGAGCGGGACGATCGCGTCCTCGCCGAGGCCGAGGATCGCGACCGCGCGCGCGATCGAGTAGTGCGCCGACGGCGGGGCGAGCACGGCGAGCCCGCCCGGCGTCCCGCGGCTCCAGGCGTCCGGCGCCGCCCGCGCGCGGGCGCCGAGGAGCGCGGTGAGGTTCGCGAGCGAGCCGCCGTGCGTGAGCACCCCGGCGCCGGCCGCCGCGTCCCAGCCGAGCTTCTCGAGCATCCACTCGACGACGATCAGCTCGATGGCGGCGCCGGCGGGACCCATCTCGTAGATCGCCATCGGGTTGTTCGTGGCGCCGTGGATCAGGTCGGCGAGCGCGGCGGGCACGTCGGGCACCGCGACCTGGTGCGCCATCGAGTGCGGGTGGTGCAGGCGGACCGCGTTCGCGAGGTAGGCGTCGAGGAACGCGCCGAAGCCGTGCGCGTCGAGCCCGCCCTCGCGCACCAGGCGGCGCAGATCGAGGTCGGCGGCGAGCTCCTCCACCGGGCGGCGGACCACCACGGGCCCGTCGGTCCGCGCGACGTGGCGGGCGAGGCGCTCGACGGCGACCTCGGCGCCGCGGTCGAACTCGTCGAGATCCCACATGGCACGATTATCCGCCCTTCGGGGTGGCATTTGACGCCGACCTGTTGCGCTGAGAGGGTATCTCGAGCAATAATCTGCCAATGGATGCCGTCGATCGCGAGCTGCTCGAGCTGCTCCAGCGCGACGGCCGCGCCCCGAACGCGGCGCTCGCCGAGCGCGTGCACCTCTCCCCCTCCCCCTGCCTGCGCCGGCTCAAGCGCCTCGAGGACGGCGGGGTGATCGAGGGCTACCGCGCGATCCTGCGCCGCCGCGCGGTCGGGCTCGGGCTTACCGTGTTCGTCGAGATCAAGGTCGAGGCCCACAGCCGCGAGACCGCCGACGCGCTCGACGCCGCGCTGCGGGCCCTGGACGAGGTCGTCGCGTGCCACATCGTCTCCGGTCCCGCCGACTTCTTGCTCGAGGTCGTCGTGCCCGACCTCGAGCACTACGAGCGCCTGCTCATGGACACGCTGCTCACGCTGCCCAACGTCATCGACGTACGCAGCAACTTCGCGCTGCGGACGATCAAGGCGGACGGGCCCCTCCCGCTGACACATCTAGTTGACTAGGTCAACGATCTCGTTGACAATGTCAGCGATGGCCGGCGCCGAGCGCATCTCCGCGGTCCGCGCGTTCAATCGCTTCTACACGAACCGGATCGGCGCGCTCCGCAGCGGGCTACTGCACACGCGGCACCCGCTGGCCCAGGCGCGCATCATCTACGAGCTGGGCCAGACCGAGGTGATCGACGTCTCCGAGCTGCGGCACATCCTGGACATCGACGCGGGGCAGCTCAGCCGCGTGCTCGCGCGCCTGGACGCCGAGGGGCTCGTCGCCCGCGAGCGATCGAGCGAGGACGGCCGCCGCCAGCGGGTCCGGCTGACGGAGAACGGCCGCGCCGAGTACGCCCGTCTCGACCGTCGCTCCAGGACCGAGATCGGGGCGATGCTCGACGGCCTGGGCGAGGAGCGCCAGCGCCGCCTGGTCGCCGCGATGAGCGCCGTGCGCGACGTGCTCGAGGACAGCCGTCCGGCGCCGGCGTTCGTGATCCGCCCGCCCCGGCCCGGCGACTACGGCTGGATCGTGCAGCGCCACGGCGTGCTCTACGCCGACGAGTACGGCTGGGACGAGACGTTCGAGGCGCTCGTGGCGCGCATCGTCGCCGAGTTCGTCGAGCACCGCGATCCGCGCCGCGACGCCGCCTGGATCGCGGAGGTCGACGGCGAGCCCGTCGGCTGCGTCCTGTGCGTGCGCCGCGACGAGCGCACGGCCCAGCTCCGCACGCTCCTGGTCGAGCCGAGCGCCCGCGGGATGGGCATCGGTGGGCGCCTGGTCGAGGAGTGCCTGCGCTTCGCGCGCCAGGCCGGCTACGAGGAGGTGGTGCTGTGGACGAACTCCGTCCTCGACGCCGCGCGCCGGATCTATGAGCGTGCCGGGTTCGTGCTCGTGCACGAAGCGCCCCATCGCGCGTTCGGGCGCGACCTGGTGGAGCAGACGTGGTCGCGTCGGCTTTGAGGCCGCGCGGCGGGCTCGGCGAACTGCTTGCAGGTGAAGGGGAGCCTGAAGTGGCGCGGCGGGAATCGATCATCGCTGCGCGCGGTGTGTGTCGATCTGCTTCGACAGAGTGGAAGTCAATTGACACCCGACCTCGCCCGCTCACCGCGCCCAGGCGCCAACCCGGGCTCCCCCTCAATGCAAGCTGTTCGCCGCCCCCGGCAGGGCATCCCGAAACTCCGGGCGCCGCTTCCAGTCCGGCTCGGGCGGCTCGTGGTCCGGGCGCGGCGCGTAGACCGAGTACTCGGTCAGCTCCATGCGGTGGATGTAGCGCGGGCAGTTGGGGAAGATCCGCTCGGCCTGCACCCGCACGATCAGCTGGGCGCCAGGGAACGAAGCGAGCAAAGGGTCGTCGTAGTGCAGCGAGGCGGTCCCCTGCACGCGCAGCCGGCGCGGCGGGCCGGCCCAGCGGATGAACAGCAGCGCCACGCGCGGGTTGACCAGCACGTTGCCGAGGCTCTTGAACATCCCGTTGCCGTCGTAGCTCGGGAACGCGAGCTCCGACGGGCCGACGACGCGCACGAAGCCCGGCATCCCGCCCTTGTGGGAGACGTCGGGGAAGCCGTCGGCGTCGGCGGTGGCGAGGAAGAACATCGGCGCCGCCTCGATCAGCTCGCGGTGCTCGTCCGAGAACGCGGTCGCCAGCGTGCGCTGCTCGAGCCGGTCGGCGATGCGGCGCGAGTCGAAGCGGTCCTGCAGCTCGCGCGCGCCCGCGTTGTAAAGGCCGTCCATCGCCCGACTCTACCCTCCCCGCATGGAACGCGATGAGCTGCGGGCCCTGCAGGCGCCGCTGAAGGAGCGCTACCGGACGGAGCCGGAGGCCGCCGTGATCACGCTGAGGGCGAGCGGAACGCTGGGCGAGGGCGTGTCGTGCTCGGTCGAGACCGGCCGCGCGCTGGCCGAGGCCGGGCTCCACCCGCTGACCGGCGGCGACGGCTCGCTGCTGTGCTCGGGCGACATGCTGCTCGAGGCGCTCGTGGCGTGCGCCGGCGTGACGCTCAAAGCGGTCGCGACCTCGCTGGGCATCGACGCCGCCGGCCGCGTGCGCGCCGAGGGCGACCTGGACTTCCGGGGCACGCTGGGCGTCGACCGCGGGGCGCCGGTCGGCTTCTCCAAGATCCGCCTCTTCTTCGAGCTCGACACCGACGCGGACGCCGAGCAGCTCGCGACGCTCAGGAAGCTCACCGAGCGCTACTGCGTGGTCTTCCAGACGCTGGCGCGCGGGCCCGCGCTGACCACCAGCCTTCAAACGACCGAGGCCCGCCAGGGGCGGGCCTCGGTGGAGAGCGGCTGAGGAAGCCGGCTAGTTGAGGACCATGAAGTCCGGGGCCGCGGGGTCGAACGGCGGATACAGCCCCGTCAGGCCCGGATGGCGCTCGCAGGTGCGCGACTCGATGTCCGGAAGGCACGCGTTGTAGGGGTTCACCCATCCGAACGCCGGGTTGGGATCGACCAGGGTGCCCTGGTCGATGCACGACATGGCGGCAGGCAGCGCGCGGCCGGTCGCCGCGTTGCGGCTGAGCTCCATGACGTTCGGGACGTTGTCGTGGTCCTGGTCGTCCGCGCCGTCGCGGACGCCGTCGCCGTCGCTGTCGGCGTCGACCAGGTTCGTGCCGGCGAACTGCACCGGGTACGGCTTCTCCTTCTTGTAGCACGAGGTCCACCAGTCAGAGACCATGCGGCCGATCGTCTCGTCGTAGTTGGTCAGGCCGTCGCTGTCCTCGTCGCGCTCGTCGTCGGACACCCAGCCGTCGTTGTCGAGGTCCCAGTAGTACAGCTCGGAGTTCCGGTAGCTGCCGCCGCGGGTCGTCGATACGCCGGCGCTGCCGGTGTCGTTCGGGGCGCTGCGGTCGAAGTCGAGCAGGTTGAACAGGTTCTCGGCGTGCGCGACGTCCACGTCGTGCAGCATCACGTGGCTGTAGCCGGCGCTCACCGCCCAGTTCCAGAAGCCCTGCGCCGGCTGGTAGTCCGACACCCGCATCGTCGGGACGCGGCGGCCGTCACCGCCCTGGAGCGCGGAGAGCGAGTACTGCTCGCCGTCGGAGTACGACAGCGGCGTCAGCGTGCGCGCGGCGGTGCCGTTCGCGTACGTGTACTTCCACAGCTCCTGCTCCTGGGCGAGGCTCAGGCCGTCGCCGTCGAAGTCGGTGCCGGCGTCGCCGGCGTAGAGCGGGTTCGGGTAGGGGCGCTTGCCCGGATACGGGACGACGTGGTTGAGGTCCTGGTAGTCGTCGTTGTTGAGGTCGGCGGCCGACTTGTACTCGTAGCCGTCCTCGACGCCGTCGCCGTCGGTGTCCGCCTTGCACGGATCGAGCTTGAGCGCGAGCTCCTGGGCGTCCGTGAGCAGGTCGTTGTCGTCGTCGCCGTCGGCGCCGTTGAGCACGCCGTCGCCGTCGCAGTCGCCGTCCGGCTGGACGCCGGTGGCACCCGAGCCGGTGCCGGCGCCGGAGCCGGTCGGCGGCTTCGGCGCCGCGGGCTTCGCGGGACCGATCACCGGCGAGGCCGAGGTGGACGTGAAGGCCTTGCTCAGGCGCGAGGTCAGCACCCGCAGCCGGAAGCGCGTCGCGACCGGCGTGCCGTCCTTGACCGCCAGGTACTTCTCCAGCGTCGACGGCACCACGACCGTGAGCTGCTTGGTCGTGCTCAGGCCCGCCTTGACGAACAGCGCCTTGCCGCCGTCACGCTTGAACAGCACGGTGTTCTTGGCCTTGCCGCGGCGGAAGTACTTGCCGGAGAGGGTCAGCGTCTCACCGACGCTGACGTTCTTCGGGGTCACCTTGGTGATGACGGGCGTGTGTGTGGCCGCGCCCGCCGAGGCGGGCACGATGAGCGCGCCGAGGGCGGCCATCATGGCGGCGCGGCGCATCTGCTGGCGGGTGCGGGCTCGAAGTTCCATCGGCCTCGATATCGGCCGTGGCGACCGCCCGCTTGAGCCGGGGACCGTGGGGCGAGGACCCTATTCGACCTCCACGAGGTCCTTGGAGGTGCCCGTGAGGACGTCCCGGCTGGCCTCCGTGACGACCACCAGGTCCTCGATCCGGGCGCCGCCGCGTCCGGGCAGGTAGACGCCCGGCTCGACGGTGACGACGTTCCCGGCCGCCAGCGGATCGGTCGCCGCCCGCCCCAGCCGCGGGCGCTCGTGGACCTCCAGCCCGACGCCGTGGCCGAGCCCGTGGCCGAAGTGCGCGCCGTGCCCGGCCGCCTCGATCAGCGAGCGGGCGACGGCGTCGACCTCCTGGCCGGTGGGCCCCGGCCGCACCGCATCCAAGGCCGCGAGCTGCGCGCGCAGCACCAGCGCGTACGCCTCCGCGAGGTCATCCGGAAGCGGCCCGGTCGCCCACGTGCGCGTGCAGTCCGAGCAGTAGCCGTCCAGCCGCGCCCCGAGGTCGAGCGTGACGAGCGTCCCCGCCGCGATCGGCACGTCGCGCGGCTCGGCGTGCGGGAGCGCGCCGTGCTCGGCGGAGGCCACGATCGACGGGAAGCTCGGCTCCTCCGCCCCCCGCAGGCGCATCTCGTGCTCCAGCGCGACCGCCACCGCGCGCTCGGTGCGCCCGACCAGGCCGCGCTCGCGCACCCAGCCGTAGACCTCGTCGGCGAGCGCCGCCGCGGCGCGGATGCGCTCGACCTCCGCGGGCTCCTTGACCGCGCGCTCGGTCTCGACCACGCCGCCGGCCGCGACCAGCTCCACGCGGTCGGGCAGCGTCTCGCGCAGGCGCTCGTGCGCGCGCACGGTCACGTGCGCGTCGTCGAAGCCGAGCCGCACCGCCCCGTCCGGCCACCCGGTCGCGAGCGCGCCGAGCAGCTCCTGCGGGCCCTGCTCGCGGTCGAAGTCCGGCACCTCCTGCTTCGCGCGCTCGACGTAGCGGAAGTCGGTGACGAAGCGGCGCAGCCCCGGGCCGACGACCGCGTAGCCGCTGGAGCCGGTGAACCCGGTGAGGTAGCGCAGGTTCGCCGGCTGGGTCACCAGCAGGGCGTCGACCCCGCGCTCGTCCAGCCGCGCCACGACCCGGTCGGGGCGGCTCACTCCAGCGCGCCCTTCAGCCGCTCGAGCGCGTCCCGGTAGCCGTCCACGCCCTGGCCGGACACGCGCGCGACGACGACGTCGGTCAGCACCGAGATCCGCCGGAACTCCTCGCGGCTGTCCACGTCGGAGAGGTGCACCTCGACCGCCGGCAGCCCGGCGACCTCCACGGCGTCGCACAGCGCCCACGAGTAGTGCTCGGCCGGCCGCCGGTCGAGCGCGTCGAGGTTGTCGCCGTGCAGGACCCCGATGCGATTCCTCACGGCGACAAGTGTCCCAAGGCGGCGCGAAGGTCGCTCTCGGCCACCGGGCAGCCCGTGCGAACGTCGCCCGGCGCCTCGACCAGGACGAACCCCACGCGTCCCCCGCGGCGCTTCTTGTCGCGCCGCGTCGCGGCCACCACGGCGTCCGGGTCGACCATCGCGTCGAGCGTCACCGGGAGCCCGCGGGCCGCGAGCAGGTCCGCGACCTCGCTGCGCAGGTCCGGCTGCGCGGAGAGCGTCAGCGCGGCGAGCAGGCCGAGGCCGACCGCCTCCCCGTGGCGGTAGCGGCGGTAGCCGGTGGCGGTCTCGATCGCGTGGCCGACGGTGTGGCCCAGGTTCAGGACCTGCCGGCGGCCGGAGTCGCGCTCGTCGCTCGCCACCACGGCCAGCTTCGTGCGCGCGCACGCGAGGATCACGTCGCGGTCGGTGGGGTCGGCGCCGTGGCGCACGCGTGCCCACAGCGAGCCGCCGGCGATCAGCGCGGTCTTGACGACCTCGGCCCAGCCGGCCGCGAGCTCGACCGGGGGCAGCGTGTGCAGCGTGCGCGGGTCGGCGAGCACCGCCCGCGGCTGGTGGTAGGCGCCGGCGTAGTTCTTGCCCTCCGGCAGGTCGACGCCGGTCTTGCCGCCGTACGCGGAGTCGACCTGCGCCACGAGCGTCGTCGGCACCTGCACGACCCCGACGCCGCGCTGGTAGATCGCCGCGCAGAAGCCGGCCACGTCCCCGACCACGCCGCCGCCGAGCGCGACGACGTGGTCGTCGTGGTCCATGCCGGCGCCGGCGAGGCCGCGCAGGAGCCGCTCGGCGGTCGCCAGCGTCTTCGCCTCCTCCCCCGGCGCCATCAGCAGCCGCGCCTCGCACCCCGGCACCCGGTCGCCGTGCAGCGGCGCCACCGTCTCGTCGCTGATCAGGAAGCGGCGCCCGCGCACGGGCCAGAAGTGCCCGTCGAGCACGTCGCCGACGTAGACCGGGTACTGCGAGGCGCCCGCGAGCGCCCACAGCAGCTTGACCCCCGCGGGGATGCGCCGCAGCGCGCCGGCCGCCCGCCGCACGGTCTCGGCGCCGCCGTCGAGCAGGATCGCGTCGGCCAGCGACTCGTAGATCGGCGCGCGCTCCCGGTGCAGCGCCGCGAAGCGCTCGCGGTCGCGCGCGAGCGGCCGGCGCCTGCCGCCGGCGCGCCGCCAAGCGGTCTCCTCGTCGACGTCGAGCAGCACGACCGTGTGGCCGGCGAGCAGCTCACGCACGCGCGAGGAGCCGATCGCGCCGCCGCCCAGCGAGAGCACCTCGGCCGGCGGGCGCTCGAGCCACTCGGTGACCAGCTCCTCCTCGGCGGCGCGGAACGCCCGCTCGCCGTGGGAGCTGAAGTAGTCGTCGATCGTGCTCCCGAGGCGCTCCTCGAGCGCGCGGTCGGCGTCCGCAGCGCGCAGGCCCAGCGCGGCGGCCGCGGCGCGGGCGCCGGTGGTCTTGCCGGCGCCCATGAACCCGATGAAGATCAGCGCCGGCGCTTCCACCCGATGCGCTCTTCATAGGCGGCCACCGCCGCCCGCACGTCGTCGATGTGGTCGCCCCCGAACTTGTCACGGTAGGCGCCGGCGAGCACGATCGCGAGCATCGCCTCCCCCACGACCCCCGCGGCCGGGACGACGCAGGAGTCGGTGCGCTCGCGCAGCGCCTGCGCCGGCTCGCGGGTGGAGATGTCGACCGAGCGCAGCGGCTTCGTGAGCGTCGGCAGCGGCTTCATCGCGGCGCGCACGACCAGCGGCTCGCCGGTGGTCATCCCGCCCTCGAGCCCGCCGGAGCGGTTGGTCTCGCGGTAGTAGCCGCGCTCGTCGTCGTAGAAGATCTCGTCGTGGGCCTCCGAGCCGGGGCGCCCCGCGAGCTCGAACCCGTCGCCCAGCCCGACCCCCTTGGCGGCCTGGATCGACAGCAGCGCCATCCCGATGCGCCCGTCCAGGCGCTGCTCCCACGACACGTGCGAGCCCAAGCCGGGGACGAGGCCGAACGCGCGCAGCTCGAAGACGCCGCCGATCGACTCGTTGCGCTTGCGCAGGACGTTGATCTCCTCGACCATCGCGCGGGACGCCTCCGGGTCCAGGCAGCGCACCGGCGACTCGTCGACGCCGGCGAAGTCCCCGGGACCGAGGTCGCCGCGCTCGGGAGCGCGCACGCTCCCGATCTGGGTCACGTGCGAGAGGACCTGCACGCCGAGCGCCCGCAGGAACGTCTTCGCCAGCGCCCCGCCCGCGACGCGCGCGGCGGTCTCGCGCGCGCTGGCGCGCTCGAGCACGTTGCGGACGTCCGTGAAGCCGAACTTCTGGACGCCGGCGAGGTCGGCGTGGCCGGGGCGCGGGAGGTGGACCTCGGGGACCGGCTCCTCCACCGGCCATGGGCTCATCCGCTCCTCCCAGTTCGCGTAGTCGCGGTTGGCGACCTGCAGCGCGACCGGGCCGCCGAGCGTGCGCCCGTGGCGAACGCCGGCGGTGACCTGCGCGGCGTCGCGCTCGATCTTCATCCGGCCGCCGCGCCCGTGGCCGAGCTGGCGGCGGGCGAGGTCGGCGTCGATCGCGGCGCGGTCGAGCTCCAGCCCGGCGGGCAGGCCCTCGACGACGCAGGTGAGGCCGGGGCCGTGGGACTCTCCGGCGGTGACGACGTGCAACGGCACGCCGCGCATCCTACGAGCGACGGCGGGCCCGGAGGCCCGCCGTCGGCGCTCATCGGCTTCCCGCCGCAGGTATTAGTGGCGCGTGCGGCGCAGCGTGCCCGTCTTCGTGTCGAAGCGGTAGGGCACGCGCGCGGCGCGGAGCTTCTCGCGCAGGCTCGCGGACGACGCCTTGGCCTTCAGCGCCGAGGTCGTCTTGTGCGCGTGGATGGTCTCGAGGTCGAGCTCGTACTGCGTCCCGCCACCGCCGGTGGCGACGTCGATGAACTCGGTCTCGCCGGCGCGCAGCGTCAGCGTGGTGCACTCCTCGGGGCTCGGGTCGCACTTGCCGTCGCCGTTCGCCGTGACGTCGCCCTCGATCAGGAACACCGCGGCCTTGCCGCCGTCGGCCGGGCCGACGTAGACGAGGACCGGGTTGGAGGCGGACGGCAGCGCCTGGTCGGGCGCGATCGTCGACGTGCGCATGGTCCCGTCGGTCCTGCCGAAGCGGACCTTCAGCGAGTACTGCGGGTAGCTCGGCTTCGGGGCCGGCGGCGCGCCGGCCGGCGGCGCCGGGGCGGGCGGCGGCGCCGGGCTGGTCGCGGCCGGCGTCTCGGCCGGCTTGACCGCGTCGGCGGCCTTGCTCTTCTTCTTGTTGTGCTTGGCCTTCGGCTCGGGCTTGGGCGCGAACGGGTCCTTGGACTCGCCCAGGACGCGGCGACGCTCGCCGTCGGCGGGCGCGCCGGCCAGGCTCACGAGCGACTCCGTCGCGGCGTCCTCGGCCTTGCCGGTCGAGACCGGCGCGGGCGGAGCGGCCGGCGTGGGCTGCTTGGCGAGCAGGAGGGGGACGGCGACGAGCGCTGCGAGCAGGACCACGGCCAGGGGCCACAGCCGGCGACGCACGAGCCCGCGCCAGGTGTCGGCGATGACGTTCATCCGGTGACTCCGGCGGTGGTGGCGGTCGTGGTGTTGGACGGCGGGGGCGTGGTGCCGCTGACGGCCGTGGCCGCAGCGGCGGCCGGCGCCTTCGCCGAGCCGAGGCCCTCCGCGGGCGGGGCGATGTAGGTCGCCGCGCCGATCTGGGCCTTCAGGTGCGGGAAGCCGTCCGGGGCCGGGGAGATCTGGATCGTCTCGACGCGCAGCAGGCGGCCGTCGATCGCGATCTTGCCGTCGGGGACGGTGACGAAGCGCTCGAGGCGGCCGAAGAACCGCGACAGCCCGCGGAAGTCGCCCTCGAAGTTGAACGTGAAGGGCATCGCGGAGATCCCGCCGGTCCAGCTCACCGCGCCGGGCGGCAGCGCCGAGCCCGGGGACTTGGCGGCGGCGGCGCCCGCGGACGCCGTCGGGGCGCCGCTGCTGTTGAGGTCGATGGCGGCGAAGTCGACGCCGCTGCGGGCGGCGGCCGTGTCCAGCTGCACCATCAGCGAGCGGGTGTCGTCATCGCCCGGCACGGCCTTGCCGAGGCGGACGATCGTGACGTAGTTGTCCTTGTAGGCGGCCTTCGCCTGCTTGTAGTCGGCGACCTGCGACTGGCTCTGGGCCAGCGTCGCCTCGGCGGTCTGCGCCTGCGTGGCGAGCTTGTCCGCCTCCACGCGCTTGGGCGCGAGCAGGAAGTGCCAGTAGGCGTACACCGCCCCGGCGGCCACGAGAGCGGCGATCGCGATGCGAATGGTCCGGGTCACGGCGTGCTCCCTCCCTGGGGCGCGGTCGAAGCGGTGGTCGTCCCGGCGGGGGTGGACGTCGCCGACGGGGTCGGCGTCGCCGCGGCGCCGGGGGCCGGGGTCGCGGTCGCCGCGGGGGCGGCGGGCGCGGAAGCCGACCCGGTCTGGGCGGCCACGGCCGCCGCCGCGCGCTCGAAGAACACGACGAGCTCGAACTTGGGATGGCTGCCGGCGCCGCACGGCGGCGCGGCGCTGCCGGTGGCGGTCGTGGAGGCGGTGTCCTCCCGGTCGGACTTGGAGAGCGAGACGCGCGTGACGCCGTCGACGTTGCGCAGGCGCGCCATCAGCACGGCGACCGAACGCTGGTCGCGGGCGCAGCCCTGCATCGAGATCGCCGGCGCGTCGATCGCGCCGCGCACGCCGGAGCCGGCGCCGCCGCCCGACGCGGACGCGGTCGACCCGCTGCCCGAGCCGAGATCGCCCTGCAGGGTGGAGAGCGTGACGTCCGCCGGGATGGCGCGCGAGAGGTCGCGCAGCGCCTGGTCCCAGCTGAAGCGGTGGCCGGCGAGGTCGCGCACGGTCTGCACGCGCGCCTTGGCCATCGCGTCGAAATCCGCGTAGGGCTTGAGCTTGCTTGCCTCGGCCTGGACGGCCTGCTGGCGGGCGGTGACGCCCACGAGGTCCGCCTTGCGCTGCGCGATCACGTTGTCCGTGAGCACGTAGGCGGCGGTCCCGGCGACACAGGCGGCGAGAACGCCGAGCACGACGAACGGGCCGGCGACGCCCTTTGCCTCCGGGCTGGTGGTGAGCTCCGCGGTCGCCTTGGAGGCGCCGCGCATATCGGGAGGAAAGAGGTTGACGGCCTTCATTACGTACCGTTCATCGGCACCCCGGGAAGGCCACTTGAGAGCCGGGCGTGGGGTCGTCACCCCAAGCCGATGAGAAGCGCACCCACCCGGAAGCTCGACGCATTCCGGCGGGCCCGGCGATGCGCCGAGCCCCCGCGTGGATGCGCTAGGCGAACGTGTCGAGGTACCAGTCGACGATCGCGTCGCCGGCGAACAGGCCGACGAGGCCGCCGAGGGTCAGCCAGGGGCCGAACGGGATCCCCATCTTGCGGCCCCGCTTGGCGCCGACGCGCGCGATGATCGCGAGGCCGACGACGCTGCCGGCGAACATCGCCACGAACATCGCGGGGCCGACGGCGCGGCCAAGGAACAGGCCCAGCATGCCGGCGAGCTTGACGTCGCCCATGCCCATCCCGGCCGGGTAGACGATCGCGGCGACGAGCAGGAAGCCGCCGGCGGCGACCGCGGCGATCAGGTGCTCGACGAGCTCGTCCGACTGCGTGAGCAGCACGAGCGCGACCGCCGCCGCCGACCCGAGCAGCGTCAGCGGGTTCGGGATGATGTGGTGGTCGAGGTCGATCAGCGTGATCGGCACGAGCACCAGCACGAGCGCGAGCCCGAGCCAGGCGTCCGAGTCGGCGCCGAAGCGCACGATCACGAGCGCGCACAGCAGGCCGGTGAGCGCCTCTACCAGCGGGTAGCGCCAGGAGATCGTCGCCCCGCACGCGCGGCAGCGCCCGCGCAGCCACAGCCACCCGAGCACCGGCACGTTGTCATAGGGCTTGATCGGAGTGCCGCAGGCCGGACAGCGCGAGCCCGGCCTGAGCAGCGACTCCTTGCGCGGCAGCCGGTAGGCCACCACGTTGAGGAATGAGCCGACGACGGCTCCGAGGATGCCCGCCACCACGGCGGCCACGCCAGTGCTCATCGGCCGTGCACGATGGCAGGCGCGCGCGGTGCGCGCGCCGTGCCCCGTGTCCTTACGCGCGCTCGGCGACGGCGAGCCCGGCGGCCACCGTCAGGCGGCCGGCGTCGGCCTCGACGGCCGTCTCCACGACCCGCGTCTCGAGCGGCAGGCGCAGGAACGCGCTGAGCCGCTCGGCGAAGCCCGGGATGCTCGCGGCCGGGCCCGTGACTACGCCGTCCTCGACGGTCTCGGCGTTCTCCTGGGCGCGGTAGAAGTTGAGCGAGTTGCGGACGGTGTCGGCGAGCTGGTGGACGCCGTCCTCCAGCACCGCGCGGGCGGCGTTCACGAGCTCGGGGTCGCCCTCGATCTCCGCCACCGGGGTGGTCAGCCCGACGTGCAGCATCCACTGGCGGGCGTGCTCGAGCGTGAGCCCGCGCTTCTCGGCCAGCGTCTGCGCGATGCCGTCGATGCCGCCGGCGGCGGCACGCGTGTACAGGCAGCCCGCGGCGTTGGCGACGGCCACGTTGGTGAGGCCCGCGACGTTCAGGTACAGCGCGGCGCGCTCCTGCGGGGCCGCCAGCGCCCGGACCATGCCGAACGCCGACAGGTCGATGCCCTCGACCGAGAGGCCGGCGCCATGGGCGGCCGCGACGACGCGCTCGACCATCTCGCGGCGGACCGCGACGACGACGACGCGCGACTTGGGACCGGTCGGGGTCTGGACCGTGCCGAGCGACTGGAAGTCCAGCACGGCCTCGTCCATCGGCATCGGGATGTGGTCCGGCGCCTCGGCGCGCACGGCGGCGGCGAGCGCCTTCTCGTCCTCGGTCACCGGCAGGTCGAGCGAGCGCACGACGATCCGCTGGTGGGCGATGCCGAGCCGCACGCGCTTGGGCAGCTCGTGCTCCGCGAACAGGGCCTTGATCGCCTCGGCGAGGCCGATCGGGTCGACGACCTCGCCGTCGCGCATGATGCCGGGCCGCAGCTCGGCGACCGCGCCGCGGGTCAGGGTGACGCCGCCGTTGACGTGGACCTCAGCCGCGGCGAGGTGGCCGGGGTCGAGGTCGAGGCCGACGACGCTGGTCTTCTTGGGGGAACGCTTCTTGCCGAACACGGTCATTCCATCGGTAGTCGGGGGACGGAGCTTGAGCGCAGGCCGCGGCTCAGGTGGCCGGGGTCTGCTCGACCTCGCGCGCCACGTTCCACGCGGTGTTCACCGGGTCGAGGAACTTCGGCGGGGAGCGGTAGCGCAGGCGGTCGTCGTAGGTGTAGTTCTTGATGTAGCCGGAGGCGCCGCCGCCGATGCCGACCGGGCCGCGGAACTTCTGGGCCATGGTGCCGGTGACGGACAGCGTGCCGAGGCCGGCGCCGCAGCCGTAGCGGTCCACGGTCCACTGGTGGTTGAGGGCGAGGATCGCGGCCTCGATCACCAGGTTCTTCGTGGCGGTGCTCGTGTTGGTGCACTTGGGCGTGTAGTGCTTCGTCCGCTCGGTCGCCGGCACGGCCTTGTAGAGCGCGTCCGTCCACTGCGCCGACCCGGCCGGGTCGAACTTGGAGGGGTGCGCGACGCGCACGAAGTTGTTCGCGATCAGCCCCATCAGGGCGTCGGCGCCGGTGACCTGCGTGAGGTCGTCGGTGACGATCACGTCGTTGTCGGCGCCGATCGTGGTGTTCGCCGAGTAGCTGCCCTGCACGACGGCGTCGCCGCAGTCCTTGCCAGCGATCGTGACGCCGTCGGCCAGCTTGGTGACGCCGTCGTACACGACCGGCTTGTACGGGTCGTACGTGCACGTGGCGCGGCTCTCGACGTAGATCACCTGGTTGTCCTGCTCGGCGTACGTCTTCGTCTTCGGCGACAGCTGCTCGTTGGTGACGGTGAACGTCCCGTCGCCCTTGAAGACGATCTTGGACGCGCCGCTGAAGGTCAGCGTGGCGGACTTCTTGAGCGCCGCGTTGCTGGGCGGCGGATCCAGCCGGGGCGAGCCCGGCAGCCACGTGCCCTGCATCTGGACGGCGTCCGTGCAGCCCGTTGACCGCTTGGGGTCCTGATCGGGGTTCTCGGTCGCGCTGACCTCGATGCGGTCGGCGGACGTGCGGCCGAAGATCGGGTCGTCGCACACGTAGATGCTGTCGTTCGTGTGGAACGGTCCCTTGATGAACTCGCCGTCGCCGTACACGATCTCGGTGCACGGGCGGCCCAGCGAGTACCACGTGTTGTTCGTGAGCGAGGACGTGTACCAGGGGCTGTCGACGTTCTTGAACTGGCCCGGGTAGACCGACGCCCCGCGGCCATCGCGCCAGTACTTCGAGCACTGGGCGCTGCCCCAGGTGGCGAGGTCCGGCTGCGTGCCGGTCGAGTTGCCGGTCGCGAAGCAGGTCGGGTAGCCGGCGTCCGTGGTCGGCGTGCCGGCGCAGGCGTTGAGCTTGGTCCAGACGATCGGGTCCTGGTCCTCGAGGTCCGTGTACCACAGGAAGTCGAGGAACCCGGTGCGCTTGAACGTGGCGATGACGCTGCGCTTGCGCGTGGGGTCGGACTTCAGGCGCCCGGTGGCGCGGATCCGGAACGTGCCGTTCGACGGGTCGATCATCGACTTGTCGGGGGCCGACGTGCTGCAGCTCGTGTACGGGACGCTGCCGTTCTTGCCGCTCGGGATCAGCTCGATCGTGTACTCGGCGCCGGAGCCGGGCAGGTCGCGCCACTTGCGCGCGTCGACGCCGCCGGTGTACGGCTGGTTGACGGGCGCGTTGTCCTTGGTCTTGTCGCAGAGCCGCCAGTAGTCCGGGTTCTGGTTGAGGTGGTACTGGTAGTCGGCGATCGCCGCCTCTGCGGCCGCGTAGGCCTGCTTGGTGTGGTCGTCGGAGGAGACCATGTGGATGTCGCCGTCGGCGGCGGCGAACGCGGCGGCGCTTAGGAGCATCACCACGAGCAGCGCGCCCATCGCGACGACCATCGTGAAGCCGTCGGAGGCGGCGGCACGGCGGCGGGCGGAGGCGATCAGATGGTGCATGCGACTGTCCTGTTCTGGACGGCGGTCTTCGGGGCGGGGAAGAGGAGGCGCAGCGTCACGTCGTCGGTGAACGCGACCTGGACGGCCGAGTTGCTCGTGCGGTCCGTCGGCTTGGCGACGAACGCGACGGAGATCTGCGCGATGCGCGGGAGATCGGCATCGGGAACGGGCGTCGGCAGCTGGACGGTGTCGAGCGACCCGTCGGTCTTGTAGGCGAAGTAGCGGAACACGGGAACCGCCTTGCCGTCGATGTAGGCCTGAGCCGAGTCGGTCAGCAGCGTGCGCGTCCGGGTGACGGCCGGGAACGTGTAGGCGCCGCTGACGAGCACCGAGTCGGACGTCTGCTCGATGAACTTCCCGGCGCTGAAGCTGTAGGTGCGCAGCTGGGGCGCGAACGCCTTGGGGAGGCCCTGGTTCGCGGTGTCGGGCCTGCCGATATTCGTGAAGAAGGTCACCGACGTGTCGGTCGCGGACGTCACGGTCGTCTGCGCGGACGCCGCGTCCTTCTTCAGGCACACCTGCGAGCGCAGCCCCTGGATCATCTGGTTCATCGCGGTGCGGCCGCGCTGGGTCGCGTCCGCGCGCTGCGTGCTGGTGTTGGTGCTGTGCTGGGCGGTGTCCACCAGTGACAGCACGGCCGTGAGGATGATCAGGCCGAGCGCCATGGTGACCACGAGCTCGATGAGCGTGAGGCCCGTCTGATCGGAGGCGAGCCGGCGCATCAGCACGGCCCCGGGTCCGAGGCGCTCGTGAGGTTGATCGCGCCGCCGTTGACCTTCACGGTCAGGTCGTTGGAATCCGTGGGCTCGAGATCGACGGCGGTGAAGGTCTGGTGGAGCGTGCCCGCGCCGTTCTCGGCGCAGACGTCATACGTGCCGTACGGGAAGCCGGGATGCTGGGGACGGCCCTTGTCCGGGCCGGACGCCTGGACCGGCTGGGCCTGCACGGTGCTCGGGTCCGGGTCGTCGCAGTTCTGCGTGACCGGCACGATCTTGGTCTTGGCCGTGCCGGAGGCGGCGCCGTTCTCCTGGACCGTGAAGTCGAACGCCGGGATCTGCAGCTCGTAGTCGATGTTCTGGTCCGGGGCGAGGTCGGCCAGCGACACGGGCGCGGGCGGCTCGGCGCCCGGGCACCCGCCCGGGTAGATGCTGTAGGGGCCGCCCGGCGACCCGACCTTGAACGGGAACAGCGACTTCGCGGTGATCAGTGCGCCCGGGTTGCCGTCGTCGGTCGGGAAGACCCGCGTCACCGGCGACATCTGGCTCTGCTTGAGCGTGACCGCGCTCTGCTCCTCGTCGTAGCGGGTCCCGGCGACCTTCGAGAAGAAGGTGATGTTCGCGCTCGCCGCGCCGTCGTAGAGGATCGTCGTGGTGCTCAGGGAGTTGGCGACGACGCCCGCGGGGGCGCTGATGGCCTGGATGCCCTGCACGCCGACGAAGCCGAACTGGGAGACCGAGGCGGTGTAGTTGCCGGTCGGGAGCAGGCCCCAGACCACGCAGCCAAGGCTGTTGGTCTTGCCGGAGTCGCTCGCGGGGCCGGAGATGTTCACCGTCACGTTGCCGACGCCGGTGATGCCGTCGGCACGCACGATCTGCACGGCCAGGCTGCCCTTGTCCTCGCCCAGCGCGCCGATCGCCGGCGTCACCATGCTCTGCGTCGTGATCGGCTTCTCGGACGCGCCCATGCCCGGCCAGCTCACGGTCGAGGTGACCTTGAGATAGTCGAGGCCGGCGGTGGCCGTCGTGCAGCTCTCGAGGCCCTTGGAGTCGGAGACCCACTCGGCCCTGGAGGTGACGGTGTAGTCCACGCAGTTGCTGTTGGACGAGTCGCAGACCTTCTGGGGCTTGGTCTCGTCCACGTTCGCGAGCGTCGTGATCGGCATCGCACGCAGCCGCTCCTGGTCCTTCTGCGCGAGGGTCATGGCCACGCTGCGCGCCTTCGCACGGCCGGTGGCGTGGCTCGACGCATCGAGGCCGGCCAGCAGGCCGGCCGCGAGGATCAGCACGATCATCGCGGTGACGAGGACCTCGACGAGGCCGAAGCCTTCGTCGCTGCGGAGCCTGTGCGTGACGGACATCGCCTTCCTTATCGGCGTGGAGCGAGGCGCGCTTGACAGGTCTGGACCCCATTCCGACGCGCGCGCGTGAACGACGGAGCGGGCCCCCGAGGGGGCCCGCTCCGAGAGAAGCTTGGTAGCTGGTTGCTGACTACCAGGAGCCGTTGTTGCAGCCGCCGCCGTTGCCCGTGCAGGTGCGCGAGGTGGTGCCGGCGTTCGTGTCCTTGCTCAGCGTGAAGACGTTGGTGGACTTCGAGGTCGAGCTGACCGTGTAGGTCGACGTGCCGCCCGTCGGGGTGCCGGGGACGGCCTTGCCGTCGTTGAGCGAGGGCTCGATGGCCTTCAGCTTGGCGAGGTCGACGTTCGCGTAGGACTGGTTGTCGGTGTAGTAGGTCTCCATCGCCGTCTGCATCGTGCGGATCTGCGTCTTGGCCTCAGTGTCCTGAGCCTTGGTGCGCTGGCCGAGGAAGGCCGGCAGAGCGATCGCGGCGAGGATGCCGATGATGAGGATGACGACCAGGAGCTCGATCAGGGTGAAGCCCTTCTCGTCCCGGGCGCGCTGCTGAAGCTTGTGAAGCATTTAGGTGGTCCCTCCTGAAGGGATCGTTGGGCCTGTGGGTACTGCCTGCCAGGTCCTCGGTCCCTTTTTCCGTAAGTGGCAACCCGGCTTGCTCCTTAGGAGCCCCGTGGCTTTGCGTCGTCACCCTCGCGGGTGATTTGCCTTTGACACCTCGGTACTGGCAATCCCGGTATCGGCAGCTGGCACCAGCGCCTTAAGCCCTCTTGAGGCCCGCATGGGGTCCACACCCCACCTCCGGCCCGGGGCGAGCAGCGCGTGGCCGAGCCAGGCGGCCAGCGGGAGCGCCCAGGCCAGGTACATGGCGCAGTAGCGCGCGGCGTCGGCGCTGATCGCGACCTGCGAGATCAGGCTCGCCGGGAACGTCAGGGCCAGGGCGGCGCCGGCGAGCAGCGTCAGGCGCGGCCAGCCGTCGCGCGCCAGCGCCTCCCAGCTCAGCAGGGCCAGCAGGAACGGCGCGTGGTAGTAGTCGATGTTCCACGGGTCGAGCACGCAGCGCAGCAGCATCAGCAGCGCGAACAGCCCGAGCGCGTCCTCCGGCCGGGCGCTGTGGCGGCGGCGCCAGAACAGCCAGCCGAGCGGCACGCCGATCAGCACGATCAGCGGGTGCGTGATCGCGCCCAGCAGCGGCGGGATCGTGCCCGCGAAGTGGCGCTTGGCGCCGTTGTGGTCCGACAGCGGGTACCAGACGTTCGGCGCGGTGACGACCGGCTCGGCGGCGGCGGCCGACGCGTTCATGGCCATGAAGCGGCCGGGCGCGGCGATCGTCTGCGGCAGCATGCAGGCGAGTGCGACGAGTGCGGCGACGGCCAGCAGCGCCGGGCGCCTCCGGGGCGCCGCCAGCAGGGCCGGCACGACGGCGATGACCGCCCACTGCTTCGTGGCGATCGCGAGGCCGAGCAGCACGCCCGCGCCCCACGTGCGCCCGCGCGTCGCGGCGAGGATCGCCAGCACGCACAGCGCGCCGCCGAGCAGCTCCTCGGGATGCCCCCAGTGCAGCGCGCGGTAGGTCCCCGGGTTCACGAGCGCGACGACCGCCACGAGCGTGGCCGCGAGCGCGGGGCGCCCGAGCGCGAGCATGCGCCGGCGCAGCAGCAGCCCGACGGCGGCGACCGCGGCCAGGCACGGCAGCGCGCCCGCGTAGTAGACGGCCGGCAGGCTGCCGTGGTAGACGAGCGCCACGAACGGCGCCCGCACCGCGATCGAGACCGGCCCCATCAGCGGCGGGTTCGCGAAGAACGCCTTCAGGTCCCACGTCGCGAGCGCGTCGACGGCCGTGCTCGCGTCATTGAAGTAGTCCAGCCCCGGCGCCATCGGGAAGGCGGCGCGGAGCGTCAGGGCGAGGGCGAGCAGGATGGCTGCGGCGGGCAGCGCACGGCGGGCGACGGTCACCCGTTCCGCATCGACCGCGCGGGCCCGCGCCTTGAGTCAGGACTTTTCGGCGCCGCCGGCCGCCTGCGCGTCGTGGTCGCGCTGGAAGCGGCCGCTGCCCTCACACCACGGGCAGACTACGCGGTGCGGGTCGCCCCCGAGCGTCGAGATCACCTCGCCGGTGCCCCGGCAGGGCGTGCAGGCCTGGGCGTCGTAGGTGTCCTGCGCGGCGCTCACGGCCGCGGGAGTCTAGTGGCCCATCTCGCAGCGCCCGACGCGCCACTAGAAGCCCGGGGGGGCGACCGAGCGGGCCGGGGCGGCGGCGGCGATCTGCAGCGTGGGGTCGGCCGGGCGGTCGCTCGGCAGCGAGCGCCGCATGGTGGGCGGCACCTCGCGGTCGGTCAGCGGCCGCAGGAGGTTGTAGGCGCGGAACGCGGACTCGGCGCGGGTCGGGTCTTCGACGCGGAAGATGAAGCCGGGCACGGCCGGGACGCCGAGCGGGGAGCGGTCGGCCAGCGCGGCGAACGCCTCGGGGCGCATCCACGGCTCGAGCTGCTCGGGCCCGAGCGGCTTGGTGAACATCAGCGCCGCGTTGGGCGCGTCGTCCTCGTCGCCGAGCGCCGGCAGGGAGCTGCCGCCGAGGCTCGTCCACAGCCAGCCCTCGATCCCCTCCTCGCGCGGCAGCACCGCGGTGGCGCTCAGGCGGCGCAGCACGGGGAAGCGCCCGACCGGGCCGTCGGCGCGGGCGCTGCCGCGGTCCACGAGGCCGAGCTGGAGCTGGCCGAGCGACAGCCGCAGCGGGGCCTGCAGCAGGCGGTCGCACACGATCGTCGCGCCCGCGGGCGTCAGGCGCAGGAAGTCCTCGGCGCCGCGCCGGCGTCCCCACGAGCGGCCCGCCTCGAGCACGATCACGTGCTCGCGGCCGGCGCCGGCGGGCGAGGGGGGCGGAGCGGAGCGGAACTGCGCGCACACGTTCGCAGGATCGGCCGCGGCGGCCAGAGCTTGAGTCCCCGGTGATCTACGCTCGATGCATGCGCGGCCGCCGCTTCCTGCTCCTCGTCGCATTGCTGATGGGCGTGACCGCCGTGGCCGCGAGCCTCGCGCCGCCCGACCCGTCCGTGCGCCGCAACCGCGAGCGCACCGCGCAGCCCACGCCGTCGCCGGCGATCACCTCCGCGCCGGTCGAGAGCCGCACCGTCGAGCGCACGCTCGACGCGAGCCAGCCGCAGGTTCGTACGGTCCGCGCCCACGTCGGCGACCTCCTGCGACTCGAGGTGCGCAGCGCCGAGCCCGGCGCCGTGGCGATCGAGGGGCTCGACCGCAACGCGGCCGTCGATCCGAGCACGCCGGCGCTCTTCGAGGTCTTCGCCGACGCGCCCGGCAGCTATCCCATCGTGCTCGTCGACGACGGCCGCCGGGTGGGGACTCTGGTGATCCGCTAGTGGTTCCGCGCGTGAGTACGTGCGCCGTCAGGTGGTCGCTGGCGCCGCCTGGCAAGGACGCAGACCCGCAGGAATCCTTCTGGGATTTCAAGTGGTCGAGGACGCCGCCAGGCGGTGATCAGCGGCCGCCTGAGGGTGTGCGTACTTGCGGGCGGGGCCACTAGGCGGCGGCGGAGCCGACGCTCGGGCGCTCGGGCGCCGCGTCGTCGCGCTCGCCGGTGAACCGCAGCACCAGCATCGCGCGGTCGTCGGCCGAGGTGCCGACCTGGAACACACCGAGCGCCTGCTCGATCCGCCGCCGCACCTCGGCGGGCTCGGGCGGCGCGGCCGCGACGATCGCCGCAAGGCGCTCGGGCCCGAAGCGCTCCCCGCGGCCCGGCGTGTCGGTGACGCCGTCGGTGTAGAGCACGATCGTGTCGCCGGGCTCGATCGCGATCGTGTCCTGCTCGAAGCCGACGTCGCGCACCGCGCCGAGCAGCACCCCGTGGCGGCCGACCTCGGAGACCGCGCCGCCGCGCCGCAGCAGCGGGAGCGGGTGGCCGGCGGCGGCGACCGTCATGCGCGCGGCCTCGCCCGCGTCCTCGATCAGCGAGCACACGAGCGTGACCGGCGCGACCCACGGCTGCTGGAGCAGGATGTCGTTGAGGAGCCCGAGCACGGCCGCCGGCCGCGGGTCGAAGCGCGCCGCGGTGCGGGCCGAGTGGCGCACCAGCGAGGTCAGCGCGGCGGCCTCGACCCCCTTGCCGGTGACGTCGCCGAGGAACACGAGGTGTCCGCGCGCCGCCGGGACGACGTCGTAGAAGTCGCCGCCGACCTCGATGCCCCGCTCGCCGGCCTGGTAGGTCGCGTCACTGCGCCACCCGGGCACGTCGGGCAGGCGCTCGGGCAGCAGGCTCGCTTGCAGCGTGTGCGCGACGCGCGCCTGCTCGTGGTACAGCCGCGCGTTCTGGACCGCGGTCGCGGCGCGCAGCGCGAGGTCCTGCGCGAACGCGAAGTCGTCGTCGCCGAACACGCGCCCGCTCTCGGCGGACACGAGCGTGATCGCGCCAAATGTCGCGTCGCCCGCGCGCATCGGGACGATCATCACCGACCGCATCCCGAGCTCGCGCACCGCCGCGAGCTCCTCCGGATCCCGGATCGCCGCGGCGATCAGCTCGTCCGGGATCTCGCGGTAGAGCTCGGGGGGGCCGCCGGCCAGGACATGCGGCACGCCGTTGGGGGCGTCGTGGTCCGGCGGATAGCGGCGGCGCAGCTCGTGCGCCATCTCGACCTTGGCGGGATCCACGTGGGCGACCGCCACGAGCTGGATGCGGCCGTGCTCGTCGGGGAGGTCGACCGCGCACCAGTCGGCCAGCGACGGGACCGCGAGCTGGGCCACCCGGCGCAGCGTCTCCTCGTAGTCCAGCGAGGAGGCGAGCAGCTGGCCGGCCTGGGCGAGGAAGCGCTGGCGCAGCTCCGCGTCCTTGGCCTCGGTGACGTCCTCGATGATGTTGACGGCGAACATCCGCCCGCGGTCGTGCAGCGCGGTCGCCTTCGTGAGCAGCCAGTACGCGTGCCCGGTCTCGCGGTCGACGCTGCGCGTCAGCAGCGCGGGCGCGTCCTCGCCGGCGACCAGGCGGCGGCCGGGAAGCTCCTCGACCGCCACCGGCGTGCCGTCCTCCTTCGTGATCGCGAAGCGCGCGGCCAGCTCCCCCGGCTCGGCGGCGGTCACGTCCTCGGCCGACGCGCGGCCGAGCAGCCGCACCGCCGCGTCGTTGGCGTAGACCGTCTTGCCGCGCTCGTCGTGGACGGTGACGGCCTCGGCGAGCGAGCCGAGGATCCCGTCCAGACGCGCCTGCGTCGAGCGCAGGTCGGTCACGAGCTGCGCGTTCGCGAGCACGAGCGCGACGCGGCCGGCGAGGATCTCGAAGAACGCGACGTCGTTCGGGTCGTACGTGCGCCCGCCGGCGGCCGCGGAGCCCAGCACGCCGATCGTGCGGTCGGCGGAGCGCAGGGGGACGATCGCGGCCGAGGTGAGCGCGAGGCGCTCGGCTTCGACGGCCGCTACTTCGACGAGCCGGCCGCGGTCGTGCTCGAGGGCGGCGTGTCTCGCCTCGCCCGCGACGATCTCGCGGGTCGAGAGCCACGCCTCGACCTCCTCGCGGTCCGGGGTCCCGGCGCGCGTCAGGAGCCGGCGCGCCGAGCCGTCCTCCTCGCACAGGTCGACCCAGCAGACGTCGGCGACGGCCGGCACGAGGGCCTCCCCCAGCCCTTCGACCGCCTCCTCGACGCGCTCGGCGCCGGAGAGCCGGCCGACCGCCGCGAGCACGGCCATCCGGCGGCGCTCCGTGTCGGCCGCGGCGCGCAGCTGGCGGGCGCGCTCGCCCGCGCGCGCGGCCATCACCGCGAGCGCCCCGCCGGCGGCGACGATCACGAGCCGCACGAGGTGGTCGGAGGAGCCGGCGTAGTGGTCCCAGAACCCGCTCGCCGCCGCCAGCACCCACGCGACGACGGCGGCGATCGCCACCTCCCGCGAGCGCCTGCTGATCGCCAGGGCAACCGGCGCGAGGACGAACGCGGTCGTGAACACGATCTTGTCGCCCGAGAACGCGTCGACGAGCGCGAGCAGCACCTCGCCGGTCAGGGCAAGCGCCAGCCAGGGCGTGCCGAACCGGGCCGGAGAGCGCGCGACCGTCCGGCCGGCCCCGCGTACCTGACCGTGCCTGAGCAAAAGGGCAGCCCCCAGTCCTCTCGGATTGATCCTAGTGGCCCCCACTAGTGACCGCGCGCCGCGTCGCCGAGCAGCCGCTCCACCAGCACACAGTCCTTCCAGACCCCGTCGAGCCGGCCGTGGCGCCGTTGCACGCCCACCTCGGCGAAGCCGGCGGCGCGGTGCACGGCGCGGCTGGGCGCGTTGTCGGTGAACACGCGGCTCGTCAGCTTGTAGTAGCCGCACGCCTCCGCGGCAGCGCAGATCTCCTCCAGGAGCCGCCGGCCGACCCCGCGCCCGCGCGCCTGCGGATCGACGTAGACGCCGTGCTCGCCGACGCCCGAGTAGACGCAGCGGTCCGAGTACGGGGAGACGCGCGCGAAGCCCAGCAGGGCGCCGTCGCCGTCGCTGGCGACCACGAACGGCCGCCCCTCCATCAGCCACTCGCGGACCTCGTCCGGCTCGCGCGGCCGCGTCTCGAACGTCGCCTGGCGCTCGGCGATGCCGCGGTTGTAGATGTCCGCGACGGCCGCCGCGTCGCGCGGCTCGGCCGGGCGGACGTGGACCGTGACCGTCATCGCCTCCAATGATGGCGATCCGGCGGCCGCGCCCGAGGGCTCGACGCGGTGCGACGATGGCGATCCCGTGGCCCGAGCCGAAGGCTCGACGCGTTGCGACGGCGCCGGCCCGGGCTGCCGGATCTCCAGCCGCGGCGACTCAGCCGGCGGCGGCGGCGAGCGCGGGCGGCGGCTCGAGGACGCGTCCGATCTCCTCCAGCGCGCGCTCTAGGCGCGAGATCTCGCTGGTCAGCTGCGAGCGGCGGGCGCGGATGGCGGCCAGGTCGGCGGCCGCCCCCGCCGGCGCGGTCAGCTCGCGCAGCTCGCGCTGGAGGGAGTCGAGCGCCGCGCGCAGGCGGCCGGCGGCGTGGCGGTCGAGCTCATAGACGCCCGCGCGGGTGCCGCGGCGCACGGCCGGCGAGCGGCTCAGCTGGGTCAGGAAGACGGCCAGGGGGTCCTTGCCCGCGATCGCATGCCCGGCCTCGGTCAGCAGCCGGAACCACTCGCGGTAGTGCAGCGCCTCTCCCCCGCGTTGCACGAGCAGGCGCACGGCGGTCTCGCGAATCGCGGGGCCGTGAAGAAGCTCCGCGTCGGCGAGCGCCGCCCCGCCGGCGGGCGCCCCGGCCGCGCCGGTTCCCGGCGCCCCAGCCGCGCCCCCTCCCGGCGCCCCACCGGCAGGCGCGCCCGCCGCGTCCCTTCGCGGCGCCATGCCGCCGGGCTCTGCGGGCGCGAGACGGTCGAGCAGCGCGCGGCGCTCGTCGATCTCCGCCAGGCCGCGCTCGACGCGGGCGAGCGCGGCCTGCAGCTCGTCGCGCTCGTCCACCAGCCGCGCGCGGTGGCGCGCGAGCTCGGCCCGCTCGGCGGCGGCGGCGCGGAGCAGGCGGGCGGACGGACGGGGCGCGGACATCGGCTCGGTTCTACAGCTCGGACCGGATCGCGTGGCAGCTTGCCCTGTGCATCGGCTGTTCATATGCGCCACTGCGTGGCGAATCGCCCCTACGTGGCTGTGCAAAGGCCTGTGGACAACGGCACCGTTTGTCCCAATGAGCGGCCTTTTCGCCTAGCGCGGTGCGTCGCGTGCCGCTTGGCACGCCGCCGCTGTCGCGATTCCGTCCGATCCATACGGCACCGTTCCCGTCCTACGCACATCTTCGTAGGAGCCCGAATGCCTCGCACGCCCGACTCGCTGCGCCCCCACGCCACCGTCCGCACCGCCCGCCGCCCGCCCCGCCCCGCCGATCCGCCCGGGCTGGACGAGCTCGTCCAGGACCTCGCCGTCCTCGTCACGCTCGGCCTGATCGAGGAGCGCGCCTCGCCGTGGGGCGCGCTCTATGAGCTCACCGAGCTCGGCCGCTCCGTGCCGCCGGCCAACGGCGGGCATTGAGGAGGGGGCCGGGACGCCGGGCGTCCGCGCGCCGCCGGCGAACGGCGGGCATTGAGGAGGGAGTCGGCCGCGCTGCGCGGGTGATCGGGTGAGGTCGGCGGGCCCGTTCCTGCGCGCGCCTGGCGCGTGATCGATCACGTTCGATCACCCATCCTGGGGGGTGACGCAACTGGGTGTCGCATACCGACAGTTACTTACGTCACCCCCGCGTGGCGCTGATCGTTTCGCGGGCACGCGCCGATCCGGGCTCCCCTCCTCACTTGCCGCAGTTCGCCGGACCCGGCCGACGGCCTCTCGCGTGCCGGCGACTCCACGCCCGGCTAGCGTCTCCACGATGCCCATCGACGAGACCTGCGCGCGCTGCGGCGCCGCCTTCGGCTGCGGCGCCGCCGACTCCGGCTGCTGGTGCGCCGCCGTCGAGGTGCCCGAGGCCGTCCGCGCCCGCCTCGTGGCGGCCTACGCCGGCTGCCTGTGCGAGCGCTGCCTGCGCGAGCTCGCCGCGGTGGAGGGCGTGCAAGGATGAAGGCATGTGCCGCAACATCCGCCCGCTCCACAACTTCGAGCCGCCGGCGACGGAGGCCGAGGTCCGCGACGCCGCGCTTCAGTATGTCCGCAAGATCAGCGGCTACCACAGGCCGTCGCAGGCGAACGCTCAGGCGTTCGAGCGCGCGGTGGACGCCGTCGCCGAGGCCACGCTGCGGCTGCTCGGCGAGCTCGTGACCCACGCGCCGCCGAAGGACCGCGAGGCCGAGGCGGCGAAGGCGCGCGCCCGCTCCGCGCAGCGCTTCGCCGCATAGCCGGCCCTCGGACGCCCCCCGCTCGCACGCCCGCTCGAGCGGCGCGCGCAGCGCCGACGCTCTACGGAATCTGGCACCAGTAGCCGTTGACCACCGAGAAGCCGAAGTCGAGCGACTCCCCGCGCAGCCAGTTCCAGTCGGTGCGCCGTCCGGTGTTCCAGAACAGCTGCAGCGCCGTCGCCACGTACCAGCCGTGCAGGTGGTCGAAGTTGCCGATCATGTACGGCGAGACCCAGGTGGCGCCCTGGCCGAACGGCGGCGCCGAGACCGCGTCGGACCAGCTGCCCTCCTCCCACTGGTAGCGCCCGTTGCTGTACCAGAGCAGCCACGGCTTGTACCAGACCCAGTCGTAGCCGGCGGTCAGCGAGTTGAGGTTCGGCGGCTGGACGTAGTAGCCCGGCCGCATGATGTTGAAGCGGCTGCCGCACAGTGCGCTGCCGGAGCTCCACGTCCCGCCGGCCGCCGCGCGGGCGCGAGCGGACGTGCGCAGGGTGAGGCGCGCCACGTAGCGCCGCCCGCCCATCGCGATGTCGGCACGCAGGGCGACCGACCGGCGGCGGGCGATCCGCCGCGCGGCCGCGCGGGAGACCTTCACGTCGGCGACGGCGACGTTCTGGCGGCACTCGAACGGCGCCGCGCCAACGCGCACGCCGCCCGCAGTGCGCAGCGCCAGCGTGCCGGACGCGGCGCAGCGCAGCGGGACGCTGATGCGGCCGCGCACCATGCCGACGGTCTTGACCGCGAGCTCGACGCCGCCGGCCGGCGCGGCGCTCGCCGGCGCCTGGGCCGGCGGCTGCGGCGCCGGGGCGGGCGTGGCCGCGGGCGCCGGGCTGGGCGTGGCCGCGGGCGCCGGCCCCTCCGCCGGCAGGCCGCCGGGCGCCGGCCCCGGGGTCGTGGGCTCGACGGGCCGCTGCGCCAGCGCCGGCGCGGCCAAGAGCAGCGCTCCGGCGACGACGACCGCCGGCATCGAGGCGGCGCGCATGCGCGTTCGCCGTATCGCTGGGCGCCAGCCGTGCAGGGGACGCGCGCTGGGCGGGTCGTGCTCGGCCGGCAGGGTGTGGCTGTAGGGGAGCCTTGACATGGGACGACCGTCCCACCGGCGCGCCGCGGCTCCCAGGGACCCCAGGGTTGGTCATCCCATCCCTGGCGGGCTCAGCCTGGATCCACCGATTCTCGCGGCGCCTCGCCGCCGTGGCCACGATTGATCGGAGGATCCAGGCTCAGCCGGCGAGCGGGCTCTCGACCTTGACGACCCGGAGCGTGGTGCCCGGCTTGACGAACTCGGTCTCGTGCGACTCCGAGCCGGCCGCCCGGAGATCCGAGACGAAGGCGTCGACGGCGTCGGCATTCGCGGCGAGCGCCGCCTCCCAGTCGCGGGCGTCGCCGGCGCGCGCCCCGCGGGGCACGAACTGGTGGACGACGAGCGCCGCGTCGCCGACGTCGCGCTCCTGGGCCTCGATGATCGTCCCCACCGCCGCCGTCCAGAGCTGATAGCCGTGACGGCTCAGGCCGTCGTCGAGGATCTCGCCGGTCTCCTCGTCCAACACCTCCCGCCCGAACAGGGCGCGCGAGAGGAGGTTGCACCGCGCGCGCTTGTTGCTCGGCGCCGCGGCCGGCGCGCGGTCGGCCACGATGCCGCCGAAGCTCTCGCAGGCCTTCGCCTCGACGCCGACCACGAGGACCGTCTCGCGTCCCCGCCGGACGCACGCGAACATGTCGTGCTGCCGGGGGCGGGGGTACCGGTCGAGCGTCGTGCGGTGCTCGGGCCGGCCGTAGATCGAGTCCGCGTCACCCGCGACCAGCTCGGCGAGCGGCGGCCACAGCTCCTCGGGCACCGCCGGCGACCCGGGACGCAGCCACGCCTTCGCCTGCTCCTTCGCGCTATAGCCGTCCCGCCATGCGGCGGCGCCCTTCTCGGGCGGCGCGTGCTCCAACCACGAGTCGAGATCCACGATCTCGGCGCGGTCGGGACCGAACAACCGCACGGCGACCGGCATGGCGGGATGGTGGCACAGCCACGTCCTGGTATCTTGATGCCATGCGCACTACCATCGACGCGGCAGGTCGGCTGGTCGTGCCCAAGCCGCTGCGGGACCAGCTCGGCTTCGCGCCCGGCACCGAGCTGGAGTTGAACGTCGTCGACGGGCGTCTCGAGGTCGCGATCCCGTCGCGCGTGCGCGTCGAGGACGGACCCCATGGCCTGCGGTTCGCGGCTGACGCGAGCGAGCGCCTGAGCGCCGAGCAGGTTCGCGATCTGATGGAGCAAGGCCGGCGGTGACGGCGGACACCAGCGCGGTCATCGCCGCGCTCTCCGCGTGGCACGAGCAGCACGAGCCGGCGGCGCGGGCGCTCGTGTCCGTCGCGGCGCTCCCGGCTCACGTCGTCGTCGAGGTCTACTCGGTCCTGACCCGGCTGCCGTCGGGCCTGGCCGTTCCGGCGACGACGGCCGCGCGCGTCCTCGCGCGCCGCTTCGGCGAGCCTCCGCTGCGCCTCGACGACACCGAGCGCAGCCGCGTGCTCGCGACGCTGGCCGGCGCAGGAGTCTTCGGCGGAGCCAGCTACGACGGGCTCGTCGCACTCGAGGCCAGAGCGCACGGTCGCACGCTGCTCACGCTCGATGAGCGGGCGCAGTCCATCTACCAGCGGCTGGGCGCCGCCTTCACCCCGATCGCCGCGTAGGGCGTCACCCCGAGGCCGCGGACGTAGTCGAACGGCCAGCTCCGGCACGTGTTCCGGGGCCGAGGACGCCTTGGCGGGGAAGTCGAACACGGCGATCATCATCTGCATCGGATAGGCCGGCGACTGGTGGACGGTCTTGACGTGCTCGCCGTCAACCAGGAAGTCCACCCGGCCGGGCCGCCAATCGGCCGCGTAGACGTGGAGCTCCGCGACGTCGATCGCGACCCGCGGCGCATCGAACTCGTCCGTGATCGCGGGATCGCGGAACGGGTGGACACCCATCCCCACCGCCGCCGTCCCGGCCTCCAAAGCCTCTCCGAAGATCTCGAAGATGCAGATCTCGGCGGAGCGTGTCGGCTCGTCCTCCAGCCCGACCATCCACACGGCGGCCATCGACCGCGGGCTGAGCTCCATCCGCGCGCGGACCTCGAGCCGCCCGTAGTGCGGCGTCCAGCCCCACTGGGCCGGCTGGGACTCGCGCACCACCAGGCCGTCGCGGAACGGCTGCTGCCCGACCGTGCTGCCGACCGGGCCGGAGAAGACTCCGGACTGAATCCCGACACCCTGAGCGGTTCGTCGTGATCGCCGGGACACCACAGTCCCTGGTCCGGCGGAATGGCCAGCCGCAGCTCCGACCCTGCGACCGCGTACGTCGCGGCGCTCTCCGCCCGCGAGCTCCACATCGGCAGGTAATGCGGGACCCAGGCCTGCGTGTCGAGCTCGGAGCCGTCGAAGTCGTCTGAGAAGTCCACGCCGCCCACATCCTTGCGTGTTGCCTCCGGTCCGGTCAGGCTTGCGCGAGAACGAGATGGGCTTCGCGACGCTCGGGTTGATCGTCGGATTCGCCTGGTGCTTCACCGGCCTGGCGGCGTGGCGACGGCGACCGGCGAACCGCACCGGATGGCTGATGGTGCTCGTGGGCCTGGCCTGGCTGGCCAGCCTGCTCGAGTTCGTCTCGGTCTCCTGGCTGTACACCATCGGGCTGCTGCTCGGAACGCTCTACCTGGCGGTGTTCGTGCACGTGCTGCTCGCGTTTCCGAGCGGGCGGCTCGACGGCCGCGTGGAGCGGATCGTGGTCGCCGCGGCTTATGTCGACACGACCGTGGTGTTCGGCCTCTCCGTGGTGTTCGACGCTCCGGGCCTCGCGGGTGTCGAGAACCTCGCGCTGGTTCACAGCGACCCGACGCTCGCCCGCGCGTTCGAGGCGGTGTCGGCCGGGGTCGGCGTGCTGCTGCTGTTCGCGGGCTTCGGGCTGCTCGCGGGCCGCTGGCGGCGCGCGACCCCGCCCTGGCGCCGTGTGGTCGGGCCCGTGCTGTGGTCGGGCTCCTCGGCGTTCGCGGTCGTGGGGCTGCTGATCGCGAGCGGCACCGGGTCGGGTGCGGCCGAGGCGGTGGCCCTGCTGGTGTTCGGCGCCGTGCCGTTCGCGTTCCAGGTCGGCCTGTGGCGCAGCCGGCTCGCCCGGGGCGCGGTGGCCGACCTGGTCGTCGAGCTCGGCAGGGCGCCGGAGGGCCTGCGCGAGGGGCTCGCCCGCGCGCTCGGCGATCCGTCGCTGGCGATCGCGTACTGGCTCCCGGAACGCGAGCGCTACGTCGACGTCGACGGCCGGCCGATCGAGCTCCCGGCCGCGGACGGCGCCCGGGTCGCGACGGTCATCGAGCGCAGCGGGCGCCGCGTGGCGGCGCTGGTGCACGACGCGTCGCTGCGCGAGCGCTCGGAGCT
>JBIOTP010000263.1:0-13759 GCA_044865965.1 Solirubrobacteraceae bacterium
GGCAGCGCGACTTCGGCGGTGGAGCGCCCCGTGCGGAGGTCCATCCGCCACAGGTGGTCGCGGCGCCGCAGGCCGAGCGTGCCGTGCACCCACAGGACGCGGCCGTCGATGAGCGCGCCGTTCACGCGCGCGGTCCCGAGGCTGCGGGTCCACACCGTGCGGCCGGTGCGGGCGTTGACGGCGGCGACGCCGTCGGCGGTCGCCGTGACGACGGTCTCGCCCGCCGCCGCGAGCAGGAAGCCGGTGATCTGGGGCCGTGCGACCGACACGCGCGCGCCCGTGCGCCAGTCGCGCCCCACGAGCACGCCGTCGCCGCGCTCGATGTAGAGCGCGTCGCCGCCGTAAGGGGGCGGCCCGGACGCCTGATAGGCGCCGCTGGAGATGTCGATGCGGCGGTCGACGACGTTGCGCTTCGGGTCGATCCGCAGCAGCTCGGTCGACGTCGCCACCCACATGACGCCGCGGCCCGCGGCCACGTCCCACGCCGACTGCACGGGGAGCCCGAGCGGGATCCGCGCCGCGACGCGGTTCTTGCGGGGGTCGATCCGCAGCAGGTCGTCGCCGGCGAGCGCCCAGACTGCGCCGGCGCCGACGTTGACTGCCGGCGGGCCCCCCGCCACCGGGATGCGCTCGAGCACGCGGGCGGTCCGCGGATCGACGCGCAGCACGCGCCCGGCCTCGCCCGTCCACACCGCGCCGAACCCGGTCGCGACCGGGGCGCCCTGGTTGCCGAGCGGCAGCCGCGCCACGATGCGCGGGCCCTCGCGGCCGGGCGCCACCGGCTCCTCGCCGCGGCGCAGCGCCGGCGCGGCGAGGACGACGGCGAGCGCCAGCAGCGCGAGCGCCGCGCCGGCCAGCACCGGCTGGGTGCCGATCCGCCAGCGCGCCGCGCGGGCCGCGCGGGCGACGCTGCCGCGGCGCGCCTCGCGCTCCGCGGCGTGGCGCAGCTGGGTCTGGAGCTGGGTGATGAAGTCCTGACTCAACGTCGCGCTCCCATTCGCTGACGGACGGCGGCCAGGCCGCGGCTGACGCGCTTGCGCACCACGGCCTCCGATACGTGCTGCTCGGCGGCGATCTCGGCGTACGGGCGGTCCTCGAGCACGTAGGCGCGGATCGCGTCGCGCTGATCGGGCTGCAGCAGGCCCAGCAGCGCGCCGGCCGTGTCGCTGCCGGCCAGCGCGTCGATGCGCGCGATGTCGTCGTCGGAGAGCTCGATGCGCTCCATCCCGAGGCGCTGGCAGGCGCGCCGCTCCGCGTAGCCGCGGCGCTGGGCGTCGGCGAGCTTCTTCATCGCGATCCCGAACAGCCACGCGATCGCGGCGCCCGCCTCGGGCCGGAAGCGCCGGCGTGAGACCAGCGCCGCGGCGAAGGTCTCGGCGGTCAGGTCGGCCGCGAGCTCGGGGTCGCGCGTGCGGCGCGCGAAGAAGCCCAGCAGCGCCTCGACGTGGCGGGTGTAGAGCAGCTCGAACGACGCCGCGTCGGTGGCGGCGAGGAGCTCTTCATCGCTGGCGGCGGTCGCGGGGCTCAATGCACCCCCCACTTCGGACGGGGCCCCGAGGTTGTGACTAGCTATACACCCGCACGACCGTCTCCGCCACGCACACGGGCTTGTCGCCGCCCTCGCGCTCGAAGGTCATCTCCATCGTCATCTGCGCGCCGCCGGGGATCTCCTTGAGCTCGGCGACCTTGGCGCTCATCCGGACCTTGCCGCCGACCGGCATCGGCGCCGGGAAGCGGACGCGGTTGAGCCCGTAGTTGAGCGCGAACGTGAAGCCGTCGAGGCGGAAGATCTCCTGCGAGAGCTTCGGGACGAGCGAGAGCGTGTAGTAGCCGTGGGCGATCGTGCCGCCGAAGGGAGTCTCCCTCGCGCGCTCGACGTCGACGTGGATCCACTGGTGGTCGCCGGTGACGTCCGCGAAGGCGTCGATGTCCTTCTGGGTCACCTCGTCCCAGCCCGATGTCCCGAGGACCTCGCCCTCGGCCGCCTTGAGCTCGTCGAGTCCGGTGATCGTTCGCATGGTCAGCGCACCATACTTCCCGCCGTGCCCGGTCCGCTCCTGCTCTGCGACGCCCCCGCCCTGCTCTATCGCGCGTTCTACGCGCTGCCCGACACGATCAAGGGGGCGGGCACGGTCCCGCTCAACGCCCTGCTCGGCTCGATCAACCAGGTGATGTGGTGCGTCGACCGCTACGACCCGCGGGCGGTCGTGCTCTGCTTCGGCGAGGAGGCCGCGGACTACCGCGTCGAGGCTTATCCGGACTACCACGCGCAGCGCCCGCCGATGCCCGAGGGCCTCGTGCCGCAGTGGGACAAGGCGCCGGACGTGTACCGCGCGTTCGGCTGGAGCGTGGTCACTGCCGAGGGGCTCGAGGCCGACGACCTGCTCGGCACCTACGCCGCGCTGGAGGCCGACGCCGGCGGGCGCGCGCTGATCCTCACCGGCGACCGCGACATGTTCCAGTGCGTGAACGCCTCGGTGACGGTCCTGCTCCAGCGCGCCCGCCAGGAAGGGCCCGACGAGGTCGACGCCGACGGTGTGCGCGAGCGCTACGGAATCGACCCGTCGCAGGTGCCGGACTTCATCGCCCTGCGCGGCGACCCCTCAGACGGCCTCCCGGGGGCGAAGGGGATCGGCGCGAAGACGGCGGCCGACCTGCTGCGCCGCAAGGGCGACCTCGAGCACGTGATCCTCGGCGCGATCCGCGAGAAGCCGGCGGTGCGCCGCGCGCTGATCGAGCAGGCCGCGGAGCTGCGCGCGTTCCGCGACATCGCGACGCTGCGCACGGCGCCGGTCGAGCGCCCGCCGGACGCCCCGACCGACCGCGCGGGCGGCGCGGCGGCAGCGCGCGAGCTCGGGCTCAACCAGCTTGCCCGGCGGCTCGAGGGGTAGCGCGCGACAGCAGGTCGTGCGCGGTGTCGCCGACCCAGTGCGCGGCGCCCACGGCGACCGGCACGCCGGCGGCCGCCTCGCGGATGCGCTGCGCCGCGCGCTCGACGCCCCGGCGGTCGGTGGCCGGGAGCAGGCCGAGCAGCTCGTCGTGCTCCCAGCGCACGAGCACGTCGGCGTCGCGCAGCACGCCGGCGAGCCGCGGCGCGAGGTCGGTGACGGCGGCGGCGGGCGCCGTCACGCGCACGATCGCGAAGTCGCGCCCGTAGCGGACGCCCTCCGCCACGAGACGGTCGAGGAGCAGGCGGCCGACATCGGGCCCCGGGAGCACGAACGGTGCGGGCACGAAGCAACACTAATGCGCCGCGGAGCTGATTACATCGACCGCGCGTGCGTATCGCGGACGGCCGTCCTCGAGCCACGCGCCGGGCAGCGGGCCGCACGCGTGGCCGAGCGCCTCGAGCCAGCGGTTCCGTCCCATCCCGGTGTGATGATGAACGCGTGAGCCTCGAGCCCAGCCGCCGGCCCTCTCCGCTTGCGCCCGTCGGGGCCGGCGTTGCCGCCGGCGTCGTGGTCCTGGTGATCCTGTTGCTGGTCGCCGGCGCCGTTGCGGGCGTGATCGGCGGCCTGGTCGCCGGCGGCCTCGTGTATGCGGGGATGCGGCGCCGGCTCCCGGCGCCCGCGCCGCCGCGGCAGGTGAGCCATCAGGAGCACATCCGGGGCATGCACGGCGACGTGCGGCGGCTCGCGCCCGGCGACGTCGTCAACTACGAGTCGGTCGACTGGATCGTCGACCGCACGATGACGTTCGACGAGGACGGCTTCTCGTGGCAGGAGCACATGCTGGTGGACCACGAGAGCGGGCGGAAGCTGTGGCTGTCGGTGGAGGACGACGACGGGCTGGAGGTCGCCGTCTTCGAGCGCCAGAGCGGCGTGGAGCTCGATCCGGACGCCCGCAGCCTCACGCACGAGGGCGTCACCTACACGCGCGAGGAGCGCGGGCGCGCCCGGTTCACGACGCGCGATGCGTCCGGGCAGGTGGAGAACGGGGCGATGGAGTACGCCGACTATCGCGCCGGCGAGCGCGTGCTCGGCCTCGAGCGCTACGGGTCCGCGTCGACCTGGGAGGTGTCCACCGGCAAGGTCGTGTCGGAGCACGAGCTCGACATCTACCCGGCCGGGCAGCGCTGAGATGGACGAGCTCGAGGACGCGCTGCTGGCGGAGGTGGCGGCGCGGTCGCGGCTGAACGCGCTGGTGCACGAGCGCGCCGAGGCGCTGCGCGAGGCCGAGCGCCTGCACGTGAAGGCCACGCGGCCGGGCGGCAACCCCGAGCTGGCCGAGGAGGCAGCGCGCTGGCGCACGGTCGCCGAGCGGGTCGCCGGCGAGATAGAGGCCAAGCGCGCCGAGCTGCGCACCGTCGAGGCGCGCGCGGCGCGGCTGCGGAGCGAGCGGGCGGGCGCCTGATGGCGGCGCCCCGCGAGAAGTCGTCGCGGCCTGGCGGGCGCGTGACGGCGGCGCCCCGCGAGGAGTCGTCGCGCCGGGACGGCCGGTGACGCTCGTCGCCGTCGGATTCGTGGACACGCGCGCGGCCGAGCTCGGCTACGCGCTCGGCCTCGATCCGCTGCCGGCGCTGCGCACATGCGAGCTGACGCTGGCGGGCCGGCGCGTGGAGTTGCGGATCCTCGGCTGCTCGCACCAGGTGCTCGTCCGCCGCGGCGGCGCCGTGGAGCTGTGCGAGACCGTCGCCTGCCTGTCCGCAGGCGGGGCGCCGCTGCCCGGGCGCCACGAGGCGCCCGGGGGCTACAGATTCACCAGCACCGTGCGCGCCCTGCCCGCGGACCCCCGCGCCGCACTCCCGCCCGGCTGCCTGCTCGCGGCGTTCCCCGGCCACGCCGACGCGTTCACCGCGCTGCACGCCCACGCGACCGTCGCCGGCCTGCGCTGGGAGAGCTGGCACGCATACCCGCAGTCGCGCGAGCTCGTGGTCACCCGCAGCCTCCTGGCGGCGCCGTGAAGCACATCGCCGGCGGGATCGCGGTGATCGCCCTGGGGACGTTCGGCATCGCCGGCATCCTCGCCTCGAGCGGCTCGGTGCGCTCGTGGCTGGACAGCAAGTGCCACTACACGGGCACGAGCCGCGACCAGAACGGCCACCGCGCCCGCCGGTACGACTGCCCCGGCAGCGCGAGCACGATCGCCCACCGGCTGCGCGACGCCCACCACCCGGCCGACCAGCGCTCCACGCCGGCGGGCCACTTCCTGCGCTTCCGCAACCAGATGGTCGGCCTCACGGCCGGCGCCGTCGCCGGGCGCTCGATCGCGCGGCTGGCCTCGGAGCGCGACGGCTACGGCTTCTTCAACAACTACGTCGGCGGCTGGTGGGGCTCCTACGGCGGGCCGGCGGAGCGCTTCCGCGGCGGCGGGCCCGGGGGCGGGAAGTGAGGGTCGCCGCGCTCGCGGCCGTCGCGGCGGCCGCGCTGTGGGCGCCCGCCGCGGCGCTCGCCACGCCGGTGCTCGACCCGGCTGACGCCGCGGAGCTCGCCCAGTCGCTCGCGGACGCGACCGAGGAGCAGGGCGTCTGCTACGGCTGGGAGATCGAGGTCGACGACGCCTCGGGCGGCCCGTCCGGGCCGGAATACGGCTCCAACCTCGGGCCGCAGCAGCGCTTCGACCTCTCGCAGTGCCCGAAGTACGCCGTCCTGGTGGGCACGATCGTCTTCACGTCCGACTCCTCGGACTCCGAGGACGCCTCGCGGATCGAGGTTCGCAGCAACCTCCCAGGCATCACGCAGGAGAGCCTCGACGAGCTCGGCTACGGCGCCAACGACTCGCTCGTCGGCGACGACAACGACACGGTGCTGGCCAACATGGTCGGCGCGCTGCCGGAGATCGTCGCCGACCACGGCTATGCGCCGCCCGTGCCGTTCGAGACGCCGGCGGCGCCGGTGGAGCAGCAGGGCGCCGCGACCGGGCGCCCGAGGCTCAGCGACTTCCTGCGCCAGTGGGGCCCGGCGCTGCTCATCTGCTCGCTTCTGCTCGTGGGCGGCGCGGTGTGGCTCGTCGTCGGAGTCGAACAGCGGCGGCGGCGGCGTCACGCAGAGCGACGGGAACGGCGGGGGCCCGCGCGCCCCGCCCAGGCACCTGACGGAGGCTGACGATGGACTTCCTCTCCGACCTCGGACACGACCTGGTGGCCGGCCTGCTCTACGGCGGCGTGGGGCTCGTGCTGATGGGACTCGGCTTCGCGCTGATCGACATGCTGACGCCCGGCAAGCTCGCCGACATCCTGTGCACGGCGCGCCGGAAGGACGCCGGCATCATCGTCGGCGCCGCCATGCTCGGGATCGGCCTGATCGTCACCATCGCGATCATCACCGCCGCCGGCGACCTCTCGCACGGCCTCGCGGAGTCCGCCGGCTTCGGGCTCGTCGGGATCGTGCTGATGGGCGTCGCGTTCGTGGCGATCGACCGCATCACGCCCGGCTCGCTGGGGGAGATCATCGCCGACGAGCACGAGGACCCGGCGGTGGCGTACGTGACCGCCGCCACGCTGCTCGGCGTCGCCGGCATCATCGCCGCCGCGATCTCGTGAGCGCGCTCGCCGCGCCGGCGCTCGCGCCGCGCTGGGCGCGGCGGCTGATCCTGCTCGCGACGCTGCTCTGCGCCGTCTGCGGCTTCGTCTACGAGCTCGTGATCGTCGCCATGGGGACGGTGCTGCTCGGCTCCTCCACGGTCCAGACGGCGATGGTGCTGGGCACGTTCGTGGCCGCCATGGGGCTCGGCTCGTGGCTGGCCGCGCGGCTGCCGGGGAGCCGCCCGGTGGAGGGGTTCGTGGCGGTGGAGGCCGCGGTCGCGCTGATCGGCGGGCTGTCGGCGATGGCGCTGTTCGCGGCGTTCGCGTGGCTGGACCTGTACGGCCTCGTCGTGCGCGCGCTGTCCGTCGCCCTCGGCGTGCTCGTGGGCGCGGAGATCCCGTTGCTGACGGCGATCGTCCGGCGGCTGCGCAGCGAGGCGCCCGAGCGCACGATCGGCACCCTGCTGGCAGCCGACTACGTGGGCGCGTTCGCGGTCGGCGTCGCGTTCCCGCTCGTGATCCTGCCCGCCACCGGCCGGATCGACGCGGCGCTGATCTTCGGCGCCGTCAACGCGCTCGCGGGCGGCCTCGTGCTGTGGCTGATGCGCCGCTCGCTGAGCGCCCGCGCCGCGGCTGCGCTGGCCGCGAGCCTCGGCGCCGTCCTGGCCGCGCTGGCGGTGGCGGCCGCCTACGCCGGGCGCTTCGAGGTCAGCGCGCGCCAGGCGCTCTACGACGACCCGATCGTGCTCTCGGTGACGACCCGCTACCAGGAGATCACGATCACGCGGTCGCTCGACGGCCGCGACACCCGGCTGTTCCTCAACGGCGACCTGCAGTTCTCCTCGCTGGACGAGTACCGCTACCACGAGGCGCTCGTGCACCCGGCGATGGCCGGCCCGCACGCGCGCGTGCTGATCCTCGGCGGGGGCGACGGCCTGGCCGCGCGCGAGGTGCTGCGCTACCGCGACGTGCGCGCGGTCACCGAGGTCGAGCTCGACCCGGAGATGATCCGCCTCGCCCGCACGGACCCGGCGCTGACGGCGCTCAACCGCCGGTCGCTGGCCGACCCGCGTGTCCACGTCGTGATCGGCGACGCGTTCTCGTGGCTGCGGACGAGCCGCGAGCGCTTCGACGTCGTGATCGCCGACTTCCCGGACCCCGACTCCGAGGACCTCGCGAAGCTCTACAGCCGCGAGCTCTACGGGATGATCGGCGCGCACGCGCTGGTCCCGGGCGGGCGGCTGGTCGTGCAGGCCGGCTCGCCCTACTTCGCGCCGGAGGAGTACTGGTGCGTGGCGGCGACGCTCCGCGCCGCCGGCCTGCGCCCGCGCGCCTACCACGTCGACGTGCCCTCGTTCGGCGACTGGGGCTACTTCCTGGCCGGCGGTCCGCTGCGGCTCGCTCCGCCGGCGCCGCTGCGCTTCCTCGACGGCGCGCAGCTGCGCGCCGCGCAGACGTTCCCGCCCGACCGCGGCGCCGGCCGCTACCGCGTGCGCGCCTCCACGCTCGACCGCCCGGCGATCCTCGACTACGCGCGGCGCGGATGGAGCGACGAGTGAGCTACGGCGTGAACTTGACGGTGATCACGTCGCCGTCGGCCATCACGTAGTCGCGGCCCTCCAGCCGCAGCACGCCGCGCTCGCGTGCGCCGGCGTAGCCGCCGGCGTCCACCAGCCGGTCCCACGCGATCACCTCGGCGCGCACGAACCCGCGCTGGATGTCGGTGTGGATCTCGCCCGCCGCGTGCCAGGCGGTCAATCCGTTGCGCAGGTGCCAGGACTGCGCAGGCTTGCCCTCCCCGGCGGTGAAGAAGGCGATCAGGTCGAGCAGCCCGAAGGCGCCGGCGACGACGCGGTTCAGCCCCGAGTCGGAGATGCCGAGGTCCTCGCGCATGGCGGCCGCGTCCTCGTCGTCGAGCTCGGACAGCTCGGCCTCCAGGCGCGAGGAGACGGCCACCGCGGCGGCGCCCACCGCGGCCGCGTGATCGGCCACGACCGACGGGACGGCGTCGTCGCCTTCGTCGATGTTGGCCACGAACAGCACCGGCTTGCCGGTCAAGGGGGACAGGTTGCGCGCCGCGTCGGGCGCGTCGGCCGGCGCCGGTACCGAGCGCGCCGGCCGGCCGGACTGCAGCGCCTCGATCACCTGCCGCAGCCACGCCTCCTCCGCGACCGCCGCGCGGTCGCCGGAGCGCGCCTCGCGCACGACCCGGGCCTGGCGGCGCTCGGCGGACTCGAGGTCGGCGTACATCAGCTCGGTCTCGATCGTGTCCATGTCGGCGGCCGGGTCCACCCGCCCCTCAGGGTGGATCACGTTCGGGTCCTCGTGCACGCGGACCACGTGCAGCAGCGCGTCGGTCTCGCGGATGTTGGCCAGGAACTTGTTGCCGAGCCCCTCGCCCTGGTGGGCGCCGGCGACCAGGCCGGCGATGTCGTGGAACTCGATCGTGTCCGGGACCACGTTCGAGGCGCCGATCGTGTCCGCCACGGCGTTCAGCCGCTCGTCGGCCACCGGCACGACGGCCACGTTCGGCTCGATCGTCGTGAACGGGTAGTTGGCGGCCTCCGCCCCGGCCCGGCTGAGCGCGTTGAACAGCGACGACTTGCCCGCGTTCGGCAGCCCGACGATGCCCACCTTCATCATCGCCCGAGCCTCCCGAGCACGGTCCCCAACAGCGCCCCCGCGGCGACGTCGGACGGGTAGTGCACGCCGAGGTAGAGCCGCGACACGCCCATCGCGACCGCGGCCAGCTGCAGCGGCGCGCCCGGAATCAGCGCCCCGAAGGCACGCGCGGCGGCGAACGACGACGTCGCGTGCGAGGACGGGAACGAAAGGCCCGTTGGCGTGGCCATCAGGTGCGGGAGGTCCTCGACCATCGGCCGCCGCCGCGCGACGGCGAGCTTGATCGACGTCGAGATGCCGTACGACGCCGCCACGCACGCGGTCGCCCGCAGCCAGTGCCGCCGGCGCGGCGCGTCGAGCGACGCCGCGGCGAGACCGCCGACGATCCAGACGGCGGCGTGCTCGCCCAGGCGCGAGTAGCGCCGCACCCATCGCACGCTCTCCGGCGTGTGGGCGAGCGAGCGCACGGAGCGGTAGATCGCCAGGTCGAGCGCGTTGAAGCGGACGCGCCACCCGGAGGCGCCGCCGCGGCGCCCTGCGAGGCGCGGAAGATCAGAAGCCGACGCGGTGCTCGTCGGACTCAACGCGCAGATAGACGACCTGGCCGAGGTCGAGGAGGACGGCGCCGTCGGTGGCCTCGACCTCCGACCAGCGGTCGCGGCCCTCCTGAAGCGTCTTGCGCAGCGTCGCCAGCTGGTCCTCGGTCAGGCGCAGCGACAGCACCTGGCCGCCCTGGAAGCCGATGGCGGCGCGTCTCGGGGCCCCGTTGGTCACATCCAGCTCCGCATGGCCGTGCCACCCCGTTTCTTGCGGTCGAACCAGTCGTGCCCTGTCATACCAAGGCCTCCACCGGCTTGACGAGCTCCGTCAGCACCCCGCCCGCGGTCGCCGGGTGCAGGAACGCGACCTGCGAGCCCCGGATGCCGGTGCGCGGCGCCTCGTCGATCAGCCGCATCCCCTGCTCGCGCAGCGTCCGCAGCGCGGCCGCCACGTCCTCGACGCGGTAGGCGACGTGGTGCAGCCCGGGCCCGCGCGAGGCGAGGAACCGCCCCACCGGCGTGTCGTCGCCGAGCGGCGCCAGCAACTCCACGTGGCCGTCCCCGATGTCCAGCAGCGCCGCCTCCACACCCTGCTCGGCCACCGTCTCGCGGTGCACGAGCGGCATGCCGTAGACGTCGGCGTGCAGCTCGATCGCGGCGTCGAGGTCGGCGACCGCGACGCCGATGTGGTCGATGCGGCCGAACACGCGGCCGAGTCTACCCGGGGGAGCGGTTCCGGCCGCGGGTCCGCGTGTCGTCCGGGTGGTCGCTGGCGCCGTCTGGCAAGGACGCAGGAAGGGTGCAAGGGCAGCGCCCTTGCCCCTGACGAGGACGCCGCCAGGCGGTGATCAGCGGCCGCCTGGCGGCGCGCGGACTCGTGGGCGGGGCCGCTACTGCGCGACGATCACGCCGTCGCGCCCGCGGCGCTTGACCTCGCCGAGGGCGGCGTCGGCGCGGGCGACGACGGCCTCGTCGCTCTCGCCGGGCGTGGCGATCGCGACGCCCACCGACAGGGTGGTGCCGAGGCGGTCGGGCGCGAGGCTGCGCAGCCCCCAGCCGAGGTTCTCGGCCACCGCGGGGGCGGCCGGCTCGAAGGCGACCGCGAACTCGTCGGCGCCGATCCGGAACGCGCGCCCGCCGAACGGGGTCAGCTCGCGCAGCAGGCCGGCCATCGCCCGCAGCACGTCGTCGCCGGCGGCGTGACCGCGGTCGTCGTTGATCTTGCCGAAGCCGTCGACGTCGGCGAGCACGACCGCCGCGCCGCCCGCCAGCTCGCGCAGCGTCGCGTGGAACGTCGCGCTGTGCCCGAGGCCGGTGAGCGGATCGCGCGCCGCGCGCTCGCGCAGCTCGGCGACCGCCGTGGCCATGCGCAGGCCGCTCGCGGCCTGGCCGGCCAGCAGCTCGAGCAGCTCGATGTCCTCGAACGCCGGGCGGCGGTTCGCGCGGTCGGCGAGCAGGATCAATCCGAGGCGGTCGCCGGCGACGGTCAGCGGAAGCACCATCAGCGAGGACGCGCCCAGGCGCCGCACGGCCTCGTGGCCGGCGAAGCCGCGGCCGGCGGCGTCGCCGACCGTGTAGCTGGACGTGCTGTCGTTCACCCACGCCGCCACCGCGGCGAGCTCCTCGGCCGCGAGCTGGCTGAAGCCGACCGCGAACGGGCCCTCGGCGAGGTGCGGATAGAGCGCCCCGTGGCCGTCGGCCAGCGCGATCACGGCGGACTCGTAGCCCGACAGGTCAAGCGAAGCGGCGAGCGCCTCGCGCACGATGCCCTCGGCGTCCTCGAGCGCGGCGAGGCGCGCGAGCGTGCGGGCGAGCCGCTGGGCGGGAGACACGGGGGGCAGCGCGCCGACCTCCTCGAGGCGTGCCGACAGCAGCTCGGCGCAGCGCTCGACCTCGACGGTCGCGCTGTCGTCGAGCGCCGTCAGGTACTCCGCGTCGAGCACGCCGACGACCTGGCCGCCGACCCGCAGCGGGAAGCACACCTCGGAGACCACGCCCGCGACGGCGGGGACGTAGTCCGGCGCCTCGCCGACGTCGCGGGCGATCGTCGGCTCGCCGGTGCGGAACGTGCGCCCGACGAGGCCGACGCTGGCCGGCATCCCGTCATAGACCTGCCAGAAGCCGCGCACCGCCTGGCAGCGCAGGCGGCCGCCCCGGCCGAGGTAGACCGTGGGAAGCGCACCGCGGCGGGCGAGGTGGTCGACGACCGCCTCCGACGCGTCGCGGGCGCACACCGCGCGCTCGAGGTCGCGCTCCAGCCGGCCGCTGGCGGCGGACCGGCACGGCGCGGCCGGCGGCGCGGCGTCGTCGTGCGGCCACGGCGCCGACGGGCGGCCGAACAGCCAGCCCTGGCCGTAGTCGATCTCGATGTCGCGCAGCAGCTCGAGCTCCTCCACGCGCTCCACACCCTCGGCGACGACGCGCGCGCCGACCTCGCGGGCGAACGCGGCGGTCGCGCGCAGCACGGCCTCGCGGCTGGAGTCGGAGTCGACGCCGGCGACCATGCCGCGCGAGAGCTTGAGGAAGTCGGGGCGGATGTCGGCCACGTACTCGAGCGACGTGAAGCCCGCGCCGGCGTCGTCGACCGCGACGAGCGCGCCGCGGGCGATCCAGGGGCGCAGCCGCTGCTTGAGCAGCGCGTTGTTGAGCACGGCGTCCTGCTCGGTGAGCTCGATGACCAGGCGGGAGGGGAGCCGGCCGGCGACCTCCAGCAGGCCGGGATGGCCGAGCGCCTCGGGCGACAGGTTCACCCACAGCAGGCGCCCGTGGGGCGGGACGCCGGCCGCGGCGATCGCGGCCCAGCAGGCGACCTCGAGCTCATCGCGCACCCCCGAGCGGGCAGCGGCGGCGAGCGTGACATCCGGCGGGAGCGCGACGAGCCCGGGCGGCGTGGGGAAGCGGGCGAGGCCCTCGTAGCCGATCACGCCGAGGTCGTTGATGCGCACGATCGGCTGGAAGACGGCGCGGATCGCGCCCGGCTCGAGCAGCTCGCGGAAGTCGTCGGCGCGACTCGTCATCAGGCGAGGAATCGGCCGGGAGGCCGCGCGACTTGAATGCTCAGGATTCGGGGTCGACCCGCGGGGGCCTCGCGGCCACCACGCGCAGGCGCGGGACGCCGTCCATGATGCGGTCGATGTCCGCCCGCTCGAGGACCTCGTCGCGCAGCAGCGCCCCCGCCAGCTCGTCGAGCTGCTTGCGGTGCTCGTCGAGCAGCCGCGCCGCGCGGCGCATCGCCTCGTCGGCGAGGTGCTGCTGCTCGGAGTCGCGCAGCCGGCGCGTGCGGTCGGACACGGCGCCGCCCTCGGCGGACACCTGCAGCGAGCTCAGCGACGTGCCCATCGCGTACTCGTGCACCATCGCGCGCGAGATGCCGGCGACGCGCGCGAGGTCGTCGGACGCGCCCGTGGTGATCGCGCCGAACACGATCTCCTCCGCCGCCCGGCCGCCGAGCAGCATGACCATGTGGTCGATCAGCTCGTCGCGGGTCTTCAGGTAGCGGTCCTCCTCGGGGAGGTTCAGCGTGTAGCCGAGCGCGCGGCCGCGCGGCACGATCGAGATCTTGTGCACGCGGTCGACCGCGGGCAGGAGCTCGGCGCACAGCGCATGGCCGGCCTCGTGGAAGGCGACGACGCGCCGCTCGTGCTCGTTGAGCGTGCGGCGCGACTGCATGCCCGCCACGACCCGCTCGAGCGCGGCGTCGAAGTGCTCCTGCTCGATCCGTGCGCAGTGCTCGCGCGCGGCGAAGATCGACGCCTCGTTGCACAGGTTCGCGAGGTCGGCGCCCGTCAGGCCGGCGCTCTGGCGGGCGATGATCTCGAAGTCGATCACGCCGAGCGGCTTGTTGCGCGTGTGGACCTTCAGGATCGCCTCGCGGCCGGCGACGCCGGGCGGGGAGACGAGGATCTGGCGGTCGAACCGGCCCGGCCGCAGCAGCGCCGGGTCGAGCTTCTCGAGCAGGTTCGAGGCGGCGATGACGACGACGTCGTTGGCGCTGCCGAAGCCGTCCATCTCGACGAGCAGCTGGTTCAGCGTCTGCTCGCGTTCGGAGTTGTTGTCCGAGCCGCGCTCGCCGCCGACCGCGTCGATCTCGTCGATGAACAGGATCGCCGGGCGGTTCTTGCGGGCGATGTCGAAC
>JBIOTP010000264.1:0-10319 GCA_044865965.1 Solirubrobacteraceae bacterium
CTGCTCGTTTGAGACGTTCCTGCGCCGCTACGAGCTCGACGATCCGGTGCTGTGGGCGATCGCGCGCATCGTGCACGAGGCCGATCTGGAGGACGACCGCTACGACGCCCCCGAGGCGCCGGGCCTCGACGTCTTGATGCGGGGCCTGTCGATGGTGCGCGGCGATCACGAGGTCCTCGAGCTGAGCGCCCCGCTGTACGACGGCTTGTACGAGTACCTCAAGCGCGCCCACCTGCTGGGCCACGAGCCGGCATGACGACGCCCGCAACGCGTGAGACTGCCGCCGGCGCCGAGTGTGCCAGCGCTCCGGTCGGGAAGCCGCGCACGCTGCCTGGGCTCGTGCGCTACTTCCTCAAGCTCGGCGGCCTGGGGTTCGGTGGCCCGATCGCGCTGGTCGGCTACATGCAGCGCGACCTCGTCGAGCACCGGCGCTGGTTCAGCGAGGACGAATTCCGCCAGGCGCTCGCGGTTGGGCAGACGATGCCGGGCCCGCTGGCCGCGCAGGTGGCGATGTGGTTCGGCTACCTGCACGCCGGGTGGCGGGGCGCCGTCGCGGTCGCCGCGCCGTTCGTCCTGCCGCCGTTCGTGATCGTGACCACCGTCGCCGTCCTCTACGCCGAGTACGAGGGCCTGGCCTGGGTGCACGCGATCTTCCTCGGCGTCGGGCCGGCGGTGCTCGCGATCGTCGCGATCGCCGCCTACAAGCTCGCGCGCTCGACCAACAAGACCGACCCCGTGCTGTGGGCAATCGCCGGCATCCTGTGCGCCGCGACCGCGATTTCCGGCGCGGAGATCGTCTGGCTGTTCCTGCTGGCCGGCGCGTTCGGCGCCGTCTACTACGGCGGCGGGCTGCCGCGACGCACGAACCTCGCCGGCGTCTCACCGGTCGGCGTGCTCGCCGCCGTCAACGGGCTCGCGTGGACCGGCTCCGGCACGTCGCTCGGGTCGCTGGGCTGGTTCTTCTTCAAGGCCGGCGCGTTCACCTTCGGCTCCGGGCTGGCGATCGTGCCCTTCCTGCATGCAGGACTCGTCGACGACCACGGCTGGCTCACCCAGCAGCAATTCGTCGACGCCGTCGCGATGGGACTGATCAGCCCCGGCCCGGTCGTGATCATGGCCACCTTCGCCGGCTACCTCGTCTACGGGCTCGTCGGCGCCATCGTGGCGACGATCTGCGTGTTCCTGCCCGCGATGCTGCTCGTCGTCGTGCCCGGCCCGTTCATCCGCCGCCACGAGAAGCACCCGCGCCTGCAGGGGTTCGTCAAGGGCGCCACCGCCGCCGCGGCCGGCGCGATCGCCGGCGCGGCGATCGTCATCGCCCAGGACATCATCAACCGTCCCGCCTCCGTCCTGATCGGCCTCGCCGCCCTCGCTCTGCTGTTGCAGCCCAAGGTGAACGTCCCGGAGCCGGCGCTCGTGGCGGCCGCCGCGGTCGTGGGGCTGGTCGCATTCGGCTGAATGTCATGGCGCTGTTCGCTCTAGAGCGGGTCACCCTGGTGCGCGGCGGACGTGTGGTGCTCGGCGGCCTCGACCTCCTGCTGGCGGACGGCGCGACCGCTATCGTCGGAGCTTCCGGGATCGGCAAGTCGACGCTGCTGCGCGTGCTTAACCGGCTGACCGACCGACCGGCAGCGCGGCGTGGTGCGCTACCGCGGCCGTGACGTGCGCGAGCTCGACGTGCTCGCCCTGCGCCGCGAGGTCGGCCTCGTGCCGCAGCTACCCGCGCTGAGGATCATCAGGCTGGCTGCGCCTATGACCGGGCTTGCCTCTTTCAGTCGAGCGTGTCTCCTCGTGTGCGCCTTGGCCGTCCTTGCGGTTTTCCACTGGGCCTGTGGGAATGACACGGGTGGAAGCGGGCTTCCGCTCGAGCTGGTCGAGGACGTGGAGCTTCCCGGTGCCACGTCGCGCTTTGACTACGCGAGCGTCGATCCGGCGCGGCACCGGTTGTTCTTCGCCGACCTGGGCGACGGCGCCCTGACGGTCGTCGACACGCGCGCGCGCCGCGTCGTTCGGCGCGTCCGGGGCATTCCCAGCGCGCATGGGGCGCTGGTCGTGCCGGGGCTGCGTCGCGTATACGTAACCGCCACGGACAGCCGGGAGCTCGTCACGGTCGACGAGCGGACGTACCGAGTCCTGGCTCGGACGCCGACGGGCAGCTTCCCGGACGGGATCGCGTACGACCCCGAGTCGGCCTCGGTGTTCGTGTCGAACAAGGCCGGCGGGAGCGAGACGGTGATCGATGCGGCGAGCGGCCGGCTTGTCGGGACGGTGCCGCTGGGAGGCACGGCGGGGAACGTCCAGTACGACCCGGTCGACCGCAGGATGCTGGTCAACGTGCAGTCTCGGGGAGAGGTCGCGGCGATCGACCCGGCGACGCGCAGCGTCGAGCGGCGGTTTCCGGTCGGCGGGGACTGCGCCGGCAACCACGGGCTGCTGATCGATGCTCCGGCGCCCCTGGCGTTCATCGCCTGCGAGGACAACGCGCGGCTCGTGGTGCTCGACCTGCGAGCGGGCCGGGTGACGGCGAGCTTCCCGGTCGGCGACCAGCCCGACGTGCTCGCCTTCGATGCCGGTCTGGGCCGGCTCTACGTGGCGGCCGAGAGCGGCGTCGTCGCGGTCTTCGGCCGGCGCGGGCGGAGGCTGGATCCGCTAGGCAAGGCGTTCCTGGCGGACGGCGCGCACACGGTGGCCGTCGATCCGCGGACGCACGAGGTGTTCTTCCCCCTTGCGGATGTCGACGGCGCCCCGGCTCTCAGGATCATGGCCCCGCCTTGACCGGAAGCACGTGCTCCGCCCGCAACCGGCGCATCAGCACCGCGTGGATCTCGTTCTTGGCACGCGACCGCGAGCGCACCAGCTGCTCACGGCGCGCGAGCCGGCGGCGCATCACCCCGGCAGCGCTCGTCGGGCATCCACACCGCATCAAGCTCGCCGCCCCACAACGACCGCGCCAGCGTGCGTGCGTCCAGCCGGTCGGTGTTCGCCCGCGCCTGGCGGATCCCCGTGTCGTCCGGACTCACGACGACCAGGCGGCGCACGTGCGGCTCAAGGATCCTGGCGATCTCCCACGCGCCGCCGGTCACCTCCAACGCCACCCGATCATCCGGCCCCAGGCTTGCCCCGAACAACTCGAGCATCTCCGGCGACGTCTCGATCCGGCCCGCCGAGCGCACCCGCCCCGGCCTCGCAGATCGCGACCTCACAGAAATCGCGGTGCACATCCAACCCGATCGCCCTCCCGACCGACCCGCTCACGACAACCTCCTCGCCTCGATCAACCGGGGAGAACCAGCGGGCCAACGACACCGACCGATACGTGCTCATAGGCACAACCCGGGCAAGTCGCAGGGGCGGCCAAAAAGACAAGCCCGCGCTCGAAGCGCATCGTCCAAAGCGGCCTGCCCGGCTGCGTTCTCCCAGAAAGCCCCTCTCCTGGATCAGCCGACCGTAAGGTCAGAGCCGGACAGCAACCTTCCGAGCACGATTTTCATGCCCCGACCAGCAGGAGCGCAGGTCGAGGCGGCTGCTTCTCGACGAAACCGGCGGTCGACCGCTCGACGCGCAGCTCACAACCCCGGTTTTCGCACGAACTCTCTACCGACCCCTGATCGGGCTCCAGCCTGGCGATCAGGCCGGCGAGGACGGTCTGCCGGGCGGCGCTGGAGGTTCCGGCGAGCATGCCCTCGATCGTGCGCACGAGGTACTCCGCCTCGCTGATTCGTGGCCGGTAGACGGTCGCGTTGCCGTGCCGTTGGCGCTCGAGTAGGCCGCCGTCTGCGAGGCGGTTGAGCACGGTCTGCACGGTGGTGTAGGCGCCGCGATAGCGTGGCGGCAGCGCGTCGCGCACCTGCGCGACGGTGCCGGACTCGAGGCGCCAGAGAACCCGCATGAGCTGCTCCTGCAGCTCGCCGCGAACGGGGACCGGGGGCGGCTTTGGCATCTCAGGAAGGGGCGCCCGAGTGCAGGTTCGCGCCCTGGTTGTCGAGCGCGGCCGGCGCGGTGGTGGCGCAGACCAGGTAGGTGACGTCGGCGGAGAACGGCCACGCCCACAGGGCGGTGGCCTCCGGCGCGCGACCCAGCCGGCGCAGCGCGGCGCGCGGGTCGGTGTCGTGGGGGCCGGAGCAGTGGCCGGCGGCGGCGAGTGCGGCGTGCGGATCGGCCGCGCCGCGCTCGAGCAGTTCGGCGGCGCCGAGTGGCTGGCGGTGGCCGGGCCACCAGCCGAGCATGTCGTGCAGGTGGGTGACGTGGCCGCGCGGCGCGGAGGCGTGCAAACGGGCCGCCACGAGATCCGTCAGGGCGGGGCCGTAGCGGGCCAGGAATGCGCGCTGGCGCGGCTCGGGGATCGCGAGGTCGCGCAGGGCGCGGTACAGCAGCTGGGGGTAGAGCAGATCGCCGATCACGAGGTCGTAGGGACCGCCGGGCAGCGCGGCCGCGCCGCCAGCGGGCGGGGCCGGGGCCCGGTCGCGGGCGGCGGCCGCGATGGCGTCGGCGGCGCCGGCGGTGATGTCGAGCTCGACGACGGCGATGCGGCGGCGCAGGCGCAGAGGCTCGCTGCGGCGCGCGGATCGGGCGGCGTGCGCGTCGAGATCGAACAGGGCGACGTGGGCGGCGCGGCGCGCGAGCCGGGTGAGCGGGAGGTCGTCGGCGTTGCCGGCGCCGACGACGGCCATCCGACCGCCGGCGGGCAGGTAGGGCAGCACGTGTGCCCACAGCGCGTCGCGCGCGGCTCGCCAGCGGCGCGGGCGGTCGGGCTCGGCGTGCGCGTTGCGGCGCGCGTTGGCCCAGCGAGCGGGGTGAGCGGCGACGCGCTGGGCGTGCGCGGCGGTCGCGCGATCGCGGATGCGGGCCGGCGCCGCGCGCACGGGCAATCGCCCTAGACGGCGGGGACGGCGCGCACGACGGCTTCGCCCATCAGCGGCTCGGCATCCAGCAGGCGGCGACGGACCTGCTCGGCCAGGCGATCGGCCTCGGCGACGCTGGCGGCGGGGTCGACCGCTATCGCCAGCTCGGTGCGGATCGCGTGCCCGAGCCAGCGCGCCTGCACGCGCTCGACCGCGTGCACACCGGGGATGGCGCGCGCGTCGGCGGCGATCCGGGCGACCAGCTCGGCATCGACGCCGTCCAGGGCGCGCAGGCCGATCTCGCGGCCCGACTGCCACACGATGCGCAGGATCACCGCCGAGATGCCGAGCCCGACGATCGGGTCCGCGAGCGGGAAGCCGAGCGCCACGCCGGCGGCGCCGGCGACGACGGCGAGGCTGGTGAAGCCGTCCACGCGCGCGTGGTAGCCGTCGGCCTCGAGCGCCGCCGAGCCCAGCCGGCGGCCGCTGCGGATGCGGTAGACGGCGACCCACTCGTTGCCGACGAACCCGATCACGCCCGCGATCGCGGTGGCCAGCAGGTAGCCGGGCTCATGCGGATTGATGAGACGGTCGATCGCCTCATAGGCGGCGTAGGCGGCCGAGAACAGGATGATCGCCACGACGGCGATGCCGGCCAGGTCCTCGGCGCGCCCCCAGCCGTAGGTCAGCCGGCGCGTCGGCGCGCGGCGGCCGAGCATGAACGCGGCGGCCAGCGGAACGGCGGTCAGCGCGTCGCCGGCGTTGTGCACCGTGTCGGCCAGCAGCGCCACCGATCCGGACAGCACCACCACCACGATCTGGAACGCGGCGGTGGCGCCCAGGATGGCGAGCGAGAACGCGAGCGTGCGCATCGCCTCGCGGCTGCGCACGATCGCCGCGTCGAGCCCGCCGTGGGCGTGCCCGTGCCCATGGTCATGGCCGCCGTGCCGGTGCCCGTGCCCCGCGCCCGCGGCGCCACCGTGATCGTGGCCGTGCGCCCGCGGCTCGAGCGCGCGCCCGCTCATCGCGCCCGCTCCTCGTCGAGCGCGGGGGCGATGAGGGCGATCGGCGGCGAGTGGGTGTGCTCGTGGTGATGGCGGATCGCGGTCAACAACGCGGCGACGTGATCGTCGTGCAGGCGATAGACGACGTGGCGGCCGCGCCGCTTGGACGTCACGAAGCGCAGCTGGCGCAGCACCCGCAGCTGCTGGGAGACCGCGCTGGGCTCCATGCTCACGGCCGCCGCGAGCTGCTCGACGGTCCGCTCGCCGGGCAGCAGCTCGAACAACAGCCGCACGCGGCTGGCGGCACCGAACGCGCGCATCGACTCCGCCAGCGCCTCGGCATCAGGCAGGCCGAGCGGCCGGTCGGCGGCGCTGTGCTCCAGCGGGTGCGGCATGCCCCCGAGCATAGCGTCACATCTGAACAGCTAGTCAGGTGAGCGCCGGTCATGGCGGTCGAGAGCGTCGTCGAGCGACGCCTCCTCGTCGTCGCCGTCGTCGCGCCCGGGTCGCTTGCCGCGCTTCTCCTGGAGCTTGCCGCAGCCGACGAGCACCGCGATCAGCAGGATCGGCGCCAGGTAGAGCAGCTGGACGAGCCAGTGGCCGGCGTGCGCGAGCGGGATCGTCATGCGCTTCCGGACAGCAGCCAGAGAGCGAGGCAGGTGAAGGCGACCATCACGCCGAGCATCCAGTACTGCGAGCGCAGCGCCGTCTGGGGGTCGGACCAGCGGGCGATGGCGCGATCGTGCGCGAGAATCAGCCCGCAGACATGCCCGGCCACGAGCGCGCCGATCTGGACGTACCAGATCGCGGTGGCGCTGATCCAGCCGTAGTCGATGCCGCGGCTCGCGGTCCCGAACAGGTCGGCGCCGTCGCCGAGCGGATCTGAGGCCAGGAACGCGATCGCCTGCCCCTGGTAGGACAGCAGCCCGAAGTAGTGGGCGATCACGTAGGCCAGCGCGATCGGCACCAGCGAATGCGCGAAGGCGCCACCCAGCTCGCGCACGCGCCCGCCGGTGACGCCGCGCACGCCCTCGATCGCGAGCCAATACAGCGCGGCGACGAGCGCCACCCCGCCGAGCAGCCCGATCGTCATCGCGAGCTCCAGGCCACCTCCTGGCTGGCGCCGAGTCCGACGACCGCGTCCTGCACCCGGCCGGCGACTGGGCTCCACTGGCCGCCGAGCGAGAAGCCGTCGAAGCTGGTGGTGCCGATCATCACGCACAGCAGCGCGACCGTCCCCGGCATCACCGCAAGCGGCGGCGCGCCGCCCAGCGGCGAGCGCACGAACAGCCGCGCGCGCTGCCAACGCAGCGGCGACAGGCGCGCGAACAGCCCGAAGTAGACGCCGAACGCGTCGGCGCGCTCGCACCACGCCGGTACGCCATAGAGGCTCATGCCGACCAGCTGCGCGGCGGCGGAGGCGAGCGCGAGGATCGCGAGCGTGCTCGGGTCGTCACGGTTGACGTAGGCAAGCTCGACCCAGGTGAAGGTCAGCAGGCCCAGCGCCGCCGGCCAGCGCCCCAGCCGCTCCGGGTAGTCAAGCGGCTCGGGCAGCGGCCCGCGCGCCACGCGCGCGGCCGTCCAACCCGCCAGGCGCCCGACCGCCCGCCACGGATTGAAGGCGCCAAACACGTCGCCCGCGAGCACCGACGCGATCGGCAGGCCGACCCAGAAGATCACGTAGACCACGGTCGGCAGCACGTTCGTCTGGGCACTTTGGGCGCCCGCGAAGCCGGCGTAGACCAGAAAGGCGAACACGCCGACGCCGAGCGCTCCGCACAGCGGGTCGAGCACGCGCGGCAGCCGCACGAGCTGGCGCTCGCGGACGGACTGCAGCCGCGGGCGCGGCCACAGCGCGGCCAGCCCCGCGAAGGACACGACCAGCACCGCCGCGGCGGCCCACGCGAACAGCCAGCGGGGGATCGGCAGGTCCTGCTTGCCGACCAGCCCGTGCGCGAAGGCCGCCGCGGGCACGGCGAGCGCCACCGCCGCGGCCAACCCGAACACGAGCAACAATGCGCGCCTCATGGCTCCACCCGCAGCTCGCCGATCTGCACGCCCGACCGCTCCAGCTCGATCTCGAAGATCCCCTCGATGTCGGCCGTGAAGCTGACCCGGGTGCTCGCAGCCGGCTCGAGCTCGCGCAGGATGTCGTAGCCGTGGACGTGCAGCTCCTCGGCCTCGCCCGATCGTGCCCGGAAGCGGACCGTGTCGCCCTTGCTGACCGTGATCGTGCGGACCGTGCCGGGCACGAGCAGCGGGCCGGCGTCGGGCCCGCTCGGCCGGCCGGGTGCCGCTTGGGTGCCGGTCGAGCCGGCGCCGGAAAGCGTCGTGGTGGGCCGCGCATTATCCGGGCCCGCGCGCTCGTCGTCGCCGTCACCGGGGCGCAGCACGATGAAGGCGGCGGCCAGCACCGCCGCGGCCAGCGCGAGCAGCCCCGCTCGCTGGGTACGGGTCAACGGTTCCTCCGTCTGAGATTTCGCTGTGCAGGGCGAGCGGCCGCGCACCCGCGGCCGCTCCGGGTGAGGTCAGACGGAAAGCACGGGCGGAGCGCGGCCGGCGAGGTGCTCGGCGAGCAGCCGCCCCGACCGCCGCGGCGCGGCGGTCGGCACGGCCGCATGGACGGGCGCCACCGGTAGCCCGGGCCGCACGGCGGCGATCCGAATCGGTTGCGCCGCTCGAACGGCGCGCGTGACCCGCAAGCCCAGTGCGACCACCGCTCCGAACGCGAAAGCCAGCGGGACGGCGAACCAGCCGCGCGCGCCGAACACGCCCGCCCACCCCGTCGGATGCCCGCGCGTCAGCAGCCCCTCCAACAGCTCCTGGCTGACGTAGATCGCCAGAAGCGCCGCGCTCGCGGCCGGCCACAGCCGGCGCACGCGCACAAACGTCGCCGACCCAACGGCCGGCGCGGCCGCCGCGTGGACCAGCCCCACGGCCAGCCCAAATGCGCTCGCCATGGCAAGCACCGGCATCAGCAGCATCAGGTAGCCATGTCCGTGATGGGCCAGCGCGGACTCCGCCCCGCCGCCGAACGCGAGCAGGTACCGCAGCTCATGGACGCCGAGCGCTCCCGCGAGCAAGAGCGCCGCCGTGATCAGCACCGGACGGCTGCGCATCGGGCGCGAAGTCTAGGCTGCGCCCGCGCCGGAAGCCTCAGCGAAGCCCCCGGCTCTCACCCGGCTCGAAGTGGTCTCCGGCGGCGACGCCCAAAGCACGCAGCTGGCCGTGCGCAGTACACCGCACCCGCGCAACCCTCAACGGTGAGCACGAGGCAGTCGCACCGGTGAGCAATCTCCGTTGAGAGGGAGGCCGGCAGGGGGGTCTCAGCGGCGACGAGTCGGCGTCGGCGCCGCGCTAAAGGGCGGGCTCAGTACCACTTGCCCTTCGCGAAGCCGCCGAAGGCGACCAGGCCGACGAGCGCCACGATAAGCCCCACCCAGAAGCTCCACACAATCATCAGAACGATCCCGACGATGACTAGGCCGCCGCCGAGACCGATCCCACCGGTGCTCCCGCCTGCGCCACGCTCTGCCGCCATCCGCTTGCCTCCTCGATGAGCTTCGTCGGAGCGAATCTTCCCATAGGTACGGCGGACAGAGCAGAACGCGCGGCCAACCGGCGTTGTACGCACACTCCGCGACCGGCCGCCGCCCCGCGCGGCGTCACGCACATCGGGCGTTTAGGGCGTTATCGCGCACGCTGGAGGGAGCTCTCCGGAAGACCGCCCGAGCAGGGGTTCGAGGCACAGACGGCGCCACCAACCGCTCTCCTGCACCCAGCTCCAACGCTAGAGGGGTCGGCTCGGACAATGCGCGCTCGTGGCCGGGCTATCGGCCGGCCGCGCCGGCCAACTGATGACCTGCGAGCGGCTTCGAGACGGTGGCTCGGACCCCCCGGGCCAAGCGTGGCCCTGAACCCCGATGTCGCCCGCGCGAAACCCTCGGATTCCCACGGGAGCGAGCGCATCGATGGTCGAGACGGAGGCTGTCGCGTTGGACGAGCTTCGAGCGTCCGCCGGCGCGTGTCGGCAGCCCGTCCGGCTCCTGCATCCATGAATAGGCAGCAGCGACGCGCTGCCTGCTCGTATCCATGCGAGTGAGCGGTGTGCACGGATAAGGCCGATCGACCGGCGCGCTGCTGCTTCCCGTGGAAGCGGCCGTCTCCGGCGGCCTTCCTGCCGCTCGCTCGGACGAGATACCGGCGTCCGTAAGCGCGCGACCGGCTACGCGCAGTCGCGTCTGCATGAGAATCGCGCCACGGAATCTGACGCCGCTTCTAAGCGCCGAGAATGCCGCGCAATTGTTGCGGCAATGAGAGCCGCTCTTCGCCGCTGAGCGCATCCTCAGCTGGCAGAACCCACCTATTCCAAGTACGCGAATGCGCAGCAGACACCTCGGTGCGGAGTGATGACGGCGCCTGCGCAGGGCTCGACCGAGGAGCGGCGCCCGTAGGGCGACGCGCAGCGGTCGAG
>JBIOTP010000265.1:0-23701 GCA_044865965.1 Solirubrobacteraceae bacterium
CACCCTAGCTACGCGACCGCCGGCGGCGAGGCGCCGCCGGCGGCGGGGGTGTGGTCGGGGTGAGGCGGGGAGCGGCCCCACCCCGGCCGGGCGTCAGACCTGCTCGGGCTCGTCGCTGGGGTCGTCCTCCGCGAGGATGCGGTAGAGCGCGCGTCGGGCTTCCGCCAGGATCTTGCGCGCCTCCTCGGTGTGGCCCGCGGCCGCCACCTGCACGGCGGCGCCGCCGACCTGGAACATGAGGTTGCGCAGGTCCATCACGCCCTCGTCGACGCCGCCGGTGACGGCGTCCCAGGGGTTGCCGAGCTCCTCGCGGTTGGCCTCGACGTACTGCCGGCCCTCGTCGGTGAGCTCGTACGCCCTCCGCCCCTCGCTCTCGCGGGCGCGGACCAACCCCTCGTCCTCGAGCTGCTGGAGCGCCGGGTAGACCGAGCCGGGGCTCGGCTTCCACAGCCCGTGGCTGCGGCGCTCGATCTCCTGGATCAACTGGTAGCCGTTCTGCGGCTCCTCGGCCAGGAGCACGAGCAGGGCGGCGCGGACGTCACCGCGCCGGGCCTTCGGCCCGCGGCCCCAGCCCCGCCCGCCGAGGCCGAACCCGAACGCGACGCGCGGGTCGAAGCCCCACGGCCCGCCGTGGCGCGCGGCCATCTCGAACCAGCCGGGCCAGCCGCCGCGATGGCGGTGCCGGCCGCGTCCGCCGGCCCATTCGCCGGCATGTGCTTCATGCATATCGTTATCCCTTCAACGATCTGTTACGTTGCGTCAACGATATATCGAGATACTCCGATTGTCAAGCACACTGCCCTCCGGTCGAATAGGGTCCGCGCATGCTCGCCGCTCCGCTCGCCGCACTCCTGCTCGCGGCCACGCATCCGATCGACGTGCCCAAGCTCTTCCAGCACGACCTGAGCGAGGTGCGTCCGAAGACGCAGGTCCCGATCCTGCTGCCGCAGACGATGCCGAGCGAGACCGATGACCTGTACCCCGAGGGCCGCGGGCGGCGGAACGGCTGGAACCTCGACATCGGCCTCGCGCCCGACTGCGGCGGCTCCACCGTCTGCTTCTTCGCGAGCTTCACGGCCGACCGCCGCGACCCGATGGTCGGCAGCCGCCGGGTGACCCTGGCGCGCGGCCGGCACGGCCGCTTCAAGCCGCTGACGTGCGGCGCCTCGTGCTCACCGCCCGCGATCTCGTGGCGCGAGCGCGGCGCGACCTACACGATCCAGGCGCGCGTCGGCACCAAGCGCACCGAGCGCAGCATCCTCGTGTCGATGGCCAACTCCGCCATCCGGCGCGGGCCGCGCTAGCCCCCGCGCGTCGGGGCGACCCAGATCAGGGTGTGGCGGTCGTCCGGGCTCGGGCGGCTGACGGCGCCGTGCAGCGGCGGCGTCCGGGCCCGCGCCCAGCCGTCGTCGCCGAGGAACGCCGGCACCCCGAACGGCAGGTCGCAGCGCGGCACCGGGGCGTAGTCGGCCTCGGTGAACGCGTCGCCGTAGCTCGGCCCCGCGGCCGAGCCGTCGGGATCCGGCGTGACGATCGCGCGCAGCGCCGTCACCGCCGCGCCCCACTCCGCGAGCAGCTCGTGCTCGTCGTGGCTCGTCGGGTGCGGCACCTCGAAGCCCGGGACGTCCGGCCTGGTGTCCCACAGCCGCACCGCGGTCCGCGCGTTGACCCCGAACGCGACGACCGCCTGCAGGCTCGGGCTGACCACGGCGTCGTAGAGCTCGTTGCGCCACGCCCGCTGGGCGCCGTTCTCGAGCAGCCGCGGGGCGCCGCGCGCGCGGTCGGGGATGAGCGCGTAGCCGAACGCGTTCAGGCACAGGTAGCTGCGCGTCAGGCCGAGCTTCGTGAAGAACCCCTGCACGCGCTGGCCGGCGTTGCCGACCAGCGTGCGGCCGGCGATCCGCTCGGTCGCGCCCGGGTCCGACGCGATGCAGAGCAGCCGCGCGCTGCCGTCGAGCCGGCCGCGGTAGAGCACCGGCCCCCAGTCCCCCCAGAACGCGTCCGGATCGGGCGGGTCCGGGACCCGGTCGAAGATCTCCGCGATCCGCGGCGGTGGGCCGGGGTCGTGCGCACTCATCGGCCCGCCGACCCTACGCCCGCGGGCGAGCCACGGTCAACTCTGCGAGAGTCGCGTCCGTGCCGGAGACCACCCACGCTCCCGAGGCGACGCCGGCGCCGCCCGCCGCGATGCCCGCCGTCGCCTTCGAGGTGCTCGCCAATCCGGTCGGCCCCGTCCTCGCCCTGCAGCGCACGGTCGGCAACCGGGCCGTCACGCGGCTGCTCTCGCGCAAGCTCGACGACCGCTCCCAGTCGATCGATGCGGCCGGGCGGCGCTGTGGGACAAGATCCACACCTACGCGACGCTCAAGAGTTACCTCAACTACCACCTCGGCCAGCAGTCCGACGGCACGTTCCCCGAGGGCAACGACCCGAACAAGTACCTGACCAACATCCAGTCCAAGGTGCCGTGGGCGCAGTTCACGACCAAGACGCAGGAGTTCGAGGACCGCAAGGCGGTCGAGGACCTGCTCGACGGCTTCATGACCGCCGAGGGCATCGTCGAGGGCAACACGCTGCGGGCCGGCACCGCGGCGGTGACGCCGGGCATGGCACCGACGCAGCAGAAGACGATGACGTTCTATCTCAAGCTGCTGGGCCTGCGCGCCTAAGCGGCTTCGCGCTCGGCGGCGGCCAGGACGGCGCCCAGCAGGCCGGGGAAGCGCACCTCGAGCTCGTCGCGGCGCAGCGACACGTGCCGGTGCGTGCCCTCGATGCGCGTGTGCGTCAGGCCCGCCTCCCGCAGCACCTTGAAGTGATGCGAGCGGGTCGCCTTGGAGATCCCGAGCTCGAACGTCCCGCACGTGCGCTCGCCGTCGGCGGCCAGCTCGCGCACGATCGTGACCCGCATCGGGTCACTGAGCGCGGCCATCACGCCGGCCAGCGAGACGTCGTCGATCCGGGGCTCCTCGGGCTTCATGTTCGATGATCATCGTACCATCGGCCGGAACGTGCTAGGCTCCGCCCCGCATGTTCGCCAACGATCGAACTAACGCCCTTCCCTCCCTCGTAGCCGCGCTGTCGTGGGGCGCGATGTTCCCGATCGCGTCCTCCGCGCTGCACCGCGTCGACCCGTTCCACCTCACCGCGGTCCGCTACGGCGTGGCGGCGCTCGTGTTCCTGGCGCTGCTCGCCGCCGTCGAGGGCCGCCGGGCGCTGCGGCCGGACCGCCGCGCGCTGGAGCTGCTGGCGCTCGGATCGGTCGGCTTCGCCGGCTTCAACCTGCTCAGCTACATCGGGCTCGAGCACACCCGCGCGCAGGACGCCGCGCTGATCGTGGCCGCGCAGCCGCTCCTGGCCGTCTTCGCGGTGTGGGCGATGACCCGCCGCGCGCCGTCGCCCACGACGTTCGCGGCGATCGCGCTCGCGCTGGCCGGCGTGGTGCTCGTGATCACGCGCGGGCGCCCGTCCGCGCTCCTGCACGGCGACGGCCGCGGCGGCGACCTGCTCGTCTTCCTCGGCACCGTGTGCTGGCTCGTCTACACGCTCGGCGCCCGCCGCTTCCCCGGCTTCTCGGCGCTGCGCTACACGGCGCTCAGCGCCGCCGGCGGCACGATCACGATCTTCGCCGTGACCGAGGCGGTGACGCTCACGGGCGGCGCGAGCGCGCCCAGCGGCGCCGATCTCGCCGCGGTCTGGTGGCAGCTCGCCTACATCGTCGCGTTCGGCGCGGTGATCGCGGTGATCGCCTGGAACGAGGGCATCCGCCGCCTCGGGCCGGCCAACGGCGCGCTGTTCATCAACCTCGTCCCGGTCGTGACGTTCGGGATCGGAGTGGCCGGCGGCTACCGCCCCGACGGCGCCGAGCTGGCCGGCGCGGGGCTCACGATCGCGGCGCTGATCGGCGCCAACCTGAGCAACCGTCAGGCGATCCGGCGGCCGTCGATGCGCGCGTGGGCGGCGACGCGCTCCGCGAACCCCGCGAAGTCGCGCGCGTAGAGCGCCTGCGGCCCGTCGCAGAGGGCGACCGCGGGATCCTGGTGGACCTCGACGATGATCCCGTCGGCGCCGACCGCCGCCGCCGCGCGTGCCAGCGGCTCGACCAGGCGGCGGTCGCCGGAGGCGTGGCTGGGGTCGACGATCACCGGCAGGTGCGAGTGCAGCTTCAGCCACGGCACCGCCGACAGGTCGAGCGTGAAGCGCGTCGCGGTCTCGAACGTCCGGATGCCGCGCTCGCACAGCATCACCCGCTCGTTGCCCTCCTTGAGGACGTAGTCCGCGGCCATCAGCAGCTCGTCGAGCGACGACGACAGCCCGCGCTTGAGCAGCACCGGCTTGCCGAGCTTGCCCGCCACCTCGAGCAGCGCGTAGTTCTGCATGTTGCGCGCGCCGATCTGGACCACGTCGGCGAACCGCGCGATCGCGTCCGCATGCGTCGTGTCGAGGAACTCCGTGACGATCGGCAGGCCGGTCTCGGCGCGCGCCTCGGCGAGGATCTCAAGCCCCGGCACGCCGAGCCCCTTGAACGCGAACGGCGACGTGCGCGGCTTGAACGCGCCGCCGCGCAGCATCGACGCGCCGGCCGCCTTGACGATGCGGGCGACCTCCAGGGTCTGCTCGCGCGTCTCGACCGTGCACGGCCCGGCGATCATGCAGAACGTCGCGTTGCCGCCCACCACGCGCCCCTCGATCAGGAACCGGCTGGGCTCGTGGTGCGCGAGCTCCAGCGAGGCGAGCTTGTACGGGCGCGAGATCGGCACCACGCGGTCGACGCCGGGCATCCCCTCGAGCCCGAGCTCGCGCACCCCCTCGGGGTCGCCGATCGCGCCGATCGCGGTCGTCAGCTCGCCGGGCATGACCAGGACGTGCACGCCCGTGGTCTCCAGGCGCGCGCGGACGGCGGCGATCTCCGCCTCGCCGGCGTCAGGTGTCATCACGATCATCATGGCGGCGCCGTAACTATCATCTCAGGGCCGGCACGATCACCCACAGGACGCGCACGGGGTGCACGGGCGAGGCGTTCCACCAGCGCCGGCGCGAGCCGGCGTCGAACGTCAGCGAGTCGCCGGCCTCGAACAGCTCGCCGACGCCCACCCCGAGCGCGTCGCACACACGCAGCAGCGAGCCCACGGAGGGCGACACCAGGTCGCGCTCGACCTGCGACAGGAACCCTTCGTCAGATCGCTCGCATCCGCGAGCGCGGCGAGCGACATCCCCCGCCGCCGCCGTGCCGCGCGCAGCCGCGGCCCCATCCCCGGGCCGCCCCCGGTCGCCCGCGACGCCTCCATCAGAGCCCGAGCTCCCGCACCCCCAGCTCGTCGGCTCCGAGGTGGTGGGCCAGCTCGTGGCGGACGGTGCGCGTGACCTGCGCCCGCAGCCGGTCCGGATCGTGACCGAAGTCGCGCAGCAGCGTGTCGCGGAAGATGACGATCCGGTCGTGGTGGTCGTGCCGCGCGACGGTGCCGCCCTGATAGAGGCCGTACGCGCCGGCGCGCCGGCCCTTGTCGGATATCACCACGGCGACGTGGTCGAGCGCCTTGATCAGCAGGTCGGGCAGGTCGTCGAGCGCCTCGCGAACGAGCGTCTCGAAGTCGTAGGGGTCGTGCGGGTCGAGCTCCATGAACTCGCCCTCGTCCGGCTCGGCCGCGAGGTGCTCGCGCGCGAGCTCCTCCGAGCGGCGCACGAGCTGCTCGAAGTCGCGCTCGTCCTCCGGATCGCGGTAGTCGGCCAGGCGCGCGACCAGCAGCCCGATGACAAGTCCGATCGCCATCGCCGCGGTGACCACGATCGCCATGAGCTCGGCCAGCCGGAGCAGCCCCGACCGCGCAAGGCCCTGCAGCAGCGCGGCGATCGTGAGCGCGAGCGCCATGCACACCAGCGCGCTGAGCGCGATCCTGCGGGCCGGCGGGAGCTGCGAGAACATCGTCCGACCCTACTACCGCATCGCGCGGGCGATCACGAGCCGCTGGATCTCGTTCGTGCCCTCGTAGATCTGCGTGATCTTGGCGTCGCGCATGTAGCGCTCGACCGGGTACTCCGTCACGTAGCCGTAGCCGCCGAGCACCTGCACCGCCTCGACCGTCACCGCCATCGCGGTATCGGAGGCGAACAGCTTCGCCATCGCCGAGTACTTGCCGCGGTCGGGCTCGCGGCGGTCGATCTTGGCGCACGCCCGGTACAGCAGCTCCCGCGCGGCCGCCGTGCGCGTCTCCATGTCGGCGAGCTTGAACTGGATTCCCTGGAAGTCCGCGATCGGCTGCCCGAACTGGCGCCGCTCGCTCGCGTACGCGTTCGCGTGGTCGATCGCGCCCTGGGCGATCCCGACCGCCTGGGCAGCCACGCCGAGGCGCGAGTGGTCGAGCGTGCCGAGCGCGACGTGCATGCCGCGCTCCTCCTCGCCGATCAGGTTCTCGGCGGGGATGCGCACGTCCTCGAAGATCGGCTGGCCGGTCGGCGAGCCCTTGATCCCCAGCTTGTGCTCGAGCTTGCCGACCGAGAAGCCCGGCCGGTCGGCCTCCACCACGAAGGCGGAGATCCCGCGCGAGCGGGCGGCGGCGCGGTCGGTCTTGGCGAACACGACGTAGAAGTCGGCGATGCCGAGGTTCGTGATCCAGTTCTTGGTGCCGTTGACCACCCACTCGTCGCCGTCGCGCTCGGCGCGGGTGATCATCCCGCCGGGATCGGAGCCGGCCTCGGGCTCCGAGAGCGCGAACGCCGGCGACCACTCGCCGCTCGCGCAGCGCGGCAGGAAGCGCTGCTTGAGCGCCTCGGAGCCGAACAGCTTGATCGGCAGCGTGCCCAGCTCCTGGATCATCAGGATCAGCGCGCTGGAGGCGCAGGCGCGCGCGATCTCCTCCACCGCCACGTTGAGCATCAGCGTCCCGGTGCCCGTGCCGCCGTGTTCGGGATCGAACGGCAGCCCCAGCAGGTCGTGCTCGGCGAACAGCCGGCGGATGTCCCACGGGTACTCCGCCTTGGCGTCGATCTCCGCCGCGCGCGGAGCCACGCGCTCGCGCACGATCTGGCGGATCGCGTCGCGGAACTCGACCTGCTCGTCGGTCAGGGCGTAGGTGTCGGCGGTCGAGGTGGGCATGAGAGGAGGGTACGCGGCCGGGTTTGCGGGCCTCCGGCCCTGGGGACCCCAGAACCGATGGGTATCGGAACCTCCCTATTCCTGATCGCGGTCGGCGCGATCCTCAAGTTCGCCGTCGACGCGGACGTCCAGGGCATCGAGCTCGCGACCGTCGGCGTCATCCTGATGGTGATCGGGGTCGTCGGCCTGCTGATCTCGCTGTTCTTCCTCTCGGAATGGCGGCGTCGCGGGACGGTCGTGGAAGACCGCCCCGTCATGCGCGACCGCGAGTATCTGAGCTAGGTACCCCCGCCTAGCTAGAGCCCGGCGGGGTGGCGGGCGACGTAGGCGTCCGCGGGGCGCATCTCGTCGCTCCAGCGCGGGCCCCTGCCGGCGTTGTGATAGCCGGTGTCGAACCGCAGGCCCGCCACGACCAGGTAGGAGTGGCCGCTGTTGGCGTAGCTCGTGATCCAGATGCCCTCGCCGGGCTCGCCCCACGACATGAAGTCGGTGGAGTCCAGCGGCTTCGTCACGAGCCCGGCGCCGTGCAGAGCGTAGGACTCCGAGCCCGAGCAGTCGTAGCCGTCGTCCTCCCAGTCGCCGTGGCCGCCGCCGTACTTGTACGGCTTGCCGACGATCTCGTTCGCCGCGGCGATCACCTGCGCGACCGCCGGCGGCGCGTCCGTGGGCGCGATCGCGGTGCCGTCCTCCGACAGCGTCGCCTTGGAGGTGGGCGCGAGCGGCTGCGTCCCGCCCGTCGCGTTCAGCCCGCTGACGCCCTCGTTGACCTGGCCGCGAAGCATCGCGGCGTCGCGGCGGCTGACCGAGCCGTTGACCTTCAGCGACGAGCGGCGCTCCCAGCCGCGCACGTTGCGCGTGGTGCCCGAGCCGTACTGGCCGTCGACGGTCGTGGCGAACCCGACGCGGGTCAGGAAGTCCTGCAGGACGCGCACGTCGGTTCCGTGCATGCCCTTCCGCAGCGTGCGGTCCCCTAATGAAATACGAGCGGCGCTCGCCGGTGCGACCGGCAGCGTGGCCCCGGTTAAGAGCAAGCCCACGACGAGCGTGCGACAGCGTGACAAGACGATCTCCTTTTCAACCGCCTACGGGGTTAGCTGTCGGGCTCGCGCGGAATAGGTCGCGCTACACCGCATGCTGCGGCGATTCGCCCCCGGGGCAGTGACCCCTGCCCCACTCGGTTCCCCCGCTCCTCTCCGGCCTGGGCCGGGGCGGACTCGGCGTTATGTCCCGTTCCCTTGAGCGCGGCACTCTAGCGCAGCGCCCAGCGGATAGCTTCCACGTGGATGATCGGCCCCCTGCCGGACGGCCTTGAGCGCGCCACGGCCCACCTCGATCCGCTGTTCGCGGTCGTCGATCTCGACGCGTTCGACCTCAACGCGGCCGACCTGCTGCGCCGCGCGGGCGGAGTCCCGGTGCGGCTGGCGTCGAAGTCGGTGCGCTGCCGCGCGCTGGGCGAGCGCGCGCTGGCCGCCGGGCTCCGCGGCGTGCTGTGCTTTACGCTGCGGGAGGCGCTGTGGCTGGCCGGGCTGGGCTGGGAGGACCTCGTCGTCGCGTACCCGACCGTCGACCGCGCCGCGCTGCGCGAGCTGACCGGCGGGCCGGCGCGCGAGCGCGTGACGCTGATGGTCGACTGCCGCGCGCACCTGGACGCGATCCCGGCGGCCGCGCCGGAGGGGCCGGTGCGCGTCTGCCTCGACGTCGACGCCGGCTGGAGGGCCCTCGGGCGGATCCACGTCGGCGCCAAGCGCTCGCCGCTGTACGCGCCCGAGCAGGCGGCGGCCCTCGCGCGCGAGATCGTGCGCCGGCGCGAGCTGGTGCTCGACGGGCTGATGGCCTACGAGGGGCAGATCGCCGGGGTCGGCGACCGCCCGCCGGGGCGGCCCCTGATGGGCCTCGCGATCCGCGCCATGCAGGCGCTGTCGGCGCGCGAGCTCGCCGTCCGGCGCGCCGCCGTGGTCGCGGCGGTGCGCGAGGTCGCGCCGCTGCGGTTCGTCAACGGCGGCGGCACCGGGTCGATCGAGCGCACCGCGGCCGAGCCGGCGGTCACCGAGGTGGCGGCCGGGTCGGGGCTGTTCGGGCCGACGCTGTTCGACGCCTACCGGGCGTTCCGGCCGCGCCCGGCCGCCCTGTTCGCGCTCCCCGTGGTGCGGCGGCCGTCGGCGCGGATCGCCACCGCGCTGGGCGGCGGCTACCCGGCCTCCGGCCCGGCCGGCCGCGACCGCCTGCCGAGCCCGTTCGCCCCCGCCGGCCTGCGGCTCGACCGCCAGGAGGGCGCCGGAGAGGTCCAGACGCCGCTGCGCGGCGCGCCCGCCGCCGGGCTGCGGGTCGGCGACCGCGTGTGGTTCCGCCACGCCAAGGCCGGCGAGCTGTGCGAGCGCTTCGACGTGCTGCACCTCGTTCACGGCGGCGAGGTCGTAGACACCGTGCCGACGTACAGGGGCGAGGGTCGCTGCTTCCTTTAGAGTCGGGCGGTGCAGGAGAAGGCCCGCATCGCACCCGAGGAGCTGCAGACCAGCGCTCCCGCGCATGTCGATGCGCCGCGGCCGGCGCTGTCGAGCAGCCTGCTCGCGCGCCGCGCGCGGGCGCTGCTGGCGCGGTCTCCGCTGTCCGTCGACCTCGACGCCGCGCGCACCGCCGGTCGGGCCAAGGGCGAGGTCTTCACGATGCTGCGCACGCGCGGTCCGGCCGCCTCCGACGCCGAGGCGCTGCGGATCCTGCGCGAGCTGTACGCCGACGGCACCGACGACCGCTGGCTCGCCGAGATGCTGCTGCGCCACGGCCCGGAGCCGCTGTGGCCCGCCGCGGCCATCGCGGAGCGCGCCCGGCGGGGCAGCCGGCACAGCTGGTCGCCCGAGCCCGGGAACATCCGGGCCGAGCTGCCGTTCCCGGCGGAGTCCGGCGCCTCCTCCCCGCAGCCGGTGGTGGCGTACTTCTTCCCCGGCCGCACCGAGCGGCGGGCGCTGATCATCGGCGGCGTCCACGGCAGCGAGCCGCAGGGCGCCCGCGTGGTGGAGTCGCTGCGCGCCGAGCTCGAGCGGATGTGCGCGGCCGGGACCCCGCCGCACTTCTCCGCCATCCTCGTCCCGGTCCTGAACGCGCGCACGCACGGGCCCGGCCTGACGCGCGGCCAGCGCTACATCCCGCGCGACCCCACCGCGACCCCGTCGTCGGCCACCGAGGCCACGGGCATCGAGCCCAACCGGACGTTCCCGGCACCGGGCGAGGACTACGCGGACGCGCGCGCCCGGGCGGCCGCGGGGCGCCCGGAGCTCGTCTACACGCCGCCCGCGAGTGGCCCGGCGCCGGCCCGCACCGGCCACGAGGCCTCGGAGATGATCCCCGAGACCCGCGCGCTCATCGCCCTGATCGAGCGCTTCCAGCCCGAGCGGATCGCGAGCGCGCACGCGCACTCGATCGGCCCCACGGCGGCCGGCCGCCGGGGCGACGACCCGGGCGTGTTCGTGGATGCGGCGCGCCGCTCCGACGGCACCGCGGACCCCGCCGGCCGCGCGCTCGGCGAGCGCATGCTCGCCGAGGGCCAGCGGCGGGGCGGCGCGCTCCCGGCCGGCGTGCGCGAGGGGCGCATGAACCCGTTCCTCGGCAACGTCGGCGGCGAGGTCACCTACGACCCCGCGGCGCCGCACCCGCAGGGGTACTCGCTGGGCGACTGGGCGCCCGCGCCGACCGCGACGCGCGGCGGCATCACCACGGTCACGATCGAGGTGCCGCAGTACGGCTCAGGCGTGCGCCAGGCGGAGCGCCAGCAGGTCGAGGACCTGCACCGCGACCTGCTGCGCGACGTCTTCCTGGGCCCGGACCCCGCTCCGCAGGCGCCGGCTGCGCCCACGGGCACTCCGGCCGTGACCCGCAAGCTCGCGCGCCAATCGCCGCCGACGGCCACGTCCACGCCCACGGCGACGTCCACGCCCACAGCCTCGGCCACGCCCACGGAGGCGGCCAAGATCGCCCAGCTCAGGGAGCTGCTGAACCGCTGGAACGTGCCCGAGCAGGAGGTCGTCGACCTCATGAAGACGCTCTCGGCGAGCGAGGTGGCGACCGTGCTCGACGACGCCGACCTCAAGCGACTCACCGCGGGCTCCCTCGACGGCACCGAGATGCGCGACGCCGTCAAGGGCATGAACGGCGACCTCGGCAAGAGCCTGCAGTGGATGTTCGCCGGCGGGACGCAGTGGAGCTACGTCAAGGCCGTCGTCGCCGCGCACAAGACCGGGCGCAGCGACGCGGCCAAGGCGACCGGCGTCAAGGACGGGTTCGTCGCCACCTGCAGCCAGAGCGAGATATTCGACGCGACGCGGCTGCTCGAGCTCGACGAGAAGACCGCCAAGGAGTGGCTCGAGGCCGCCGGCCTGACCGTCTACAAGGTCGTCGACACCGTCGCCACTGAGCTCGACGGCGTGAAGCTCGACCCCGCCCTGCAGGCCAAGGTCGCCGAGTTCACCAAGTACCTGGTCGACAACTACATCGTCAGCGGCAACATCGTGTCCGACGGCGAGGGCGGCGTGCGCTCACCCGCGAGCGCGCACGTCAAGAGCACGGCCTACCGCATCCGCAAGGGCGAGATCCCGCTGGCGGACCTGCAGGCGCTCACGGACGGCAAGGACCAGGACGGCAACGTCTGGTACCAGTCCGGGTGGACCCAGGCCGACGCGCAGGCGAGCGCCACCAAGCTGTGGGACGGCGCGCGGGCCAACGAGGGCTATCCGTTCGACGATCCGAAGCGGCTTCCGAACGGGCTCAAGGAGCCCAAGATGAGCACGCACTGCGTCGGGAAGGCGATGGACGTGACGATCCCCTGGCGCGGCGGCGATGGCTGGCACGCGGAGGCGAAGGAGCTTGTGGCGCGGTTCGGGCTCGCGCGGCCCGAGGCCGACGAGCGCTGGCACTTCGAGCTGCCCGGCGGCCCATGACGCACTGGCGGGCGATCGTCGCGTTCACCGACACCGACGACGTGAGCGACGACTGGAACTGGTTCTACGGCGACATCCGCGACGCCTGCGCGGGCACGGACGTGCACGTCGCCTACGCGGAGCCGGGGGTCGACGAGGTGGTCGTCGGGCCCGCCCGCGTCGGCATCGCCGAGTTCCGCGTGCATCGCAAGGGCTACCTGTTCATGGAGAGCGGCCGCGAGACGGTGTTCGTGCCCTACGATCAGAGCCGGATCACGCTGCAGCGCGCCGCGGAGCACTTCGGGACCGACCTGAGCCTCAAGCGCGCATAGGCTGCAGGCATGGACCTCAAGCTCCAGAGCCTCGACGAACCAACCGACGTACGGACCTTCGAGAAGGGCCGCTTCGAGATCTACGAGATCGGCGGCACGGTGCTCGGTCGCGCCACGTACGAGCCCGGCTGGCGGTGGACGGAGCACCTCGGCCCGGAGGCCGGCACCGCGCTGTGCGAGGTCGAGCACGTCGGGCTCGTGCTGACCGGGCGCGCGGCGGTGAAGATGGCCGACGGGCGCGAGTTCGTGATGGGGCCGGGCGAGCTGTTCGCGATCCCGCCCGGCCACGACAGCTGGGTCGTCGGCGACGAGCCCTACGTGTCACTCCACATCGTCGGCGGGCGGCGCTACGCCTCGCCGTCGTAGTAGTCGAGCCCGCGGTCGCGCCAGACGCGGACGTTGTCCTGCGGGTCGGGGGTGAACGCCGCGATCTTGCCCGAGTCCGGGTAGACGATCACCGCCGGCAGCCGAGCCGTCGAGATGCTCGTCGTGGTAGGGGCAGATGCTGTTGCCGGCCGGGATCTCGTACAGCGCTCCGGCCATGAGGCTCGCGCCGACCGGTCCGCCGACGCGGGCGAAGCCGGTCTCGTAGCCGGGCGGGTCGGCCTCGCTCCAGGTCAGCTCCGGGTCGTCGGCGTCGTAGGCGGGCTGCGCGTTCACGAAGTTGAACCGTTGCATGGCGTCATCCCAGCACGCGGCGCACCCACGCGTTCGCGAAGCGCCCGCCCGGGTCGAGCTCCGCCCGCGCGGCCTGAAAGGCGCCCCACCGCGGGTAGCGCGGCGCGAGCGCGGCGGCGTCGAGGAACGAGTGCTTGCCCCAGTGCGGGCGGCCGCCCAGCTCCGAGAGGAGCGCCTCGACCTCCCGGAAGGCCGGCCGGTAGTCCATCCGCTCGAACACGTGCACGGCGACGAACGCGCTCGCGCGGCCGTGCGCCGGCGACAGCAACGCGTCGTCGGCGGCGCTGAAGCGCAGCTCGATCGGGAACGAGACCGGGTGTCGCTCGAGCGCCGCGTGCACGGCGCGGACCGCGTCGGCGGCGCGCTCGCGCGGGATCGCGTACTCCATCTCCTCGAAGCGCACGAGCCGCGGCGAGGCGAAGACCGCGTGCGACCAGTCGACGCGCTCGCGCCGGGCGGCGACCGCGGACGCGAAGCGGTTCAGCCGCGGGATGGCGCGCGGGAAGCGGCGGGCGAGCAGGTTGACGGCGTGGAACGCGTGGTTGTCGAGCGCGACGTCGCTCACCCACGCGCGGGCCCGCCCGGGACCGCGCGGAGGGTCGTCGGTGCGGTCGTTGGCGCGCGTCAGCGCGAGGTCCGCGTGCGGGAACGTCCAGAACTCGAAGAAGTCGTGGGCGTCGGCGTGCGCGTCGAGGCCGGCCAGCACGTCCTCCAGCGGCTCGGGGCGGTCGACGGCGCGCAGGCGGAAGGCCGGCACGCAGCGGAGCGTCACCGCCACCACCACGCCCAGGGCGCCGAGGCCGACGCGCGCCGCGCGCAGCAGGTCGCCGTCCGCCTCGGTCAGCGTGCGCTCCGAGCCGTCGCCCAGCACGAGCTCCAGCGCCGCGACCTGGCCGGACAGGTTGGGCAGCCGCGCGCCGGTGCCGTGGGTGCCGGTGGCGAGCGCCCCGGCGAGCGACTGGACGTCGATGTCGCCCAGGTTGGGCATCGCGAGCCCGCGGCCGAGCAGCTCGCGCGAGAGCGCGTGCAGCCGGATGCCGGCCTCGACGCGCACCAGCCCGGACGACCGGTCGGCGTCCAGCACGCGGCCGAGGCCGTCGAGTTGGAGGAGCGTCCCGTCCGTGGCCACGCCGCCGCTGAACGAGTGCCCGGCGCCGGCGACGCGAACCGTGCCCGGCGCGCCGCGGATCGCCGCCGACACCTCGGCGCGCGAGCGCGGGCGCTCGATCGCGAGCGGCCGGCAACGCTGTCCGCGCGCCCAGTTCGTCCACGTCGCCGGTGAGCCGCGACCCGTCATCGCCCGGCAAGCTACCGTCCCGCCAATGGCGTCATCCCACGTCGGGCTCGACGGCAACTTCGGCTGGCCGTGCCGGGAGGGAGCGCACGACACGGTCTTCACCGACCCCGGGTGCGTCGGGGTCGACGCCGCCGACCCCGTGCTGGAGCGCACGCACGGGGACGACCACTTCTGCGCGATCGTCGGCGGCTACGTCGTGCGCGACCCCGGCCTGCCCACCCTGCTCGGCCGCTACGTCTACGGCGACAACTGCAACCCCGCCCTGTGGTCGGCGGACCTCGACGACCCGTCCGACGACGGGCCGATCGGGCTGTCGGTGCCCGGCCTGAGCTCGTTCGGCGAGGACGCCTGCGGCCGGGCCCTCGCCGTGTCGCTGGGCGGACCCGTCGTCGAGGCGGTCGACGCCGCCGGCAACGCGTTGACGCTGGCGCGCGGCGTGCGCGTGCGCGGATAGGGGTAACGATCACGACTATGCCGGATCACGTGTTCCACGCGGACGACGTCGACATGGAGGCGGAGCGCCTCGCCGAGCTCCATCGCGCCGGCTCGGTGCAGCTCGTCGACGTGCGCGAGCCCTATGAATGGGAGGCCGGCCGGATCCCCGGCGCCCGGCACGTCGAGCTCGAGCGCGTGGCCTCCCAGGCGCCGACGATCGACCGCGACCGGCCGGTCGTCTTCTACTGCCGCCTCGGCGCGCGCTCCGGAATGGCCGCCAACGCCTTCCGGCGGGCGGGCTATGACGCCTACTCGCTCGTCGGCGGCATCACCGAGTGGCACGCGCGCGGGCTGGAGTTCGAGCCCGACGACGGTTACGTGGCGGATCATTGATCCTGCTCGCCGTCCTCGCGCTGCTGCTTCCCGCGCCCGCCTCGGCGGCGCCGCAGCTCGCGAAGGTCGCCGACTTCTCCCAGCCGACCTATGCCACGACCCCGCCGGGCGACCCCACGCGGATCTTCGTCACCGAGCGCTCCGGCCGGGTCCGGCTCGTCGTCGACGGCGTCCCCCAAACGCAGCCGTTCCTCGACCTCAGCGGGATCACCCAGAGCGGCTACGAGGAGCAGGGACTGCTGTCGATCGCGTTCGCGCCCGACTACGCCGCCTCCGGGCGCTTCTACGTCTACCTGACGGCGACCGCGGCGGCCGCCGCGTCGGGTACGGACGGCGAGATCCAGATCCGCGAGTACCGGCGCTCCGCGGCCAACCCGAACGCCGCCGACCCGGCCACCGCCCGGCTGCTGCTGTCGATCCGCCATACGGACGCGCAGAACCACGACGGCGGCCAGCTCCAGTTCGGCCCCGACGGCATGCTGTGGGCCGGCACCGGGGACGGCGGCGGCGGCAACGACCAGTATCACCACTCCCAGGACCCGGCATCGCTGCTCGGGAAGCTGTTCCGGCTCGACACCTCGCAGGCCGCGCCCGCGCCCGACGTCCGCTCGCGCGGCCTGCGCAACCCGTGGCGGTTCTCGTTCGATCGCCAGACCGGCCAGATCGTGATCGGCGACGTCGGCCAGGATCAGATCGAGGAGATCGACGCCGGGCTGGCCGACAACTACGGCTGGCCGTGCAAGGAGGGGACGCGCGACAACGTCAGCGACCCCGGCTGCGCCGGCGTGGCGACCGCGCCGCCGGTCCTCGAGCGCACGCACTCCGACGGCTTCTGCGCGATCGTCGGCGGCTACGTCGTGCGCGATCCCGGTCTCCCCACGCTCCTGGGCCGCTACATCTACGGCGACAACTGCAACCGCACGCTGTGGTCGGTGAATCTCGCCGCGGTGGGCGACGACAGCGCGACGGGACTGACCGTCGACGGCCTGAGCTCGTTCGGCGAGGACTCGTGCGGCCGGATCCTCGTCGTCTCGCTCGGCGGGCCGGTCTACCGGCTCATCGACGGCACTCCGTCCCCGTGCACGCCCACGGGCGGCCCGCCGGCCGCCTCCGGGCCCGCCGACCGGCGCGCCTGCCGGCTGAAGCTCCGCGTCACCGGCCTGCGCAGCGTCCGCCGGCGCCGCCGCCTGTCGGCCGCGCTGCGCACTGACGAGGCATGCCGCGCGACGCTCAGCGCGCGCGTCCGCGGCGTCGCGCGATTCCGGACCGCCCACCGCTCGCTGGCGCCGAGCAAGCGCACGGTGGTCACGCTGCGGCTCACGCGGCGCGGCGCCGCGCGGATCCGCCGCGCGCTCCGCCGCCACCGCTGGCTGCGGCTCTCGGTGCGCGTGCAGGCGGTGGATGGTGCGGGCAATGTGCGCACGCTGGCTCGGGGGGCGCGGTTGCGCGGGTAGGTGGTTCGCGGCGGCGTGGCAGGCCCGGCGCGCGGCAACTCAGTCCTCGTCCTCCTCCGCGTCCTGCCCGATCATCGCCGGGTCCGGCGGCGCGTCGGGATCGGAGGGCCCGCCGGGGATCGGCTCGCCCTTGTAGCGCTCGGGGTCGTCGACCTCCTCGCCGCCGATCGTCACGGAGCCGTCCTCGTGGTAGCGGAGGTCCGCCGGGCCGAGCTTGGCCGTCGGCCCTTCGTCGTAGCCGGACTCGCTGTCGGGGCCGCCGTAGGTCTGGTACTTGGCCTTGCCGCCGGGCCAGTCCTCGAGGTTCTCGGGCGGGTCGCCCTCCTCGAGGCGCTTGACCTCCTCCTTGGCCTCCTCCTGCTCGCGCTTCTGCGCCTCGGCGCGCGCCGCCGCCTTGTCGTCCCCCATGGAGAACGCCTACCCGAGGCGTTTAACCAGAAACGGCCGCGCGGTTCCCTCGCGCGACCGTTTCCTGGCGAATCCTTCCGCTGGCTCTTCCGTGAGCGACTCTCCGGAAGAGCCGGACGCCCTCCAGACGATGCTCAGAGTGCCATCGCTCCAGACGGAGGCCAATCGGACATGCGTTGAGACGCCTAGGCGGCCGCCTCCTTGGCCCTGGGCAGCGGCTCGCGCTCGTACTGCGTGACCGGGACGCGCTTGTAGGGCTGCTCGGGCTCCTGGTGCTCCTCGTGGTAGACCGACTCGGCGTTCACGGCCCACAGGTCGTGGTCCGAGCCGGTCAGGACGTTCTCCACGGCGCGGATCGCGGTGAGCATCGAGTGGTCGGAGTTGTTGTAACGATGCAGACCATTGCGGCCGACCTGCTGGAGGTTCGAGAAGCCCGCGAGCCAGGCCTTGATCGACTCCACGCGCTCCGCGTAGTCGGCGTCGTACATCGGATAGGCGAGCGGGACGCGGGTGACGAAGCCGCGCTCGACCTTCGAGGCCTGCACGAGGCCGAGCTGCTCGAGCTCGGACTTGGCGAGCTCGACGAGCGCCTCGTCGTCCATCTCCCACAGCTCGTCGCCCTTGAAGCAGAAGTACTCCAGGCCGACGCACGCCTTGGACTGGTCCGGGACCATCCACGGGCTCCACGACCGGTAGTTCTGGATCCGGCCGACGTGGACGCCCGGCTCGTGGATGTAGATCCAGTTGTCCGGGAACAGGTCCTCGCCGTCGATCACGAGCGCGACGGTCAGGAAGTCGCGGTAGCGCAGGCCCTGGGCCGCCGACTGCACCACGCCTGGGGCGGCCGCGCCGGACAGGCCGACCGTCGCGCGCAGCGGCAGCGAGGAGATCACGTCGCTGGGCTCGATGCGCTCGCCGCCCGCCTCCAGCGCCTCGATGCGTCCGTCGCGCACCTCGAGCCGGGTCACCGGGGCGCGCAGCCGCACCTCACCGCCGTTGGCGATGATCTCGTCCGCCATCGTCTCCCACATCTGGCCGGGGCCGAAGCGCGGGTAGTGGAACTCGTTGATCAGCGACTTGATCTTGTTGCCGTCGTTGCCGAAGAACGCGGCCTTGGCGGCCGAGAAGAACGACAGGCCCTTGATCCGCTGCGCGGCCCACTCGGCGCGGATCTCGGTCGCGGGGGCGCCCCACACCTTTTCGGTGTAGGACTTGAAGAAGTGGCGGTAGAGCCGCTTGCCGAAGCGGTTGGAGACCCACTGCTCGAGGTTGTCCTCGCGCCCCTTGGGCTTCAGAGCGGCCCACAGGTAGGAGAGCAGGCACAGCGCGAGCTCGACGGGGCCGAGCTTCTTGATCACGTCGGTGCCGTTGAGCGGATAGTCGAGGAACTTGCCGCGCCAGTAGATGCGCGACATCCGGGGCCGGCGCAGGAACTCCTCCCGCATGACCTCGTGCCAGAGGTCGTCGACCTCCTTGGACTTCGTGAAGAAGCGATGGCCGCCGAGATCGAATCGGTAGCCGTCGCGGACCTCGGTCTTCGCGAGGCCTCCGACCTGGTCCTCCGCCTCGAACACGATGACGGGCCGCCCCTCGCGAGCGAGCAGGTACCCGGCAGTGAGGCCGGCGGGGCCACCGCCCAAGACGGCGACCGGCTTCTCAGGCCGGAACCGGCGAGGGGCGCCGGCCGGCGTGATGTCAACGGTGGACATGGTCCTCACCTTGCCCACACCGCCGGGCTTTCCCGCCCCTCGCTAAAGGCCGCTAACAGGCCTTAATTGCCGGGGGAGGCACTAACCTCAGCCGCGTGCAGACGGCTTCGGCGCTGGACATCCTGCTCGTGGACGACGACCGCCCGCTGCGCGAGATGCTCACCCGCTCGTTCGAGCGCGAGGGCCACCGCGTGACGGCCGTGGCCGACGGCGACACCGCGCTCGACGCCGCGTCCGCGCGGGCCTTCGACATCGTGCTGCTCGACGTCGCGCTCGGCGCCGGCCCGACCGGCCACGACGTCGCGCGCACGCTGCGCTCGCGCCGCGACGTGGTGCCGATCATCATGCTCACCGCGCTGGATTCGGAGGCCGACGCGGTCCAGGGCCTGGAGGCGGGCGCGGACGACTACGTGACCAAGCCGTTCGGGCTGGCTGAGCTGCGCTCGCGGATCCGCGCGGTGCTGCGGCGCGCCCACGGCCGCGTCGTGGAGGGCAGCGTGCGCGTCGGCCCGATCACGCTCGACCGCGACCTGCGTCGCGTCACCGTCGAGGGGTCGCCGGTCCGCCTCACGTTCAGCGAGTTCGAGCTGCTCGGCTGCCTGATGGCCCGCCCCGGCTACGCCTTCAACCGCCAGGAGCTCCTGCGGGCGATCTGGGGCGACTCCGCGTACCGAGACCCGCGCGCGATCGACGTGCACATCCGCCACCTGCGCGAGAAGCTCGAGGCGCGCCCGGAGGAGCCGAGCCTGATCCTCACCGTGCCGGGGCAGGGCTACCGCTTCCGGGAGCCATGATCCCGCGGGCGCTGCGCGGGCTCCGCGGCCGGCTGCTGCTGGCGCTGTTGGTGACGAGCGCGGCGACGCTCGCGGTCGCCGCCGCGGTCACGCTGAGCCCGCTGCAGGATCGCCTGCGCGAGCAGAGCGTGACGAGCCTCGAGGGCGCGGTCGAGGACCTGAGCGGGGACTTCGCCACCGCGCTCGCGAAGCACCCGCCGCCGCCCGGCGGCGAGATCGATCCCACGACGCTCAAGCGCGCGTCGGCGGACGAGTACGAGGACGCACGCAAGGCCCGGCTACAGGACCGCTCGTTCGACGTGTTCGACCCCGCGTTCGCGCTGCGCGAGCGCACCGACGCCCGCGTCCTCGTGCTCGACCCCTCGATGACGGCCGTCAGCGGCGAGGCGCCCGGCTTCCTGTACGACACCGACAACGGCCTGCCCCAGCAGGACGCGATGAACGTCGCGGTGAAGGCCCTGCTCGAGGGGAGGACCGTCGTCGAGGCCGACGGCGGCGACCTGTCGATCGCGAAGCCGCTGCTCGAGCGCGGCGCGGTGTCCGGCGTGGTCGTCGCGCAACGGCGCCTGACCGAGGTCACCGCCGCCGTCAACATCGTCCGCAACGCGCTGCTGGCCGCCGCCGGGATCGGCCTCGCCGTCGCGATCGCGCTCGCGCTCGGGCTCTCGGGGACGCTGACGCGCCGGCTCGGCCGCCTGCAGCGCGCCGCGCTGCGGATCGCGGCCGAGGGCCCGGAGGCGCCAGCGCCGCGCGACAGCGGCCGCGACGAGGTCGGCGACCTCGCCCGCACGCTTGCCCGCATGCAGGAGGAGCTCCGCCGCCAGGAGGCAGCCCGGCGCTCGTTCGTGGCCACCGCATCGCACGAGCTGCGGACGCCGCTGACGATGCTGCAGGGCACGATGGAGCTGCTCGACGAGGACCTGCGCAACGGGCTCGACATCACGGACGCGCAGGAGCAGGTGATGAGCGCGCGGCGCGAGCTGCGGCGGCTGTCGGCGCTGGCGAGCGAGCTGCTCGACCTCTCGCGGCTCGACGCCGCGGTGCAGCTGCGCTCGGAGCCGGTCGAGCTCGGCGAGCTGGCCCGCGCGGTGGCGGCCGAGTTCGACCTGCGCGCGTCGGAGCGCGACGTGCGCGTCGCGGTCGCCCCGCCCGCCGAGCCGGCGTGGGCGCGCGGCGATCCCGCCGCCTGCGCGCGCGTCGTCCGGATCCTGCTCGACAACGCACTGCGCTACGCGCCGCGGGGCGAGCCCGTGACGGTCGGCGTCGAATCCGCCGACGGCCGGGTCACCGTCGAGGTGGCCGACCGCGGGCCGGGCGTCCCGCCCGACGAGCGCGACCGGATCTTCGAGCGCTTCCACCGCGGGCGCGAGGCGGGCGAGGAGGCGGGCTTCGGGCTGGGCCTGGCGATCGGCCGCGAGCTGGCCGAGCTGATGGGCGGCTCGCTGACGCTCGCCGGCGCCGACGCCGGCGCGCGCTTCCGGCTCACGCTGCCGGCGACTAGCGGATCTTCACCAGCACCGTCGCCTGCACCGGGTTCGGCCGCGGCGGCGTGAACTCAGGCGGCTGGACGGCCGTGACCCGCAGCCGCGGGTCGTTGGACACGTACTGCGCCCACTCCTCGGAGCGGAACCGCACCCGCGACGTCCACGGCGCCGACCAGCGGTTGACCGTCCACGTGATCGGCGTCACCAGCGCGAGCCGCTGGCCCGGCCGCAGCGCGTCGATCAGCGGGCGCAGGTCGCGCTGCGTGGAGGCCGCGTCGAGGCGCTCGACGCCGTCGCGCCAGTCCCACACGCCGACGTCGGTCATGCGGCCGGTCAGCGTCGCGTAGCGCAGGCCCTTCGGCAGGTAGTAGTGCAGCACCGGCACGGTCTCCGGCTGCGTCGAGACGACCAGATCGCCCGGCGCAAGGCTCGGGCCGATGTCGTGGGCCACCGCCCGGACGTTGCTCTTCTCGACCGGCGCGGCGTCCTGCGCCCACATGATCACGACCAGCAGGAGCCCGACGAGCCCGAGGCGGCCGGCGGCCGCGAGGCCGCCCGCGGCGAGCAGCAGGAACGGCGGCAGCGCGATCGCGAGGTAGCGGTTCGCCCACGCCGGCGAGAGCTGCGACAGCGTCCAGGCGAGCAGCACCGTCAGCACCGCGACGATCGCGAGCGCAGCCGCGGCGCGCCCGCGCTCGTCGAGCCGCCCCGCGGCGTCGCGGCGCGACACGAGCGCCAGCAGCCCGGCGCCGGCGGTGATCAGCAGCACGATCTGCGGCATGCGGCCGAGCAGCTGCCCGGGGGCCCCGACCAGCGCGCCGAGGTCCGGCGCCGCCGACCACGGCGCGCCGGTGTGGGCGGCCTGGTAGAGCGTCGTCGGCACCCACGGCAGGTACAGGACGAAGGCGCCGCCGAAGCCCAGCAGCGCGTCGCGCACCAGCTCGCGCCGCCGCCAGCCGGGCGCGAGCCGCCACAGCAGCAGCCAGGCGGCCCCGCAGCCGACGGTGTAGAAGATCGCCCAGTTGTGCGTGTAGAGCGCGGCGGCGACGCTGACCGAGAAGCCCGCGATCCACGGGCGGCGGGCGCGGTCGGAGACCGCGTCGAGCGCGTAGGCGCGCACGAAGCACGCCGTCGCCGGGATCGCCAGCAGCGCCACGAGCGAGTACATCCGCGCCTCCTGCGCATACTGGCTCAGGAACGGGTTGAAGGCCGCCAGGACGGCCGCGATCCACGCCGCGCGCGAGCCGAAGACGGCGCGCGCCGCCCACCAGGCCGCCGGGATCGCGAGCAGCGCGCACAGCAGCGACAGCGAGCGCAGGCCGGCCTCCGAGCGCCCGGCCAGCCCGAGCCAGAAGTGCAGCAGCATGTAGTAGACGGGCGGCGAGCCGTCCAGCCGCAGCGCGTGCGGGATCTGCGAGAGCGGCCGGTCGGCGATGCCCACCGACAGGCCCTCGTCGATCCAGAAGCCGATCCCCAGCTCACGTGTGCGGACGAACAGCGAGATCGCGACGAGGGCGCCGATGCCGGCGGGGATCGCGACGCGCTGGCTTGTGACCATCCGTGCCCGCAGCTCCCACGCCGAGCGCGAGGCGTAGGTGGCCATGAGCTCAGCTTACCGCCGGGCTCATCGCCGGCAGGAGGAGCCGAGGCTCCACTTGGGGGTCCGGGCGTAGGGCGGGAAGCGCGGATCGCGCGCCAGCGCGGTGTACCCCGGCGTGATGGTCGTGCCGGGCGGGAACGCGAAGATCTCCACCTCGTTCTCGTGGAGGTGCATGTACCAGGCCACCGTCTGGGTCTGGAACGCACCGGTGTAGACGGTGCCGCACGCCTCGAGCGCCGCCTCGCCGCCGCCGGCCGCGATCGCCTCCGGCACCGAGCCGTACAGCGCCCCCTCGTTGACGATCCGCTGCGCGCTGACGTCGAGCTCGTGGACGTCGTCGCGCACGAACGGCAGCGCCGCCGTGAGCAGCACGGCCGCCAGCGCGGCGGCCGGGACGACCCCGAGACGCCGCGCGGCGCCGGTCACGAGCTCCGTCCAGGCCGCTCCGGCGAGCACGCACACGAGCGCCGCCGGCAGCGCGACGTAGCGCAGGTTGCCGGCGAAGCCGGCCTGCGTCATGGCCGCGACGGACACCATCAGCACGGCCGCCACAGCTCCCAGCGCAAGCCGCATCCGGTCGCGGCGGAGGGCGGCGACGAGGATCGCGAGCACCCCGCCGGCCAGCACCGGCAGCGACAGCACCGACGACGAGCGATGGAAGACCTCCACGAACGGGTGGTCGGCGAACGCCGCCGACTGCGGGATCGGCTGGCGCGCGCGGGCGGCGGCACGCAGGAAGTCGCCCGAGCCCAGGTACTCGGGCACGAACCACAGGATCGCCAGCGCGGCGCCGCTTGCTGCCACGAGCGCGACGGAGCGCCACGGGATCGCGCCGTGCCAGTCGGCGGCGATCAGGTAGAGGGCGTAGAGGGCGAGGAACGGCCAGATCTCGGGGCGCAGCAGCGCCGCCGCGAAGCCGAGCGCGAACGCGTCGCGGCGGCGGCCGTCGAGGTGGCGCTCGACCGCCCACAGGCACAGCGCCACGAGGATCCCCTCGGAGTTGCCGCGCGCGAAGTTGAAGATGAACTCGTCGGCCAGGAACAGCGCGCCGGCGGCGATCGCGCCGGCGGCCGGGCCGGCGAGCCGCGCGCCGAGGCGGTACGCCATCGCGAACGCGAGG
>JBIOTP010000266.1:0-25149 GCA_044865965.1 Solirubrobacteraceae bacterium
ACGACCTCGACTACGAGGGCATCGGCGCCCGTCTCGACTGCTCACCGGTGGCCGCCCGCCAGCGCGTATCCACCGCCGTCCGCGCCCTCCGACAGCACCACGTGCCATGACCCCTCCGCTCCCCGACGTCCTCCTCGAGTCCATCGCCGCCGCCGCCGTGCGCGAAGGCCTGGCCGACGCCGTCTTCACCCGCCTGTCCACGCCGATCGGCCGCCTCCTCGTCGTCCAGGGAGAGCGCGGAGTGGTCCGGATCGGCTTCGAGGAGGAGCCGGAGGACCGCTTGCTCGCCGGCGTGGCGCGCGGGCTCGGGCCCCGCATCCTCGCCTCCGACCGCGAGCTGGCGAGCACCCGCGACGCCCTCTCCGCCTACCTGGAGGGCGTGGGCGACCGGCTCGACCTGCCCGTCGACCTCAGCCTTGCCGGAGGCCCGTTCCGGCGCGAGGTGCTCGAGACGCTGCACCGGGAGGTCGGGCGCGGTCAGGTCGTGACCTACGGAGAGCTGGCGCGGCGCTCGAACCACCCGCGCGCGTTCCGTGCAGTCGGGACGGCGTGCGCGCGCAACCCCGTGCCGATCGTCGTCCCCTGCCACCGCGTGCTGCCCGGCTCGGGCGGGATCGGCAAGTACGGCGGCGGGCCGGCCCGCAAGCGCGTGCTGCTCGAGCTCGAGGATGCGCTGCCCTCGGGCCGTTGATTCGGGACCGGCGAACTGCGGGCAGGTGAGGTGAGGGTCGGACCTGCTCGCCGCGCGGGAGTGATCGGGCGAGGTCGGCGAGCCCGCGCATGGCCCCCTCTCACACGCGATCGATCATGCTCGATCAGCCGTGTCAGGGTGTGTGTAAATCTAGTTCCACCAGGTCGAACCAGACTTACACACCCCCGCGCGGCGATGATCGATTCCCCCGCCGCAGCGATCCAGGCTCCCCCTCACCTGCAAGAAGTTCGCCGGGCCCGCCGGGCGACGGCATTAGCTCGTATTGACCCGGATCGACCTGATCCTGACGGGCTTGTCCGGCGCGCCCGTGTTGGGATCGGCCGGCGTGCGGCCGATCCTGTCCGCCACCGCCTGGCCCTTGGTTACCTTGCCCAGCAGCGCGTACTCGGGCGGGAGCTGGGCCGCGTCGGGGCCGATGACGACGAAGAACTGCGAGCCCGAGGTGCCGGGCGGCTCCGCGCCGGTCTTGGCCATCGCCACGACGCCCTTGTCGTAGGTCAGGTCCGCGGGCGGCGGCTCGACGACTGAGTAGCCGGGCCCGCCGGAGCCGTTGCCCGCCGGGTCGCCGCCCTGGATCACGAAGCCCGGGACGATCCGGTGGAACGTCAAGCCGTCGAAGAACCCCTTGCTCACGAGGTAGAGGAACGAGCCGCCGGTGATCGGCGCCCGCTCGGGGTCGAGCGTGATCTCGAAGCTCCCGCGGTCGGTCTCGACCGTCGCCACGTACTTCTTGCCCGTCTCGAGCTTCGTGTCGGGCTTGCACAGCTCGAGGTCGCGCCCGCCGACCTTCACCGTCGAGCACTCCTTCGTGGCCGCGGGCTTGGGCGCCGGCGTCGTCGCGGGCTGCTTGTCCTCGGAGCCGCCGCAGGCGGCCGCGAGCAGCGCCGCGGCGGCGATGAGGACCACGAGCGGGCGGGACACGGCGGGCAAGGATAATGCGCTGCCCGTGACGCTCTCTCCCGCCGTCCGCCCCTACGACCACCTGCTGCTCGACCTCGACGGCTGCGTCTGGCTCGGCGACGACGCGCTGCCGGGCGCCGCCGGCGCCGTGGCGGCCCTGCGGGAAGCGGACAAGTCGGTCCTGTTCCTCACCAACGACGTGCGCCACGCACCCGAGGCGTTCGTGCGCAAGCTGTGGCGGCTCGGGTTCCAGGCGTCGCTGGACGAGGTGGTGAGCGTGGGCGCCGCGCTGCAGTTCTGGCTCGCCGACGCGCGCAACGGCCGCGGGACCGCGTTCGTGGTCGGCTCGCAGGCGCTGGTGGACCACGTCGCCGAGGCGGGCCTGCGGATCGTCAACGGCACCCCGTTCGCGACCCGCGCCGACGTCGTGGTAGTGGGCGGCCACGACCAGTTCGGCTTCCAGGAGCTGAAGATCGCGACACAGGCCGTCCTGCGCGGCGCGGAGCTCATCGGCGCCACCCGTGACGCCACGTTCCCGATGCCCGACGGGCCGTGGCCCGGCACCGGCGCGGTGCTGGCGGCGATCGAGACCGCCACCGGCCGGCGCGCCTCCCGGACGGTCGGCAAGCCGGAGCCGGCGATGTACGAGGCCGCGCGCGACCGGCTCGGGCCCGGGCGGATCCTGGCCGTCGGCGACCGCCTCGACATCGATGTCGCCGGCGCCCGCCGCGCCGGCCTGGACTCCGCGCTGGTGCTGACGGGCTCGACCTCGCGGGCGGAGGCCGACGCCGCCGACCCGCGCCCGACTCACGTCGCGGACTCGCTGGCGGCGCTGGTGCTGGGGTAGTGGACGGGCCGGTGTGCCTGATCGTCAACCCGCACGCCGGCGGCGGGCGCGCGACGCGGCTGCTGCCCGGCGTGGAGGCCGCGCTGCGGGGCATGGGGCTGCCGTTCCGCGTCGAGCGCACGACCTCGATGGAGCACGCCCGCGAGCTGGCGCGCGGGGCGCGCGACGCGGGCGAGCTGGTGGCCGCCATGGGCGGCGACGGGCTGACCGGCGCGGTCGCCGGCGAGCTGCGCGGCGGCGCCGGCGTGCTCGCCGTGCTCCCCGGCGGGCGCGGCAACGACTTCGCGCGCAAGCTCGGGATCCCGCGCGACCCGGTCGCCGCCTGCGAGCTGCTCGAAGACGGGCGCGAGCGCAGCATCGACCTCGCCGAGGCGGCCGGCAGCGCCTATCTGGGGATCCTGTCGGCCGGGATCGACTCCGAGGTCAGCGAGATCTCCAACACCAGCGCCCTGCGCCGGATCGGGCCGTCCGTCTACGTCTACGGCGTGCTCGTCGCGCTCGCCCGCTGGCGCGCGGCGCGCTGGGAGGTGACCGTCGACGGCGAGGGGCTGGCGTTCACCGGGTACTCGGTGGCCGTGGCCAACTCAGGGGTGTTCGGCGGCGGGATGTTCCTGGCGCCCGACGCGTCGCTCGACGACGGCCTGCTCGACGTCGTGCTGATCGGCGACCAGCGCAAGCGCGCGTACCTGCGCTCGCTCCCGCGCGTGTTCAAGGGCACCCACGTGCACGACTCGGCGATCCGCATCATCCGCGGGCGCGAGATCTCCTTCCGCGCCGAGCGGCCGTTCACCGCCTACGCGGACGGGGACCCGGTCGCGGAGCTGCCGGTCACCGTGCGCGTACTGCCGGGCTCGCTGCGGGTGGTGGCGCCGCGATGATGCGGCTGGCCGCGGGCGTGGCCGCCGCCAAGGCGGTCGGGACGCTGGCGCGCACCGCCGGGCGCGGCGGCGGCACCTCGCTGCCCGGCAAGGTGCTCACGCGCGTGGAGCCGCACGCGATCGGCCGCCTGGCCCGCCGGCTCGAGCGCGGCAGCGTGGTCATCTCGGCCACCAACGGCAAGACCACGACCGCGGCGATGGTCGCCAGCATCCTCGAGCGCACCGGGGCCCGGCTCGTCCACCACCGCGCCGGCGCGAACCTGGCCGGCGGCGTGGCGAGCGCGCTCGCGTCGGCCGCCCGGCGCGGCGGGCGCGCGCTGACCGGCGACCTCGGCCTCTTCGAGGTCGACGAGTTCTGGCTCGGCCCCGTGGTCGAGGAGCTCGAGCCGCGCGCGCTGCTGCTCGGCAACCTGTTTCGCGACCAGCTCGACCGCTACGGCGAGCTCGAGACGATCGCCGACCGCTGGGCGGCGGTGGTGAGCGGGCGCCGGGGCCTCGTGCTCAACGCCGACGACCCGCTCGTCGCCGACCTCGGGCGCGGCGGCGGCGCCACCTACTTCGGCGTCGAGGACGACTCGCTGGCGCTCCCGGAGCTCCAGCACGCCTCGGACTCCAAGCACTGCCGCCGCTGCGGCCACGCCTACGCCTACGAGGCGATCTACCTCGCACACCTCGGCCGCTACCGCTGCCCGCACTGCGGCCAGGAGCGGCCGCAGCCCTCCGTCGTCGCCGCCGGCGTGACGCTCAACGGCATCCGCTCGGCGGCCTTCACCCTCCGCGCGCCGGACGGCGAGCGCTCCGTCGAGCTGCCGCTGCCCGGCCTCTACAACGTCTACAACGCGCTCGGCGCCGCGGCCCTCACGCTCGACCTCGGCTTGCCGCTCGACGACGTGACCGCCGGCCTCGCCGCCGTCGCGCCCGCCTTCGGGCGGGCGGAGACGCTCGACCTCGGCGGACGCCCGGCCTCGATCCTGCTCGTGAAGAACCCGGCCGGCGCGAACGAGGTGCTGCGCACGCTCGCGCTCGAGGGGCCCGGGCTGGATCTTCTCGGCGTCCTCAACGACGGCATCGCCGACGGGCGCGACGTGTCGTGGGTGTGGGACGCCGACTGGGAGCTGCTGGTCCCGAACGTGCGCCGGATGACCTGCTCGGGCACGCGCGCGGCGGAGCTCGCGCTGCGGATGAAGTACGCCGGCCTGCCGGCCGAGCGCATCGCCGTGGTCGAGGACCCCGAGGAGGCGCTCGGCGCCGCGCTGGCCGGCGGCGGCGGCGCGCTCTACGTCGTCCCCACCTACACCGCCCTGCTCGCCCTGCGCGAGCTGCTCACCCGGCGCGGGCAGGCGGAGGCCTACTGGCGATGACCGTCGCGCCGCCGGTGTCGCCGCACCTGATGTGGCACGAGGTGGAGTGCGGCCGCTACGCGGCCGACCTGCCGCTGTGGGGCGAGCTCGCGCGCGCGGCGCCCGGCGGCGTGCTCGACGTCGGCGCCGGCACCGGGCGCGTCGCCCTGCGGCTCGCGCACGACGGCCACGCCGTGACCGCGCTCGACCGCGACCCGGAGCTGCTGGCGGAGCTCACGGACCGCGCCCGCCGCGCGGGCCTCACGATCCCGACGGTGACCGCGGACGCCGCGCGCTTCGAGCTCTCCGGCTTCGGGCTCGTCGCGGTGCCGATGCAGACGATCCAGCTGCTGCCCGACGCCGCCGCCCGCGCGGGCTTCTTCGCCAGCGCGCGCGCGGCGCTCGTTCCCGGCGGGCGCGTGGCGCTCGCGATCGCGTTCGAGCTGGAGGCGTTCGAGGCCGCGCTGCCGCTCCCCAGGCCGGACCTGGGCGAGGTCGAGGGCTGGCGCTTCGTCTCGCAGCCGGTCGCCATCCGGCCCGAGGACGGCGCCGCGCGGATCGAGCGCCTGCGGCACATGATCGCGCCGGACGGGACGTGCACCACCGAGCCCGACAGCATCCGGCTGGCGACGGTCACGCCGGCCGGCCTCGCCGAGGAGGGCGCCGCCCACGGCCTCGAGGCCGAGGAGCTGCGGATCATCCCCGAGACCGACGAGCACGTCGCCTCGCTGGCGGTGGTCTTCCGTGGCTGACGCGCTGCGCGTGTGCGCGCTCTATCCGGACCTGATGAACATCTACGCCGACCGCGGCAACCTCGCGCTGCTCGAGCGCCGCTGCGCCTGGCGCGGGATCGGCTTCGAGCTGCACGGGGCGGGAATCGGCGACGCGCTCGACCCCGACGCGCACGACCTCCTCTACATCGGCGGCGGCCAGGATCGCGACCAGGCGCTGTGCGCCGAGGACCTCGCCACCATCAAGCGCGACGCGATCCACGCGGCGGCGGCGCGCGGCGCGGTGGTGTTCGCGGTCTGCGGCGGCTACCAGCTGCTCGGCCACGGCTACGAGCTGGGCGGCGAGCGGCTGCCGGGGATCGGGCTCGTCGACCTCGAGACCGTGCGCGAGGAGGGCCCGCGGCTGATCGGCAACGTCGCCATCGAGGTGCAGCTCGACGGCGCGCCGCGCGTGCTCGCGGGCTTCGAGAACCACGGCGGCCGCACGCGGCTGGGCGCCGGCGAGCGCCCGCTGGGCCGCGTGTTGCGCGGCCACGGCAACGACGGCCGGTCCGGCTACGAGGGCGTGCGCCGCGGGACCGTCATAGGCACCTACCTGCACGGCCCGCTGCTGCCCAAGAACGCCTGGTTCGCGGACTGGCTCACGGCCACCGCCCTCGGCCGCGACGAGGCCGAGCTCGCGCCGCTGGACGACGCCCTCGAGGACGCGGCGCATGCCGCCGCGCGGCGCGCCGCGGGCCTTTGAGGCGCACCACGGGGTACGGGCGCCCACCCGCGTTCGGTGGCATCCGCCCCTTCCGCCCCCTGGGCTCCTCTGTGACGAAATCCAACACCGCCCAGCCCGAGGGGCCGTCCGGCTACCGCCAGGCCGTCGACCTCGAGTTCGCCGCCGCGACGAAGCGCTATCCCGGCTCGGACCACCCGGCCGTCGACGCGCTCTCGCTGACCGTGCCGGCGGGCGAGATCTGCGTGCTGGTCGGCCCGTCCGGGTGCGGCAAGACGACCGCCATGCGGATGGTCAACCGGATGATCGACATCACCGACGGCGACATCCTGGTCGGCGGGCGCAGCGTCCGCGCGCGCGACGCCGACGACCTGCGGCGGGAGATCGGCTACGTGATCCAGCAGATCGGGCTGTTCCCGCACCGCACCATCGGCGACAACATCGCGACCGTCCCGCGGCTGCTCGGCTGGGACCGGCGCCGCACCGCGGCGCGCGTGCACGAGCTGCTCGAGCTGATCGGGCTTCGGCACGAGATGGCCGAGCGTTACCCGGCGCAGCTCTCGGGCGGCCAGCGCCAGCGCGTGGGCGTGGCCCGCGCGCTCGCCGCCGACCCGCCGCTGATGCTGATGGACGAGCCGTTCGGCGCCATCGACCCGATCAACCGCGAGCGCCTGCAGAACGAGTTCCTGCGCCTGCAGGCGGAGATCCGCAAGACCGTCGTCTTCGTCACCCACGACATCGACGAGGCGATCAAGATGGGCGACCGCATCGCGGTGCTGCAGGAGGGCGGCCGGCTGGCCCAGTACGCGCCGCCGGCCGAGCTGCTGATGAGCCCCGCGAACCCGTTCGTGGAGGACTTCGTCGGCGCCGACCGCGCGCTCAAGCGGCTCGCGCTGCAGCGCGTGCGCGACGTGGACCTGTGGACGGCGGCGCTGGTGCGGGCGGGCGAGCCGGTCGCCGAGGCGCGGCGCAAGCTCGAGGCCGCCGACGTCCCGATCGCGCTGCTGGTCGACGGCGCCGGCCGGCCGCGCGGCTGGCTGGCCGACCGCGCGCTCGTCGGCGACCGCGTCGCGGAAGAGCTGCGCTCTGGGCCCGAGCCGGTGGTCGAGCTCGACGACGTGCTGCGTGACGCGCTGTCGGACCTGCTGGCCCATGAGAGCCTGTACGGGCCCGTCGTGGACGGCGACGGCCAGGTGGCGGGCGTCCTCTCGATCGAGCTGCTGGCCCAGGTCGTCGGGAGCGACCATGACTGAGCTGTTCGCCCAGCTGGAGATCCACAGGCGCGCCAGCGACTCGTGCGTGGACCGCAACGGCGTCTGCCCGGGCTGGATCGCCGACAACCTCGACCGCTACAAGACGCCGCTGCTCGAGCACATCGAGATGACGCTGATCTCGGTCGCGATCGGGTTCGTGATCGCGTTCACGCTCGCGCTGCTGGCGCACCGCCGCCGCTGGCTCGTGGCCCCGATCGTGCAGGTCACCGGCGTGCTCTACACGATCCCCAGCGTCGCGTTCTTCTTCCTGCTGCTGCCGCTCACCGGCCGCGGCAAGACGACCGCGATCATCGCCCTGGTCGCCTACACGCTGCTGATCATCTTCCGCAACGTGATCACGGGCCTGGAGGGCGTGCCCGCCGAGGCGCGGGACGCGGGCCGCGGCATGGGGCTCACGCCGCGCCAGCTGCTGTGGCGCGTCGAGCTGCCGCTCGCGCTGCCGGAGATCCTGGCCGGCCTGCGGATCGCGGTGACCACGACGGTCGGCCTCGCGGCGCTGGTGTTCCTGGCCGGCGCCGGCGGGCTCGGCGGCGCGATCTTCGACCAGGTGAACTTCCGCTCCAACGTGCTCGTCGCCGGCGGGCTGTGCGTGCTGCTCGCCGTCGTCCTCGACCTCCTGGTGCTCGGCGTCCAGAAGGCGCTCACGCCGTGGATGAGGGCGACGGCATGACCACGACGCTCGCGTTCCTGGGCGACTTCGGCGACGGGTTCGAGTTCATCTTCCATGCCCGCCACTCCAAGGCGGGCGCCGAGGTGGGCGGCGCGAACAACCTCTCGCTGCTGTGGACGCACCTCGAGCTGACGGGCGCGGCGATGGGCATCGCGATCCTCGTCGCGCTGCCGCTCGGGCTCGCGCTCGGCCACACCGGCAGGGGCTCGTTCCTCGCGATCTCGACCTCCAACGTCGGGCGCGCGGTCCCCAGCGTGGCGCTGATCGCGTTCTTCTACGCCTTCTTCGCCTCCACGCCCGAGTTCGTCACCGTCACGATGGCGCTCGCGCTGCTGGCGATCCCGCCGATCCTGACCAACGCCTACGTGGGCGTCCGGCAGGTCGACCGCGACGCGGTCGACGCCGCGCGCGGCATGGGGCTCTCGGACTCCCAGATCGTCCGCTCGGTCGAGCTCCCGCTGGCGCTGCCGCTGATCTTCGGCGGCATCAAGACATCGACGGTCAACGTCATCGCCACCGCGACGATCGCGCCCCTCGTCGGGGTCGTCACGCTCGGCGATCCGCTGACCGCGTTCGCCGTCTACGGGCGCCCCGGCCAGGTGGGCGCCTCGATCATCGTCGCCACCCTGGCGATCGCCGCGGAGGTCGGCCTGTCGGCCGTCCAACGCGCGGTAACCCCGACCGGCGTCAAGCTCGAGCGCGGAGCCGGCGCCACCGCCCGTATTCGGTTCGGAGTCACTAAGAGGAGGATCCAGACCGCGCCATGAGATCGCTTACATCGCTCATCGCCGCAGCGCTCGTCGTCGTCGCGGTGGCCGCCTGCGGCGACGACAACGAGTCGTCGAGCAAGCAGACCTCCACGCCCAAGGCGACCGAGGCGGGCGGCCAGATCCAGAAGAACGCCGCCAACGCGAAGGTGTCGATCAAGATCGGCTCGAAGAACTTCACCGAGCAGAAGGTGCTCGGCGAGATCTTCGCCCAGGGGCTGGCGGCCGCCGGCTACACGACGACGACGGATCTCAACCTGGGCGACCAGGACATCGCGCACCAGGCGCTGAAGACCGGCAAGATCGACGCGTACCCGGAGTACACCGGCACCGCGCTGCTGTCGTTCTTCGGCAAGGCGGCATCGGAGCTGCCCAAGGACCCGCAACAGGCCTACGAGGAGGCCAAGGCCGGGTTCGCGAAGGAGAGCCTGGTCGCGTTCCCGCCCACGCCGTTCACGGACTCCAACGAGGTCGCCGTGACCCAGGAGACGGCGAACAAGCTGGGGCTGAAGAACATCTCCGACCTCGAGGGCAAGTCGCAGGACCTCACGCTCTACGGCTCGCCCGAGTGCCGCAAGCGCATGGACTGCCTGCTGGGGCTGCAGAAGATCTACGGCCTGAAGTTCAAGAAGTTCGTCCCCGTCGCGATCGAGCAGCGCCATGAGGTGCTGAGCTCCGGCCGCGCCGACGTGTCGATCGTCTTCACCACGGACCCGCAGATCAAGCGCAACAAGGAGGTCCTGCTCGAGGACGACAAGGGCATGTTCCCGCCCTACAACTCGACGCTGGTGATGCGCCAGGCGGTCGCCGACAAGGCGGGGCCGGACCTCGCCAAGACGATCGACCTGATCCAGAAGCCGCTCACCGACGACGCGATGCAGGAGCTGGACGCGCGCGTGGATCTCGACAAGAAGGAGCCCGCGGAGGTCGCGAAGGAGTACCTGCAGGAGACCGGCCTGGTCAAGTAGCCCGCGCTGTCATCCTCGGGGGATGGCCGACGTCCCCCGTCTGCGCGGCGTCTCGCACGCCGTGGCGTTCTGGGCCGCGCTGCTGGCGGCCGCGGTGGTCGTCGTCCTCGCCCGCGGGGGGACGGCGCGCGCCGCGGCGATCGTCTATGGCGCCGGGCTGTGCGCCCTGTTCGGCGGCAGCGCGCTCTATCACCGCTGGCGCTGGGACCCGCGCTGGCGCCCGCTGCTGCGGCGGATCGACCACAGCACGATCTTCGTCTTCATCGCCGCGAGCTACACGCCGGTGTGCCTGCTCGTGCTGTCGGGCACGGTCCGCTGGATCGTGCTCGGCCTCGTGTGGGCGGGCGCCGCCGGCGGCGTGGTCTTCAGCGTCGCCTGGATCGCCGCCCCGCGCGTGCTCGTCGCCGGCTGCTACGTGGCGGTCGGGTGGGTCGCGGTCCCGGCGCTGCCGCAGCTGGTCGGCAGGCTGCCCGCCGCGCCGCTGGCGCTGTTCGCCGCCGGGGGCGTGCTGTACACGACCGGCGCGCTGATCTACGCCGCCCGCCGGCCCGACCCGTGGCCCCTCACGTTCGGCTTCCACGAGGTCTTCCACGCGTTCGTCATCGCCGCCGCCGTCGCGCACTTCGTGGCGCTGGCCGGCTGGGTGCTGCTAGCTCCCGCTTGAGCCGAAGCCGCCGGAGCCGCGGACGCTGGCCGCGAGCTCCTGCACCTCGACGACGTCGGGCGTGGCGACCGGCGCGATCACGAGCTGGGCGATCCGCATCCCCGGCTCGACGGTGAACGGCGTGTCGCGATCGGTGTTCAGGAGCAGGACCACGATCTCGCCGCGATAGCCGGCGTCGATCAGGCCCGGGGCGTTGACCAGGGCGATGCCGTGCTCGGCGGCCAGGCCGGAGCGCGGCAGGACCAGCCCGGCGTGGCGCGCCGGCAGCTCGATCGCGATGCCGGTGCGGACCTTGGCGCGGCCGCCCGGCGCGAGCGTGTGGCGCTCCAGCGCGCACAGGTCGTAGCCGGCGTCGTCGGGATTCGCACGGCGGGGCAGCTCGGCCGCCGGGTCGAGCCGGCGGACGCTGAGGATCATTCCCGCCGGTCCCCGTTGACCGCGTAGCGGTCGAACCGCTCGGCCATCACCGCGGGCAGGCGGGCGGTCACGTGGACGCCCTCGGCGGTGTCGGTGCGCTCGAGGTCGCCGGCCACGTCGTGCAGCTCGGACAGCGTGCCGCCGTCGGCGAACGGCACCAGCAGCTCGACGTCGCGCAGCGTGCGCTCGAACTCGGCGGCGATCCGCTCGCCGAGCTCCGGCAGCCCCTCGCCGGTGACGGCCGACACCAGCACGGCGTCGGGATGGCGGAAGTCCAGCTCGCGGCGGCGCTCGGCGTCCAGCAGGTCGGCCTTGTTGAGGATGAGCACGCGCGGGCGCTCGCCGGCGCCGATCTCCTCCAGCACGTCCTCCACCGCGCGGGTCATCGCGAGCAGCTCCTCCTCCGGCGCGCTGGCATCGACCACGTGGAGCACGAGGTCGGCGAGCCGGGTCTCCTCAAGCGTGGCGCCGAACGCGTCGACGAGCTGGTGCGGCAGCTTGCGGATGAAGCCGACGGTGTCGGTCAGCAGGTAGGTGCGGCCCTCCTGGCGCAGCGTGCGAGTCGTCGGGTCGAGCGTGTGGAACAGCCGGTCGCCGACGCCGACGCTGGCGCCGGTGAGGTGGTTGAGCAGCGTCGACTTGCCGGCGTTCGTGTAGCCCGCGAGCGCGACGTTGGGCAGGTGCGCGCGCTCGCGCTCGGCCCGCATGACGGCGCGCGTGGAGCGCACGTGGTCCAGCCGGCGGCGCAGCGCGGAGATGCGGTCGCGCGCGAGGCGGCGGTCGGTCTCTATCTGCGTCTCGCCCGGTCCGCGGGTGCCGATGCCGCCCACGCTGCCGGCGCCGAGGCGCTCGAGGTGCGTCCACAGGCCGCGCATGCGGGCGAGGTTGTATTCGAGCTGCGCCAGCTCGACCTGCAGCTTGCCCTCGGCGGTGTGGGCGTGGCCGGCGAAGATGTCCAGGATCACCGTCGTGCGGTCGATCACCGCCATCCCGAGCGCCTTCTCGAGGTTGCGCTGCTGGCGCGGGCTCAGCTCGTCGTCGGCGACGACGACGTTGGCGTCCACCTGGGCCAGCAGCGGCTTGAGCTCCTCGACCTTGCCGGGCCCGAGATAGAGGTTGGGGTGCGGGCGCTCGCGCGGCTGGACCAGCTCGCCGGCCACGGCCACGCCGGCCGTGCGCAGCAGCTCGCCCAGCTCCGCCAGGTCCTCGCCCTCGACGGCGGCGATGCAGAACGCTCGCTGCTTGGCCCGGCCGGGCTTCGGCGGCTGGGCGTACCGGGATTCTGATGTGCGGCCGTTACGAGTGCGCTCCAAGATGTCCCATTCTAATGTCCCCGCCGTGACCGACCTGGCCGAGCGGCTGGCCGCCCGTACCCTCGAGCTGATCGACATCCCGTCCGAATCGCGCTCGGAGGCGGCGCTGGCGGCGCATCTCGCCGGCGCGCTGCGCGCCGGCGGCGCGGAGGTGGAGGATCTCGGCGACGGCTGCCTGCTGGCGCGCCCCGCCGGCACGCGGCCGCGCGTGCTGCTCGCCGGGCACCTGGACACGGTTCCGGTGCAGGGCAACGTGCCGGGGCGGCGCGACGGCGAGCGCGTCCACGGGCTCGGCGCGAGCGACATGAAGGGCGCGCTGGCGGTGATGGCCGAGCTGGTGCTCGCCGGCGCGCCGTACGCGGCGCTGTTCTTCCCGCGCGAGGAGCTGCCGTCGGAGGAGAGCGCGCTGGCGCCGCTGCTGGAGCGCTCGCCGGTCGAGGCGGACTTCGTGGTCGTGATGGAGCCGACCGGCGGCGAGCTTCACGCCGGCTGCCTGGGCAACCTGAACGCCGTCTGGACGTTCCGCGGGCGCTCCGGGCACTCGGCGCGGCCCTGGCACGCCGACAACGCGATCCACCGCGCCGCGATCGGGATCGCGCTGCTGGCATCGGCGCCGGCCGTGCCGGTCGCCTTCCACGGGCTGACGTTCCACGAGGTGGCGTCGGTGACGCGCGTGGCCGGCGGGATCGCGGGCAACGTGATCCCCGACGAGTGCACCTGCCACGTCAACTTCCGCTACGCGCCGGGGCGCTCGCCGCGGGAGGCGGAGGCGCGCGTGCGCGAGCTGTGCGGCGGGCTCGGCGAGCTGCGGGTCGAGGGCAACTCCGGCTCGGCGCCGGTGGCGCTCGACCATCCGCTGGCGCGGCGGCTGATCGAGGCCGGCGAGCTGGCGGTCGCGCCCAAGCAGGCGTGGACCCCGGTGGCGGAGTTCGCGGCCGCCGGCTACCCGGCGGTCAACTTCGGCCCGGGCGCGCCGGCGCAGGCGCACCGGCGCGACGAGTCGGTCGACGTGGCCGCGCTGGTGCACGCTCACCGCGTGCTGGAGCGGTTCGCCGCATGAGCGTGCGCCTCTCCCCCGTGCTGCGCGGGATGACCACGTACCCGTTCGTCCGCCTCGCGGAGAGCAAGCGGCGGCTCGAGGCGGCCGGCGTGGAGGTGATCGACTTCGGCGTCGGCGAGCCGCGCGAGGAGACGCCCGCGTTCATCCGGGAGGCGCTCGTGGACGCGCTCGTGCCACTCTCCACCTATCCGGCCGCCGAGGGTCTACCGGAGCTGCGCGCGGCGATCGCGGCGTGGGCGCAGCGGCGCTTCGGGGCCGCGCTGGACCCCGACACCGAGATCATCCCGACGTTCGGCTCCAAGGAGGCGGTGTTCCACCTCGCCCAGGTGCTCGACGGCGACCTGGTCGCGATCCCGACGCCCGCCTATCCGGTCTACGAGCGGGGGGCGGCGTTCGCCGGCAAGGAGGTGCTGCCGCTGCCGCTCGCCGAGGAGAACGGCTTCCTGCCCGACCTCGACGCCATCGACGCCTGGGACCGGGTGGCGATCCTGTGGCTGAACTACCCGAACAACCCGACGGCGGCGACCGCGCCGCTCGAGCTCTATGAGCGGGCGGCGGCGCTGGCGCGCCGGCACGGGTTCGTGGTCGCGTCTGACGAGGCCTACTCGGAGCTCTACTTCGGGGCCGAGCCGCCGGCGTCGGCGCTGCAACTGGAGGACCGCTCGCGGGTCGCGGTGTTCAACACGCTGTCCAAGCGCTCCTCGATGCCGGGCTACCGCTCGGGGTTCGTCGCCGGCGACCCGGAGATCGTGGCGGCGCTGAAGCGCTACCGGCCGAACGTGGGCGTCGCGCCGCCGGAGTTCGTCCAACGGGCGGCGATCGCCGCCTGGGGCGACGAGGCGCACGTGCGCGAGGTGCGCGAGCGCTACCGGGCCAAGCGCGACGTGCTGCTGCCGGCGCTGGAGGCGATCGGCCTGCGCCACGCCGGCGGCGACGCGACGTTCTTCCTGTGGCTGGCCGGCGGCGCCCGCGCCGAGCCGCTGGCGGCCGAGCTGCTCGAGGCGGGCGTCGTGCTCGCCCCGGGCTCGTTCTTCGGCCCCGCCGGGGCGGGCTTCCTGCGCCTGGCGCTGGTGCCGACGCTCGCGGAGTGCGAGCGCGCGGCGGGGATCGTCACTCGTTTGCGTGGAGTGCCACGTTGAGCCCCGCCCAGCTCCCGGAGCGCGCCAGCGCCTCGACGGCGCCGGTGCGGGAGTTGCGGCGGAACAGCAGGCCGCTCGCGCCGCTCAGCTCGCGCGCCTTGACGACCTCGCCGTCGGGCAGCGTCACGAGCGTGCCGGCGGTCAGGTAGAGCCCGGCCTCGACCGTGCACTCGTCGCCGAGCGGGATCCCGAGGCCCGAGTTGGCGCCCAGCAGGCAGCGCTCGCCGATCGAGATCACCGTCGTCCCGCCGCCCGACAGCGTGCCCATGATCGAGGCGCCGCCGCCGACGTCCGAGCCGTCGCCGACCACGACGCCGGCGGAGATCCGGCCCTCCACCATCGAGGCGCCGAGCGTCCCGGCGTTGAAGTTCACGAACCCCTCGTGCATCACCGTCGTGCCCTCGGCCAGGTAGGCGCCGAGCCGCACGCGATCAGCGTCGGCGATCCGCACGCCGGGCGGCGCCACGTAGTCGGTCATGCGCGGGAACTTGTCCACGGAGTGGACCTCCAGCGGCACGCCGTCGGCGCGGAAGCGCAGCCGTACGTCGGTCAGCGCGCCGGGATCCACCGGCCCCTGGCTCGTCCACGCGACGTTCGGCAGCACGCCGAAGATCCCCGCGAGGCTCACATCGTGCGGGCGCACGAGCCGGTGCGAGAGCAGGTGCAGGCGCAGGTAGGCGTCGGGCGCGTCCGCCGGCGGCGCGCCGAGGTCTCCGATCACCGTGACCACCGGCGCCACGCGCACGCCGCGGCGTGCGTCCGGTCCGCCGGCCGGCAGCCCGTGCGCGCCCGGCTCGACCTCGCGCGTCCCCTCGCCCTCCGGCGCGCCGTCGAGGCCCAGCACGGGCCGCGGATAGAACGTCTCCAGGATGCGCTCGCCCGCGAACGTCGCGAGCCCGGCGCCCCACGCGCCGCCGCTGATCGTCATGCCCCGCAGCTTAAACGGGGTCAGACCCCGTTTAGGTTCGCGCGGAGGCGAACGGGTCAGTCCCCTTTGAACGCGTCCGCGTGGTCGCGGGCGAACGCGTCGAGGTCGCGGGGCTCGCGGCCGAGCGCGTCCTGCACGCCGGAGGTGACCATCGTCGCGCCGCCACTCGCGTAGAGCTCGAGCAGCTCGGCCAGGCCCTCGGCGTTCCAGGGCGGCACGCCTGCGCGGACGAGCTCGCGCTTGACGGCGTCGACGGGGACCTCCTCGATGTTGACCTCCCGGTCGGCGACCGCGAACACGCGGCGCACCTGGTCGCGGTAGGAGACCGCCTCCGGGCCGCTGAGGCCATAGGCCTTGCCGGCGTGGCCGTCCTCGGTGAGCGCGAGCGCGGCGACCTCGGCGACGTCGCGCGCGTCGACGATCGTGAACGCGGCGTCGGGGACCGGCGAGTAGAAGGTGCCGTCCTGCACCTGGGCGCCCCAGGCGAGCGTGTTCTGCATGAAGCCGTTGGGACGCAGCAGCGTCCACGCCATCCCCGACTCGCGCAGGGCCTGCTCGACGTTCGCGTGCGCCCGGGCGAAGCGCAGCGGCGCCTCGGGGGACGCGCCGATGATCGACAGCTTCACGACGTGCTTGACGCCGGCCGCCTTGGCGGTCTCGAGGAACGTCTGCTCGAGCTCGGACTGCATCGGGCTGACCGGGCAGACCAGGTACGCGCGCTCGACGCCCTCCAGCGCCGGCGTCAGCGTGCGCGGGTCGCCCAGGTCGCCGGTCACGTGCTCGACGCCGAGCTCCTCGAGCGCGCCCGCCTTGGACTCGTCGTGGATGAGCGCGCGCGCCTCCGCGCCACGGGCCTTCAGCGCGCGCAGGACCTCCAGCCCAGTCGTGCCCGTCGCTCCGGTCACCAGCAGCATCCACGGCCTCCGTTCATGTCACGCGCTCCAGGTCGGCGACGAGCTCCGCGCTCAGCTCGCCACGGTAGACGGGCACTGCCCAGCCGGTCAGGTCGACATGCAGGGATTCGTCGACGTCGACCTCCAGCTCGCCGCCGTCGAGCCGCACGGTGACCGGCGAGTCGCCGCCGCGGACCACGCGGGCGACCGCGGCGCCGCATGCGCCGGTGCCGGAGGACAGCGTCTCGCCCACGCCGCGCTCGAAGATCCGCGCGCGGATCGCGTCGGGCGCCAGCTCGCACCAGAAGGACACGTTCGTGCGGTTCGGGAACACCGGCGCGCGCTCGATCTCCGGGCCGATCGCGGGAAGATCCAGTCGTTCGAGCTCTTTGCGGTCATCGAGCCGGATCGCGCACTGCGGGTTGCCGATCGCCACGTGCTGGAAGGGCCAGCGGCGGCCGGCGGCGGTGAGCTCGCCGCGGCCGTCGGGCGGGCCGGACGGGAAGTGCTCCGAGGCGAGCGCGGCGCGCCCCATGTCGACCCGGCAGGTCGTGGGGCCGGTGATCGTGGGCCGGATCTCCCCCGCGAGCGTCTGGATCGAGAACGTGTCGGCGCTCGTCCAGCCGGCGCGGCGCAGGTACAGGATCGCCTCGCGGGCGCCGTTGCCGGACAGCTCCGCCTCCGAGCCGTCGGGGTTGAAGATCCGCAGCCGCGCGACGTAGCCCGGGGCGTCGGCCGCGCCCAGCACCAGGACGCCGTCGCCCCCCGGGCCGAAGTGGGGGTCGCACAGCCGCCGCACCTGCGCCGGGGTCGGCGCCGCGCCCTCGAGGATGAGGTAGTCGTTGCCCAGCGCCTGCCACTTCTCGAACCGCACGGGGCTCAGATCATGCCGTGAATGGCGGCCGCGACGTCCGCGGGGGCGCGGCCGGTGACGTCGATGATGTGCGCGCCGGGCAGCTTGCGCAGCCACGTGAGCTGGCGCTTGGCGTAGCGGCGGGTGCGGGTGCGCATGGCTTCGATGTCGCCGCTCAGCAGCTCATCGAACCCGAGCGCGCGGCGGGCGGTGGCCGAGGCCCCGGCGGCGTCGGCGGCCTTGACCTCGTCTTGCGCGCCGGCCGCGAGCATGGCGTCGATGCGGGCGTCGATGCGCTCGACGAGCGCGGCGCGATCCATCACGAGCGCCGCCAGCAGCGTCGGGTGGCGGGTCTCGGCGGTCCACAGCTGCGAGGGCGCGCCGGCCGGCGGCGGCGGGCTTTGGCCGGCGTCGAGCAGCTCGAGCGCGCGGACCACGCGCCGGCCGTCGGTGGACGGGATGCCGCGCGCGGCCTCCGGATCGCGCTGGTCGAGCTCGGCGTGCAGCGCCTCGGCCCCGCGGATCTGCAGCGCGCGCGTCCAGCGCCGCCGGATCGCCGGCGCGACGGGGGGGCGTAGGTCGAGGTGGGCGAGCGCCGCCCGCAGGTAGAGCCCTGTCCCGCCGACCACGATCGGGCGCCGGCCCTCGGAGAGCAGCCCGTCGATCTCGGCGTGCGCGCGGCGCGCATAAGCGCCGGCCGAGAACGTCGCGGTGACGGGCAGGAAGCCTACGAGCCGGTGCTCCAGCCGCGCCCGCTCCTCCGCCGAGGCGGCGCCGGTGAGGACCTCGAGGCCCGCGTAGACCTGCAGCGCGTCCGCCGACACCGCCACCGGGTCCTCCCCCGTGGCGCGCAGCCGCTCGGCGAGCGCGATCGCCACCGCCGTCTTCCCCACGCCGGTTGGGCCGAAGACCGCGATGACCGGGAGTGCGCTGGACCCGGGCACGGCGGGCAGTATCGTCACTCTTTGATGCCCGTCCGGATCGGCACCGGCCTCTCGCTGTCCCCCGACGCGCGCAGCGGTGCCCTGGAGGCGGCGTCGGCCGCCTGCGGGCTGCTCGAGGGCGCGCCGTGCGACCTGGCGATCGTGTTCGCGTCGGGAGCGCACCTGGCGGCGCCCGAAGCGACGCTCGAGGCCGTCCATGAGGCGCTCACGCCCGACCAGCTGATCGGCTGCGGCGCGGGCGGCGTGATCGGCCCCCGGCGCGAGGTCGAGGACGGCACGGCGGTCTCGGTATGGGCCGCGAGCCTCGGCGACGGCACGGCGGCGACGTTCCACGCCTCGGTCGAGGAGATCGAGGAGGGCACCGGCGCGCTGACCGGCATGGCCGACCTCTCGGGCGCCGCGGGCGCGATCCTGCTCGCCGACCCCGTCACATTCCCGACCGACGCCGTGCTGCGCTTCCTGTCGGAGTCGGCGCCGATGATGCCGCTGCTCGGTGGCCTCGCGTCCGGGCGCACGCTCGACGACGAGGCGGTCCTGTTCGCCGGCGACGAGGTGGTCGGTGAGGGCGCGGTCGGGGTGCGGCTCGACGGCGTCGAGGTGCTGCCGATGGTGTCGCAGGGAGCGTCGCCGATCGGGCCGGAGCTCACGATCACGGCGGCCGAGGGCCACGTGATCGGCGAGCTGGCCGGGCGGCCGGCGCTCGAGAAGCTGCGCGAGACGATCGAGGGGCTGCCGCCCGAGGACCTCCGGCTCGTGCAGGGCGGCCTGCTCATGGGCATCGTGGTCGACTCGAACAAGCCCGACTACGTGCAGGGCGACTTCCTGGTCCGCGGCCTGGTCGGCGCCGACCCCGCGACCGGGCAGGTGGCGGTCGCCGCCGACGTGCACCCGGGCCAGGTCGTGCGCCTGCACGCCCGCGACGCCGCGAGCGCCGATCGCGACCTGCGCGAGGCGCTCTCGGTCCGCATGGCCGCGCTCGGCGGGCGCGCCCCGGCCGGCGCGCTCGTGTTCGCCTGCAACGGCCGCGGGCGCGAGATGTTCGGGCATGCCGACCACGACGCGGAGGCGGTGTCCGATGCGCTGGCCGGCGCGCCGACGGCGGGGTTCTTCGCCGCGGGCGAGATCGGGCCCGTCGGCGGCGAGTACTTCCTGCACAGCTTCACGGCCACGGTGGCGGTCTTCGCGTGAGGATCGAGGCCGCGCGCGTCCTGCTCACGGGCGCGACGGGCGGGCTCGGCCGGGCGATCGCCCGCGCACTGGCCGAGCGCGGCGGCGAGCTCGTCCTGACCGGACGGAGAGCCGAGGTGCTCGAGCCGCTCGCGACCGAGGTGAACGGGCGCGCGCTCGCATGCGATCTCGCCGATCCGGCGGCGGTCGAGCGGCTCGTGACCGGCGCCGGCGAGATCGACATCCTGGTGGCCAACGCCGGCATATCGGCCGGCGGCCGGCTGGATAAGTTCAGCGTCGAGGAGATCGACCACGCGCTGAGCGTGAACCTCCGGGCGCCCATGGTGCTCGCGCGGCGGCTCATGGACGGCATGGTGGCGCGCCGGCGTGGACACCTGGTGTTCGTCTCCTCGCTGTCGGGCAAGGCGGCCAGCCCGGGGACCGCGGTCTACTCGGCCACGAAGTTCGGGCTGCGCGGCTTCGCGCTGGGAGCGCAGCAGGATCTCGCCCGCCACGGCGTCGGCGTCTCCGTCGTGCTGCCCGGGTTCATCAGCGAGGCCGGCATGTTCCACGACTCGGGCGCGAGGCTCCCGCCGTACCTCGGCACCAAGCGGCCCGGCGACGTCGCGCGCGCGGTCGTGGAGGCGATCGAGCGCAACCGGGCGGAAGTGGACGTGGCCCCGCTCATGTTGCGCGCCGGCGCGGCCCTCGCGGGGCTGGCCCCCGGTCCGGCCAGCACGATCCAGCGCAAGTTCGGCGGCGGTACGGTCTCCGAGAGCGTGGTCGCCGGCCAGGCGCGTAAGCGCTGAGCGCCCGTGCGCGCGGCCTAGCCTGGATCCACCGATTCTCGCGGCGCCACGATTGATCGGTTGATCCAGGCTTAGAGAGGTCGCGGCTGGAGGTTCGGCGCGGGCCGTCGCCGCCGGCCCGCCGCGGGTGCTCGTGCACGCGTCCTGCGGCCACGACGCCGACCCCGAGCTGCGCTGCGCGCACTGCGGCGAGCCGCTCGACGCGCGCGACCTGAAGGTCAGGCCCGGCCCGGGTGCCGACGCACGCCAGCGGACCGAGCCGCTGCTGCCGGCCGGGGCCACTAGCAGCTCGCTTCGGCCCGTCGCCGAGCGCGTATGTCTCCGCGCGCCCGCCCTGCCCGCCCCGCCGTGCTCGCGGCGAAGCCGGCCGCGGCCGCGTCAACCCTCGTAGTCCTGCGTCGTGCGCGCCTGCGGAGGGTCGCCGTCGTCGTCGCGCGCGGCGTTGCCGTTCTGGGTGACGGCGGCCACCGCGGTGAGCACCTCGTCGGCGAGCCGCGGACCGTCGGCGTCCGAGATCGGCGTCGCCTGGATGCGCACGACGACCTCGTCGGCGTCGATCTCCTCGAGCGCGATCGTCGGCTCGCCGCGGACGGGCGTGGCGATCGCGTCCTCCAGGAGCGCCTGGATGTCGCTCGGCTTGACGTCCGGACGCAACCGCGCGCGCAGGTCGACCGACGCGGGCTCGCGCAGCGGCACGATGGCGGCGGTCAGGACGACGTTGTTCGGGACCATGATCGAGTCCTGGCCCTGCGCGAAGGTCGTGTAGAGCAGCCCGAGCGACGCCACGACGCCCTCGACCTGGCCGGCCACGGCGCCGGCCTGCAGCCGGACGCGGTCGCCGACCTTGAACGGGCGCACGGAGATCAGCACGACGCCCGCCATCAGGTTGCCCAGCGTCTGCTGGGCGGCGAGGCCGAGCACGACCGCGGTGATCGCACCGCCGAACGCGAGCGCGCGCGGGTCGAGCCCCGCGAAGCGCAGCGCGACGACCGCCGCCGTCACGAGGAACACGAGCCGGATCAGGAACCCGACCGTGCCCGCGGTGCCGGGATCCATGCGGCGGAACAGCGCGGGCGCGGTGAAGCGCCCGAGGTCGCGCGCGAGCGCCCAGCCCAGGATCACCATCGCGATCGCGGCGGCCACGCGGACCGGCGTGTCGACGCCGAAGATCTGCTTGCGCTGGATGTAGGCGAAAAGCGTCAGGCCGAACAGCGGCACGACCAGCAGCAGCTCCCATCTCGCCCGGCGGGCGGCCTGGGCCGTCTGCGCCGTCAGGTGGCGGGCGCGCGGAGCGACTTGGTGGCGTGCGTGTGGGCGGTCCCGGCGAGGCATCATCGAAGCCAACACGAGCCCACGTACCCGGTTTCGGGTTGTGTGGCCGCCGTCACACTCCGACGCAAGAACCCGCCCGGCCAGACGAGCCGCTTCTGGTGCGGCGGGCGCGCGGACGCGGGCGACACGGTCAGAACAGGCGCTCCTGCTGCGCCGGACGCGCCGGCGGCGCAGGCGACCGCGGCGGCGGTCCGCGGCCGCCGCGGTGCCGGAGGCGCTCGGCGTACCTCCGCCCCGCCCACGGCGCGCCCGCCGCGCGCTCGATCGCCCGCCGCTCGGCGTGCGGGAGGTAGGCGCCGCGGGCGTACAGGCGCTCGTAGCGCTCCAGCAGGTCGGGCCGGTGCTCGCGCAGCCAGTCGAAGAAGATCTCCCGCACCGCGCCGCGCAGGAACAGCGTGTTGCCTCCGATGTACGTCGCGCCAGCGTCCGTCGCGGCGTCCACGATCCGCTTCACCTGCTCCGGCGCGTCGTTGATGCCGGGCATCAGCGGCGCGATCAGGATGCCCGTCGGGATGCCCTGCCGGTTGAGCTCGGCGACCGCCTCCAGCCGCGCGCGCGGATGCGGCGTGTGCGGCTCCGTCGCCCGCCACGCCTTCTCCTCCAGCGTCGGCACCGACAGGCAGGCGCTGACCTCCGCGACCTCCCCGATCTCCCGCAGCAGGTCCGCGTCCCGCAGCACCAGCGGCGACTTCGTCAGGATCGAGCACGGGTTTGCGAAGTCGCGCATCGCCTCCCAGATGCCGCGCATGAGCTTGTAGCGCCCCTCGACCCACTGATACGGGTCGGTGTTCGTCCCCAGCGCCACCGACTCGCCCTTCCACGACGGCCGCGCGAGCTCCACCCGCAGCACCTCGGGCACATTGACCTTGACCACGATCTCGCGCTCGAAGTCCCGGCCCGCGTTGAAGTCCAGGTACTCGTGCGTCGGGCGGGCGAAGCAGTTGTGGCTGATCACGCCGTTGGCGATGAAGTCGCCGGTGCCCGTGGTGATGTCGTACATCGGCAGGTCAACGCCGAGCGGCTCGATCGCGGCCACGCGGAGGTTCCCGCGGTACTTGACTGCGCGTCCCTCGATCGAGCGCTTCCGCGTGATCGCGGAATCGACAGTGTGGAAGAAGCGCAGCTGCGCCGGCGTGCCGCCGAGGAGTCGGACGCACTTGAGGCCGTTCGGAAGCCGGCGGTCCTCGATCACGAAGCCGAAGCCGAACCGCCGGAGGCACGTGGCGGTACGCTCGATGATTCCGGGGTCCGTATTCGAGATCCGCAGGGAATCGGAGCAGCTCCCGTCGGCGTCGAAGATGCCGGCGAGGAAGCCCTTGGACCAGGATTCACTGGCGTCGCATGGCCACGCGACGAGTTCGCCGACGCGATCCACTGACGCCCGCGTCGAGGCGGAAATCGCTCGCATCGCTCGGTATCCGTCCGACGCGGCTCGGAACTCGAGCTCGCGCGTGGCGACGCCTCGCTCGTCGAGATATCGACGAGCTCGCTGCAGCGCCTCGAGATCGGTAAGGGCGAGGCGGAACTGCCGAGCGCGCCGAACGCGACCGTTCGGCTGCTCATGATCGCGGGGCCAGAGATGGCCGTCACCCCGGATCAGCCCACAGAGATACCCGCGGCGGTAGTCGGCGTCATCGTCCGGCGGCGCCGCGAACCGTCCGGGACCCACCAGGTGGTCGTTCAGCGTCAGGTGCGGCCGCCGCGCCGCGCCCTGTTCGGTTCCGGTCACGTGCTTCCAGCGCGAGCGCCGCGTCCAGAACCGATGGTCGCCGCTGGTGATGAGCTCCGTGCCGTCCTCCAGAGACACGCGGTACGCGCGCTTGACGGTGAACCAGTGCGCGATGACCTCGGTGACCGCGTAGCGCCGATAGCGGCCAGAGATCAGCGTCCCGTAGACCTTGTCGCCGACCCGAAGCTCCGCGAGCGATCTGGCGCGTCCGCTGGCGAGCAGGATCGGTGTCTCTCCAGTTAAACAGAATGTGCAGGCATGGGCGCATCCTCGGTAGGGGTTGATCGTCCAGGAGAACGGGAGGCGCGTGTTCTCGGGGACGCGGTTCAGCGCGGACTTGGTGCGGACCTCGTAGAAGCGGACGTCCATCGCCTCCGGGGCGTTGAAGCGGCGGATGACGGCGTCGCCCACCCCGGGCAGGCGGGCCGCGTCCTCGTTGCGCACCTCCTGGGCTGACCACCGCATACGAACATATGTTCGCATACGGGGCGGATGGATGCGATCAGGCGGCGCGCGAGAGCAGGGATTCGGCGCCGGACAGCGTCTGGCTGGTGGCGGCGGCGATCTCGACCGGGACGATCTCGCCGGGCTGCGCGAGGCCGTCGAAGTTGACGACCTTGTTGTGGGTCGTGCGGCCGCGCAGGCGCGACGGGTCGTGGCGGGACGGGCCCTCCACGAGGACGTCGAGCGTGCGGCCGACGAAGCGCTGGGCGCGCTCGCGGGCGCGGCGCTGGACGACCTCGACGAGGCGCTCCATCCGCTCGACCTGGACGTCGTGCGCGATGAAGTCGGCGGTCATCTCCGCCGCCTCGGTGCCGCGGCGGGGCGAGTAGATGAACGTGAAGGCGCCGTCGTAGCCGACCTCCTCGACGACCTCGAGCGTCTCGGCGAAGTCCGCCTCGGTCTCGCCCGGGAAGCCGACGATGATGTCCGTGGTGATCGCGCAGTCGGGCACGTGCTCGCGGATCAGCCCGACGCGGTCCATGTAGCGCGAGCGGTTGTAAGTGCGCCGCATCGCCTTGAGTATTCGGGAGGAGCCGGACTGCAGCGGCAGGTGGATGTGCTGGCAGACGGACTCGAGCTCGGCGTGGGCCCGGATCACGTCCAACTGCATGTGGGCGGGATGCGGGCTCGTATAGCGGATGCGGTCGATACCGTCGATCGCGTCGATGGCGCCCAGCAGCTCGGAGAACCGGCGCGGCTGGGGGCGTAGGTGGATCCCGTAGGAGTTGACGTTCTGGCCGAGCAGCGTGACCTCGCGGACGCCGTCGGCGGCGAGCGCCTCGACCTCTGCGACCAGCTCGTCGAACGGGCGCGAGACCTCGCGGCCGCGGGTGCTGGGGACGATGCAGAAGGCGCAGCGCATGTTGCAGCCGGCTGAGATCTGGACCCAGGCCTGCACGACGCGCGCCCGCTTGCCGGGCAGGTGGCCCGTGAACCCCTCGAACTCGAAGTAGCCCTGGGCGGTCAGCGAGTCGGAGGTGAGGAACTCGGCGAGCTTGTGGACCTGGCCGGGGCCGAATGCGACGTCGACGAACGGGAACTGGCGGAACACGTCGTTCTTGACGGACTGGGCCCAACAGCCGCCGACGCCGATGATCCGCTCGGGGTCGCGGCGCTTGAGCGCCTTGGCCTCGTGGAGGTGGGCGACGAAGCGCTCGTCCGCCTTCTCGCGGATCGAGCAGGTGTTGAAGAGGATCAGGTCCGCGTCGCGGCGGTCGGGCACCTCCTGGTAGCCGAGCGACTCGAGCATGCCCTTCATGTGCTCCGAGTCGTGCTCGTTCATCTGGCAGCCGAACGTCGTGACGTGGAACCGCCGCATCGCTAACGAGCGTAGTCGGTCGCCCTCGACTCCCGGATCACGGTGACCTTGATCTGGCCCGGGTACTCGAGCTCCTTCTCGATCTCGCGCGCGATCTCGTGCGAGAGCAGGACGGCGCCGTCGTCGTCCAGCGTCCCGGGGGCGACCATGACGCGGATCTCGCGGCCGGGCGGCTGCATCGGCTCTACCGCGGCGTGTATGCCGACGGCCACACGGTCCTGAACCGCAATGGCCGCTGGCTCGCCGCGGTCATGGCATGCGGCGACGG
>JBIOTP010000267.1:0-16594 GCA_044865965.1 Solirubrobacteraceae bacterium
GGCGGCCGCGGCGCCCGCCCCGGCGGTGGCCGTGCCGGTCCCGGACGAGTGCAGGGACTGGGTGCACGACGACCTGCTCGCGGTCGCTTGCGACCCGGCGCGGCGGGCGCGCGGCATCCGGCTCGCGCTCGGCTCGCGGCGGGCCGGCGGCGACGCCCGGCTCGGCGTGGTGGAGCTCGCCGACCGCGAGCCGCTGCAGCCGGGCGAGACGCTGACGCTGAGCTGGAGCCACCGTCGCCGCGCTCGATCCTGTTCGTCGGCGTCGCCGGGCCGGACCGCCCGCGCGGGATCGTCCTCGCCGCGCGCGAGGAGAGCGTCCAGGTGACGGTCCGGAACGATTTCGGCGTGACGGTCGCGACGCCGCGCGGGACGACCGCCGCGCCGGCGCCAGGGCCGACCGCGCCGCCGCCCTGGCAGCCGCGCTCGGCACGCGCGGCGGCCGCCGCGGTGCTGTCGGCGGTCGACCGCATGACGCGCAGCCGGCGCGCGCTGGAGACGCTGTGCGCCGCGCTCACACCCGAGGCCTTCGCGTTCCACGACCTCGTGTTCGACCGGCCCGAGGGCGGCGGCTGCGTGCCGTTCATGGCGCTGCGCGTCTTCGGCGACGAGAACGTGCCGACGCCGACGTCCACGACCCACCGCGGCCTCGCGGTCAGCGTCCGCGGTGATCGCGCGATCTTCGCCACGCGGGTCACGCACCGCTACAGGCCCTACTCCGAGTTCGACCCGCGCCGGCTCACGCTGCGGGCACGCGCGCTGCTGCCGCGCGACGCCGCGGGGATCTGACGGCTCGCAGCCCTCGGCCCGCTGCTCCCGCTCGCGGCCACCGACCACCGGCGCCGCTTCACCGACGCCGAGCTCGACCGCGAGTACGCGTTCTTCACGCGCGAGGGCCGGCGGCTGGCGAGCCTGAACGCACGCCGGCTCGCCACCGCCGTGGCGCCCACGCCCGAGACCCCGTGCAGCGCGGCGGCGGCGCCCGACCCCGCCGGCGACGTCACGGTCCAGGGCTCGGAGGACCGCGCCCGCTATCAGCCGGCGCACGCCGACGTCGACCTGGTCGCGGCCGGACTCGCCGGCAACTGCCTCGCGCTGCGCACGGCCGGGCCGCTCGCGCCGGGCTTCACGATCCAGGTCACGGACGCGGGCTTCCATAAGACGAACATCTCGCTGATCGGAGGCAAGCTGCTCGTCACCGACCCCACCGACGAGGACCACCCGGCGAGAGGGCTGCCGGGCGCCCGCGCGCACCTGGACCCCGACGGCCTCGTGATCGCGCTGCCGATCACCCCCGCCGGCAAGGCGGAGATCGCCATCTTCCGCACGATCGGCGGCATCGAGTACGACGACGAGGCGAGGCCTTAGCCTGAGGGCGTGCCGTGGGTGGAGCGCGCCTCCGAGACCTTCGTCGCCCGCCATGACGCGCGCGACGCCGACGACGCCGAGCGGGTGCTGGCCCAGCTCGAGCACGCCCGCGCGCGGCTCGAGGAGCGCTTCGACGTCCGCGTCGGCGAGCTGGCGGTGGTGCTGCACAACTCGCCCGCCCAGCTCGACGCCGCGCAGCCCTGGCTGCCGCTGGCGCGCCGGCTGACGGCGCCCGCGGCGCGGCGCTACGTGGTCGGCTGGGCGGGCGAGCGCGAGCTGCACGTGCTCTCGCCGCGGCTGCTCGCGCACCGGGCCTCGAACGTCGAGGGCTCGCTGGAGATGCTCATGCTGGCGCCCTCCGCGCTGCTCGCGCGCCGCTACGTGGCGGCCGGCCACCCGGGCCTGCCGCCGCCCTTCGGCCCGCGCCGGCTCGCGCGCTGGAGCCGCTGGGCGTGGCTCGTCGAGGGCGCGGCGCAGTGGCTGTCCGGCCAGACGAAGCACGTGCGCCCGGCGGTCGCCCGGCGGCTGCGCGAGGGCGCATCGCCGGCGTTCCCGCCGTCGCGCGCCGACGCGGTGCTGCTGGGCGGCTCGGTGTTCGATCTCCTCGCGCGCGAGGAGGGCGACAGCGCGTGCGTGAACCTCGCGCGCGGTCCGCATCCGGACGGGCCCGAGCACGCGCTCGAGGTCGCCTTTCCGCGCGCGCTGCGCCACACGGAGCGGGCCTGGCGCTCGCATCTGGCCCGCCTGGCCGGCGCCGGCTGACCGCGAGCGCGCCTCGCGCGGCCGGCCGGCCGCGACTGACCGCCCACGCGGCGCCGCTCAGGAGAACGCGGCGCCGAGCACGGCCGCCGCGACAATGGCGAGCACGAGCACGGCGAGCGCGACCGCCAGCGCGCGCACCCAGGCGGGCGTGCCGGCGCCGGCGGGCCGCGGCGGCGGGCCCGGCGCGCGCGGGTCGTGCAGCAGCGCGCGGGCGTCCTCGACGGCCGCCGCCGGGACGAGGATGTCGCGCGGGCCGGAGGCGAGGAAGTCGGGCACGTCGAAGCCGCCCGACCGGCGCGCGAGCGACGGGATGCCCTCCTCCAGCAGGAGCCCCTGAATCATCTCCGCCTCCGCCTGATGGCGCGCCGAGGCGACGCGGACGGGCCCGCCCTGGGCGTAGCTCGGGCGCACCTTGCGCGCCCGGCGGCGCAGCTCGGAGTCGGGCTTCGGCGGCGGCGCCATGCCCGGGGCGTGCACGAGCGGCAGGCCGCAGGCGAAGCAGAAGCGCTCGCCCGCCGGATGACCGGCGCCGCAGCCGGGGCATTCCAGCGGCGCGGTCAATCCTCGACCTGGAGCTCGACCTCGGAGACCTCGCCCTTGACGATCGACCACAGCCGGACGTCGGGCTGCTCGCCGCGGAGGCCCACGATCAGGTACAGCGTGCCCGGGTAGCGCGGAAGGTCGGTGCCCGGGAAGGCCGCGAGGTTGATGTCGGTCTGTGAGGGCACGGGATCGGAGCGGGTGTGCGAGTGGTAGATCGCCCCGAGCTCGAGCCCGCCTTCGTCGATCTCCGTGAGGATCCGATAGAGGTCCTGCGAGTCAATCTCGTAGCGCAGCGGGCTCGCGAGCTGGTTGCGGGCGCGGTGGACGGCCACGGCGGCGCCGTCGCGCGCGGCGATCATGCCGCAGCACTCGTCCGGCGCGTCCGCGCGCGCATGGGCGACGACCTCGTCGAGGAGCTGTCGCGAGATCCGCAGGGCTACTTCGCCTGCGTCAGCGTCGTCGGGTCCTCGTCCTCCTCGTCGCGGCGGTCGCCCGAGAGCGACTCCTTGAACTCGCGCATGCCGCGGCCGAGCGACTTGCCCACCTCGGGCAGGCGCTTGGGGCCGAGCACGATCAGGGCGATGACGAGGACGATGACCAGTTCCAGCGGACCGATGCTCTGAAACGGCATGGACGATTCCCTTCTCTGTGGTGACCTGAGGGTAGCTCGACCGCTACGCCGCCGCCAGTGGATCGCGGCCGGCGAGCCGGCGCAGCAGGACGAGATGCTGGGCGTGCGAGGCGAGCACCGTCGCGGCGGTCATGGCGATCTTCGCGTCCGGCAGCCCCGTGAGCGCCCGCCGGTAGGCGCGGGCGAGCGCCTCCTCGAGCGCGATCGCGGCGGCGAGCACGGCGGCCCGGTCGCGCGCGGCGGCCACGCGGGCGGTGAGCGGGCCGAGCTGGACGGCGCGGCGCGGCGCCGGGCGGGTGTTGAGACCGATGGCCGCGAGCTCGGTCGCGAGCGCGAGCGCGTGATCGCGCGCGTGGGCGCCGAGGGTCGCGAGCTCCCCGAGCTCCGGCACCGCGTCCTGCGCCTCCTCGTAGGCGAAGGCCGACCCGTGCTCGCCCGCGATCAGGTCCTGGAGCGCGTCGGCCTCGTCGGGCGAGGCGATGCCGGCGACCGCCGCGGAGGGCGCGGCAAGGGTCGCGAGCAGGGCGGCGCCGAGGGCGTCGCGGCGGGTCACGGCTGCCCCGGGAACGCGGTGGGCGCCGGGTCGCGGCCGAGCAGGCCGAGCAGGACCGCCTCGTCCTCGGCCGACCCGGCGACGAGCCCCGCGCCCAGCGCGCGCAGGCGCGGCTGCGAGAGCGCGCCGATCGCCCGCACGTGCGCGGCCAGCGCAGCCCGCTCGCGGGCGAGCGCCACCTCCAGGCTCGCCTCGCCGGCCTCCGGCGACGCGGCGGCCGCGGCGCCCCCGGCGGCGCGCAGCGCGGCCTCCAGCCGGTGCACGCGCGCCTGCGCGCGCGTGGACATCGTGCGCACGGCGGGGCGCGCCTCGCGGGGCACGCGCGTCTCCAGGCCGCGATAGGCGTCGGCCGCGGCGCGCTGCGCCGTCAGCTGGTCGCTCAGCACGTCGGTGGGTGGTTCTGCCGCCGGCTCGTCCGCACCGCAGCCCGCGAGCAGCGCCGCGCCGCCCGCGACCAGCAGCGCGCGGCGCGTCACCACCAGACCGTGGAGTCCACGTTCTCGAGCGCCTCCACGGGCTTCGTGTAGAGGCCCGAGGAGAGGTACTTCCAGCCGTCGTCGCAGACGATGAACACGACGTTGCCCTCGTCGAGCTCGCGCGCGATGCGGACGGCGATGGAGGCGATGGCGCCCGACGAGACGCCCGCGAAGATGCCCTCCTCCGTGAGCAGCCGCCGGGTCCACACGATCGCGTCATGGTTGGTGACGAAGATCTTGCGGTCGAGCAGTGAGAGGTCGATGATCGGTGGGATGAAGCCGTCGTCGAGCGAGCGCAGCCCCTGCACGGGCTCGCCCTGCATCGGCTCGGCGGCGACGATCCTCACGCTGTCGCCGAGCTCCTCGCGCAGCCGCCGGCCCGTCCCCATCAGCGTGCCGCCGGTGCCGAGCCCGGCCACGAACGCGGCCACCTCGTCGAGCTCCTCGAGGATCTCCGGCCCTGTCCCGTGGTAGTGGGCGAGCGGGTTGGCCTGGTTGCCGTACTGGTAGGGCATGAAGTACGACGCGTCGGCGCTCGCCATCTCGAGCGCCATCTCCACCGCGCCGTTGGACCCCTTCTCGCCCGGCGAGTAGACGATCTCGGCGCCGTACATGCGCAGCAGCTGCGTGCGCTCGGGCGTGACGTTGGCCGGCATCACGACCTTCAGCGGATAGCCCTTGCGCGCGCAGATCATCGCCAGCGAGATCCCCGTGTTGCCGGACGTCGGCTCGAGGATCGTGTGCCCCGGGTGGATCGCGCCGCGCTCCTCGGCGTCCTCGATCAGCGAGCGCGCCACGCGGTCCTTGACCGACCCCGTCGGGTTGTGCGACTCGAGCTTGGCCCACAGCCGGACCCCCGGCTTGGGCGAGAGACGCTTGAGCTCGACGAGCGGCGTGTTGCCGATCGCCTGCACGATGTCGCCGTAGCGGCCGCCGCACGGCCGATTCTGCAGTCGCTCAGCCATTGCTTCACGAAGTGTAGTGGCCGGGCACGTGCGGCGGCAGCGGGTCTATTCAGCGGCGCAGCGTGATCCTCCCGGTCGCCTTCGACGCGTCGGAGAACGCGACCGTCACGGTCAGCGGGACGCGGCCCATGCGTCGCAGCGCGCGGCGCGCCCGGGGCGTGAACGCCAGCTTGAGCCGCGCCCTGGCCCCGGCGGCGACGCCGGCCACGGAGCCGCGGGCGACGGTCGTCGACCTGAGCCCCAGGCGCCGCGCCGTCGCGCGGGAGACGTCCGCGCGCGCCGACGCACTGCACGCCCGCGGGCAGGTCACGGTGAGCGACACGCCGCCGCGCAGGGCGGCCGCGAGGCGCATCGAGGTCAGCATGTTGAACGAGGACGGGGCCGGCGGCGGGGGCGGCGGAGGCGGCGGCGGCAGCTCGATGGACTCACAGCCGCTCAGGCCGTCGATCGCGTCGGCGACGACGGAGTCGGAGCCGACGCCGCACATCACGTCGTCGCGCTCGCCGTCGCGGACCAGGATGCGATCCGGCCCGCCGCCGCACAGGAACACGTTGCAGCTCAGGTCACCGCGCACCATGTCGCGACCGGGACCGCCGTCGATCGTGTCGTTGTCGGCGTCCCCGTCGAGCTTGTCGTCGCCGGCGCCGCCGCTGATCGAGTCGTTGCCCGCCGAGCCGCTCAGCGTGTCGTTGCCGCCGCCGCCCTCGAGCACGTCGTCGCCGCCCGCCCCGTAAAGCCCGTTCGCCCCGTCGTTGCCGACCAGGCGGTCGTTCAGCCCGGTGCCGTAGACGACCTCGACGCTCGGCAGGATGTTGTCGCCCTCGCCGGCCTCACCGTCGTTGGCGGCCCCGTCGAGGCTGACCGTCACCGGCGTGCCGTGGCGCCCGTTGCCGACGACGACGTCGGAGTAGTCGACCGAGTCGAGCCCTTCGCCGCCGTCGATCGCGTCGCTCGCGGGCCCGGACGTGGACTCGTCGTTGCCCGGACCGAGATCGACCGTGGCCGGGAAGCCGAGCATGCGCAGCGTGTCGCTGCCGTCGCCGAGGGAGACGACGACCCGCGACGGTGCGTCGCAGTCGTAGTCGCCCGCACCCGCCGGCCGGCACGTGTCGGGCGTGACGTTCGTGAGCCCCGCGTAATCCCACAGCTTTGCGTGGCCGGTGCTGCTCCGGGTGACGTCGAGCGTGCTCTCCTCGCCCGGCGCCGCGGTGATGGTCAGCACGCCGCCGACCTCGGAGATCGTGGTGGACGCCTGCGCCGCGCCGGGCGCCGCCGCGAGCGCGAGCGCGGCGGCGGCCGCGGCGGAGATGTGATGTATGCGTCTGGGCATGGCCGCCACGATCCGGCGGCGGGCTTGCGCCGGGCTTTCAGAGAGCTTTCAGCCCGTTGGCACGGGGGTGGGCGCCACCGCCTCCTACTTGAGCCCGAGGAGGACCTCCACGAGCAGCTGGTCCAGCCGCTCGTTGTAGTAGCCGCGCTCGGCCAGCGCGTCGAGGTGGTCGGACTCGGCCTTCAGCGTGTCCGCGTCGTCGCCCGTCACGGTGGCGTCGGCGAGCTCGGGCGTGGAGGCGGCGGCCAGCGCCTCCTGCACCTCGGGCAGCGCGTCGAAGTGGCGGGCGCGCTCGGCGAGCGCGCGGTAGGTCGCGATGCAGCCGGCGGCGAAGTCCCACACGCCCTCGGCGTCCTCGTTGCGGTAGGCGTGCGCGTCGAAGTGCCGCGGGCCGTCGTAGCCCGCGCGCTCGAGCAGCCGCACGAGCAGGAACGCCTCCTTGAGGTCCTCGGCGCCGAACCGGAAGTCCTGGTCGTAGCGGCCGATCCGCTGCCCGTTGAGGTCGATGTGGAACAGCTTGCCCGCCCACAGCGCCTGCCCGACCGCGTGGTGGAACGACAGCCCCGCCATCGTGTCGTGCGCGACCTCGGGGTTCACGCCGACCATCTCGGGCCGCTGGAGCGTGGTGATGAAGTGCAGCGCGTGGCCGACGGTGGGCAGGAAGATGTCGCCGCGGGGCTCGTTCGGCTTCGGCTCGAGCGCGAAGCGCAGGTCGTACCCCTGCCCGACCGCGTAGTCCGCGAGCACGTCGATCGCCTCGCGGTAGCGGTCGAGCGCGTCGCGCGGGTCCTTGGCGGCGCCGGACTCGGTGCCCTCGCGCCCGCCCCAGAACACGTACACCTCGGCACCCAGCTCCGCGCCGAGGTCGATCGAGCGCATCGCCTTGCCGATCGCCGCGCGGCGGACCCGGCGGTCGTTGGAGGTGAACGCGCCGTCCTTGAACGCCGGATGGCCGAACAGGTTCGTGGTCGCCATCCCCACTCCGAGCCCGGTGTCCTCGAGCGCCGCCTTGAAGCGGGCCACGATCCGGTCGCGCTCAGCGGCCGAAGCGCCCCACGGCACGAGGTCGTTGTCGTGCAGGCTGATCCCCCAGGCTCCGAGCTCGGCGAGCCTGCGCACGGAGTCGACGGGATCGAGCGGCGCGCGCGTCGGATCGCCGAACGGGTCGCGGCCGGGGTTGCCGACGGTCCACAGGCCGAACGTGAAGCGATGGGCTGGGGTCATGCCCGGGCATCTTGCCGCAGCGCGGGGTACAGCGCCCGGTAGCGCGTCAGCAGCTCGCGGTAGGGCTCGATCCACTCCGGCACCGGCTCGACCTGGCCGCGCGTGCGCACGCAGGCCGCGACCGCCTCGTGGACGTCGCTCCACAGCCCGCCGGCGACGCCGCCCAGCAGCGCCGCGCCGTAGGCGGCGCCCTCCTCGATCGCGATCCGCTCCAGCGGCAGCTCGAGCATCGAGGCGACGATCCTCAGCCACAGCTCGCTGCGGGCGCCGCCGCCGGAGACGCGGCCGCGCTCGCCGCCGCCGACGAGGTCGAACGAGTCGCGCAGCCCGCACGCGACGCCTTCCAGCACGGCGCGCACCAGCGCGCCGCGGTCGTGGCGGACGGTCAGGCCGGTGAACGCGCCGCGCGCGTCGGGGTCCGCGTGCGGCGTGCGCTCCCCCGTGAGGTAGGGCAGGAACGTGAGCCCCTCGGCGCCCGGCTCCCAGCGGGCCGCCTCCTCGACCAGCGCGGCGAACTCGCCGCCGGTGACGTCGCGGATCCAGGCGAGCGAGCCCGCCGCCGAGAGCATGACGCCCATCTGATGCCAGGCGCCCGGCACGGAGTGGCAGAAGGCATGCACGCGCGCCTCGGGATCGGCGCGGAACTCGTCGAGCGCGGCGAACACGACGCCGGAGGTGCCGAGCGCGATCGACAGCGGCCCGGGGCGGTCCACCCCGACGCCGAGCGCGCCCGCCGCCTGGTCGCCGGCGCCGGCCGCGACGGGGATCCCGGCTTTCGTGCGCCCCGCCTCGTCGGGAGACTCCAGCACCGTCGGGAGCCACGCGCGGTCGAGCTCGAGCGCGTCCAGCACCTCGTCGCTCCAGCGCCGCGCGGCGACGTCGAGCAGCAGCGTGCCGGACGCGTCGGCGGCGTCGATCGCGCGCTCGCCCGTGAGCTGCAGGCGCACGTAGTCCTTGGGCAGCAGCACGTGTGCGATGCGAGCCCAGGCGTCCGGCTCGTGCTTGCGCAGCCACATCAGCTTCGGCGCCGTGAAGCCGGTCAGCGCGCGGTTGCCGGTGAGCTGGACAAGGCGCCCGAAGCCGACGCGCTCCTCGATCTCCGCGCACTCCGCGCCCGTGCGCTGGTCGTTCCACAGGATCGCCGGCCGGATCACCTCCTCGGCGGCGTCGAGCGCCACAAGCCCGTGCATCTGCCCGGACAGCCCGATGCCCGCGGTCTCGCCGCCGACAAGGCCGTCGAGCGCCTCCTTAGTCGCCCGCCACCAGTCCCGCGGATCCTGCTCCGACCACCCGGGCTGCGGCGTCGAGAGCGGGTACGAGACCTCCCGGCGGGCGAGCACCTCGCCGTCCGGGCCAACGGCGATCGCCTTCACGGCGCTCGTCCCGACGTCGATCCCCACGGCCGCCGTCATGCGGGCGCCAGGCTACTCGACGCGCGGCCCCGGAGGCGGTCAGCGCCCGGCTGGGGTGCGCCGGTCTTCCGGCCCGGGGTTTGCCGCGCCGGCCGTTGGGCATACCTATGCGTGGCGGGGGCCTCGGCGCGACAGCGTCCTCATCTCATCTCCCCGACGGGCTCGCCGCTGCCCCCCACGCTTGCTCCCCAGCGGCCCGACAGGACGGTCTCGCCACGCCCATCTCCGACGCCGGCTGTCGCCGCCGCTCGCGCTGGGCATCTTCGTCCTGCTGTTCCTCGCCGCCGCCCGGACGCTGCCGGCCACCGCCGGGGGAACCCGCACGTGGCCGCACGGCGTCGTGCGGGTCTACGACGAGGGCGCGACGCGCGCGAGCGTTCGGACGGCGGCCGGGCGCTGGAACCGCTCGGGCGCGGACGTGCGGATCGAGCTGGTCGAGCGCGCCAACCAGGCCGACGTGGTCGTGCGGATCGACGACCGCCGGCTGCTGCGCCGGTGCGGCCACGACTGCCTCGGGTACACGTCGGAGATCGGCCGCCCGCGCTTCGGGGGCACCGAGGTCCTGCTGCGCCGGAGCCTGTCCGGGCCGCCGCGACCGCTGTCGGTCTGGGTCGCCGCCCACGAGCTCGGGCACGTGCTCGGCCTGCACCACCGCAGCGGGCACGACTGCTCGGTCATGTCGCCGCGCGCGTTCGACACCCGCTGCGCCCCGTCGCTGGCGGCCGCCCAGCCGACCGCCGACGAGCTCGCGTGCGTGCCGGCGCCGGCGGACGTCGACGTCGCCGCCGGGTTGTATGGGGTGCCGCGACCGCGCGCGATCCGCGTTGCCGGTAGGCGGTCGGGCGAACTTCTTGCAAGTGAGGAGGGGGACGAGCCGGACCGCGCCGCGCGGGGCGATCGGGCGGAGGTCGACGGGCGGCCGCCTGGCCCCCTTACACGCGCGATCGATCACTCTCGATCAGCCGACGCGGGGGGTGTGTCAATTGAGTTCGACCAGGTCGAACTAGATTGTCTTGCCGGTGCGGGGTGATGATCGTTTCGCGCTCGCGCGCCACTTCAGGCTCCCCCTTTACTTGCAAGAAGTTCGCCGCGCCCGCCCGCGCGGCGTGGTGATCGGGCGTGGCGGCGAGCGCAACAAGCTCGCCCGAGCCCGGCTCGCGGTAGCGTCCCCGCCCATGACCACGGCGACCCGCCTCGCCGGCTTCGGGACGACGATCTTCACCGAGATGTCGGCGCTCGCCGAGCGCACCGGCTCGATCAATCTCGGGCAGGGCTTCCCGGACGAGGACGGGCCGGCCGAGGTGCTGGAGGCCGCGGCGGCGGCGATGCGCGACGGGCGCAACCAGTACGCGCCGCTGCCGGGCGTCCCGGCGCTGCGGGCCGCGATCGCCGAGCACCAGGCGCGCTTTTACGGGATCGAGCTAGACCCCGACACGGAGGTGCAGGTGACGATGGGCGCGACGGAGGCGATCACCGCCGCCCTGCTCGGCCTGTGCGAGCCGGGCGACGAGGTGCTCGCGCTCGATCCGACCTATGACTCCTACGGCGCCGCGGCGGCGATGGCCGGGGCGCGGCTGGTGCCGGTGCCGCTGCACCCGCCGGAGTGGTCGCTCGACCCGGCCGAGCTGGCCGCGGCCGCGTCGCCGCGCGCGCGGATCGTGCTGCTCAACAGCCCGCACAACCCGACCGGCCGGGTGCTCGACCACGCCGAGCTCGAGGCGGTGGCCGCGCTGTGCCTCGAGCGCGACCTGATCGCGGTCACCGACGAGGTCTACGAGCACCTCGTGTTCGACGGTGAGCACCTCCCGCTCGCGACGCTGCCGGGGATGGCCGAGCGGACGATCACGATCTCCTCGCTCGGCAAGACCTTCTCGGTCACCGGCTGGAAGACAGGGTGGGCGTGCGGCGCGCCGGAGCTCGTCGGCGCCGTGCGCGCGGCCAAGCAGTTCCTGACCTTCGCGGGCGGGACGCCGTTCCAGCATGCGGGCGCCGCCGCGCTGCGGCTCGGCGACGGCTGGTACGCGGGGTTCGCCGACGGGCTGGCGCGCAAGCGCGACCGGCTGTGCGCCGGGCTGGAGGCGGCCGGGCTGCGGGTTCTGCGCCCGCAGGGCACTTACTTCGCGAACGCCGACGTGGGCGGCGACGGCGCCGAGTTCTGCCGCGAGCTGCCGGGGCGCGCCGGCGTCGTCGCGATCCCGACCGGCGTGTTCTCGCTCGACCCCGCGCGCCTGCGCCCGTACGTGCGCTTCGCGTTCTGCAAGCGCCAGGGCGTGATCGACGCCGCGGCGGCGCGGCTGGCGGCTCATGCGGCGCCGGCGCGCGCGTCGTAGGATCGGCGCCGTGCGCACGCCCCTCTGCGACCGGCTCGGCATCGACGTCCCGATCATCTGCGCCCCGTTCGGACCCTGGGCGCAGGTCGAGCTGTCGGCGGCCGTGTGCGAGGCGGGCGGGCTCGGCAGCCTCGGCACCGCGGTGCGCGGCGCCGCCGAGCTGCGCGCGCAGTGGGAGCAGATGCGCGCCCTGACCGACCGCCCGTTCGCGATCAACCACACCGTGCGCCCGCTCGACGAGGAGGCGTTCGCGGCCACGATCGAGTTCGCGCCGGCGGCGATCTCCTTCCACCTCGGCGTCGCGGCCGACCTCGTCGCTCGCGCCCACGACGCCGGCATCCTCTGGATCCAGCAGGTGATGGACCGCCGCCAGGCCGAGGAGGCGCTCGCAGCCGGCGCCGACGTGCTGGTCGCCATGGGCGGCGAGGGCGGCGGCAACGGCGGCTGGATCTCGACGATGGTGCTCGTCCCGGAGGTCGTCGATGTCGCCGGCGACGTGCCGGTGGTTGCGGCGGGCGGGATCGCCGACGGGCGCGGGCTCGCCGCGGCGCTCGCGCTCGGCGCGCAGGGCGCGGCCCTCGGCACGCGCTTCCTGGCCTCCAGCGAGATGACGATCGCGACCGAGTGGAAGCAGCGGATCGTCGCCGCCGAGGCCGCCGACGCGGTCAAGGTCGCGAACAGCGAGCGGGTGATGCCGCCGTTCAACCGCCCCGGCTGGCCGGCGGAGCCGCGCGCGCTGCGCACGCCGCTGATCGACCGGCTGCGCGACGCGCCCGCCGAGGTCGAGCCGGCCATCGTCGGCCCCGAGCTGGTCGCCGCGCTGCTCGCCGGCGGCGGCCACGAGCACCTCCCGTTCGCCGGCCAGTCCGTCGGGCTGATCCACGACATCCTCCCGGCGGCGGAGATCGTCCGGCGGCTCGTCGCCGAGGCCGAGGAGGCGCTCCGCTACGCCTCGGGCGTGACCGCCCGGCCCTCGTCCGCCGCGCGGTAGAGCGCCTCGATCACGCGCGCCTGGGCGAGCGCGTCCGCGCGCCCGAGCCGCGGCGCGCCGCCGTCGCGAATCGCGGCCGAGAGCTCCTCGAGCTCGCGTGTGTACGGGTTCGCGCGACCCACGTCCAGGCGCTCGGGCTCCGCGCCCGCGCGGGTGAGGAAGATCGCGTCCGGCGCGCTCCACGGCCCGTCGAGCTGCAGCGTGCCCGCGTTCCCGACGATCTCGATCGCCGCGCGGCGGGCGACGTCCATCCCGCAGTCGAACGTGCCGAGCACGCCGCCGGGGAACCGCAGCACGGCGGCGACCCGCGCGTCGACGCCGTCGCGGGGCACGAGCTCCGCGCTCACCCGCTCCGGCTCCCCGCACAGCAGCCGCAGCGCGCTCACGCAGTAGCAGCCGACGTCCATCAGCGCGCCGCCGTCCAGGGCCGCCTCCCAGCGCACGTTGGCGAACGGCAGGTCGAAGCCGAAGCTGGCGCGGACGTAGCGCAGCTCCCCCACGGCGCCCTCGCCGACGAGCCGCACGAGCCCCTCGGTCTGCGGGTGGAAGCGCCACATGAACGCCTCCATCAGGAGCCGCCCGGCGCGCTCGGCGGCGTCGAACGCCGCCTCCACGTCCGCCGGCCGCCGCGCCATCGGCTTCTCGCACAGCACGTGCTTGCCGGCCTCCAGCGCGCGGATCGACCACGGCACGTGCAGCGAATTCGGCAGTGGGACATAGACCGCGTCGACCTCGGGATCCTCCAGCAGCGCCTCGTAGGAGCCGTGCGCGCGGGAGATCCCGTGCTCGTCCGCGTAGGCGCGGGCGCGCTCGCCGTCGCGCGAGGCGACCGCGACGACCTCGACGCCGTCCGCGAGCCGGGCGCCGGCGAGGAGCTTCTGGGCGATGCGGGCGGTGGAGAGGATCCCCCAGCGGACCATCACACGGGCACGAGCCGCGAGGGGAAGGCGCGGTCGGCCTCCGACACGACGAGCGCGAGCGCGCCGAGCACGTGCGCGCGGTCGCGCAGCACGCCGGCGATCACCTGCGCACGGCGCGCCGTCTCGGGCAGCGCCGCGCGGTCGATCGACTGGCGCATGGCGTCGAGCAGCAGGTCGCCGGCGGCGGCGAGCTGGCCGCCGACGACGAGCAGCTCGGGATTGAGCACGTTCAGCACCGTCGCGACCACCTGGCCGAGCGCGCGGCCGGCGTCCTCGACGACGCGGCGGCAGCCGGGATCGCCGGCGCGGGCCGCCTCGAGCAGGTCGTCGACCGTGAAGTCCGGGCCGTGCGAGCGCCGCACCAGGTCGACCAGCGCGCCGGTCGCGGCGACCGTCTCGAGGCAGCCGCGGTTGCCGCAGCGGCAGACGATCCCGCCCGGGTGGACCAGCACGTGGCCGAGCTCGCCCGCGAAGCCGCCGCTGCCGCGGTACAGGCGCCCGTTGAGGATCAGCCCGGCGCCGATGCCCGAGGACACCTTCAGGTAGACGAGGTCGCCGGCGTCGCGCCCCGCGCCGAACGCCGCCTCGGCGAGCGCGCCGAGGTTGGCGTCGTTGTCGACCATGACCGGGAGGTCGAGGCGGCGGCGCATCTCGGCCTCGGCGGGCATCCCGATCCAGCCGGGCAGGATCGCGGACGAGCCGACGACGCCCTCGCGCTGCCCGATCGGGCCCGGCAGCCCCATTCCGGCGCCGATCACCGTCGAGCGCTCGACGCCCGCCTCGGCGAGCGCGTCCTCCACGAGCTCGGCCGCCATGTCGAGGCCCTGAAGCGCGTCGTGGTCGGTGTCCAGCGGATGGCTGCGCTCGGCCAGGATCGTCGAGGCGAGATCGGAGACCGCGACCCGCAGGTGGGAGTGGCCGAAGTCGATCCCGACCGCGGCGCCGGCCGACGCGTCGAACGAGAGCAGGATCGGCGGGCGGCCGCCCTGGGTGCCGTGCGCGAGCCCGGGCTCGGGACGCTCGACCACGAGGCCGTCGGCCTGCAGGTCGGCCACCAGGCTCGAGACCGTCGAGCGCGAGAGGCCGGTGCGGCGGGCGATGTCGGCGCGCGAGATCTGGCCCTCGTCGCGCAGCGCGCGGATCACCCGCAGGCGGTTGAGGCGGCGCAGCGATTCGAGTGAGCCGGCGCGGGCGGGCATCCACTCCGGATTGGAGCGGATCGGCCGCGGTTTGTCAATTCTTCGTACGAACCCGCGTAGGTAGGTGCACCTGGCGGTGTGCACACCTGCGTTCGGGGCCGCTAGTGCCGGGTCTTCGCGGCGGCGAGCATCTCGAGGAAGACCTCGTCGTTGAGCCCGGCCGGGACGCCGGCGACGCGCGGGCGCAGCCGCCGGGCGAGCTCGGCGGCGAGCGCGAAGCGCGCCGACGGGTCGAGCTCGGTGCGCCGCGCGAGGTACGCGCGGACGGCGATCAACTCCTGGTCGCCGATGCCGGCGACGTCCCAGCTCGCGTACGCCGAGGCGTCGATGCGCAGCAGCGGCGGTTGGCGCACGAACGTGGGGCGCGGGTCGCGCACGACGAGCGTGCCCGCCGCGAGGTCGCCGAGCCGCTGATTGTGGCGCGTGGCGAGAATCGAGATGATCGCGGGGATGTAGACGGTCGCGAGGCCCTCGACGAGCCGCAGCACGTTGCGGATCAGGCTCGCGCGCAGGCCGATCGGCGACCCGCCGTCCATCACCACCCGCACGCCGACGGCGCGCTTGCCGGGCGTGCGGCCGGCGCCGTAGACCTCGAAGAGCACGTCGTAGCCGACCACCGCGAACAGGACGGTGAGCGACAGGACGATCGCCTCGGCGATCGGGCCGCCGAGCGCCGCGAAGATCGCCACGGTGAAGATCAGCGTGCCCTGGAGCAGGGAGTCGAGCAGGAACGCGGTGAAGCGCGACCCCAGGCCGGCGAGCGGCAGGGCGAGCTCGACGCCTTCCGGCGTCGGAATCGTGCGGCGGTCCTCATACTCCACGGTGGGTGAACCTAGAACGTTTCGAGGCGGAGCGGCGCCCTACCTGGGTCGCGCTGGAGCACGCCCTGCAGAGGGCGGGCGACCGCCCCGAGCGCCTGGGGGCGGCGGGCGTGCGCGAGCTCGGCGCGCTGTATCGCGCCGCGGCCGCCGACCTGGCATTCGCGCGCCGGCGCTTCCCCGGCGACCCGCGCACCACGCGCCTGGAGGGGCTCGTGCTGCGGGCGCGCGCAGCGGTCTACTCGCGCGCGGGCCGGCGCGCGTCGCTGTGGGCTTTCGTCACGCGCGGCTACTGGCGCCGCCTGGCCGAGCGCCCCGCGCTCCTGCTCGCCGCGTGGGCGCTGCTGCTGGCGCCGGCGGTGGCGGGCGCGGCGTGGGGCGCGCTCGACCCCGCGGCCGCCGCGGGCGTGGTGCCCGCGGAGTTCCAGGCGGCGGCCGACCCGCCGGCCTCCGGACGCGACTACGACGCCGGCGAGGGGGCGGCGTTCTCCGCCGCGGTGATGACCAACAACATCCAGGTCACGCTCGCCGCCTTCGCGGGCGGGATCGCGTTCGGCGTGCTGACGGCGCTCGCGCTGTTCTACAACGGGCTGCTGCTCGGGACGCTCGCCGGCCTCGCGGTCGGCGCCGGCCACGGGACGGCGTTCCTGCGGCTCGTGTCGGCGCACGGGCCGCTGGAGATCTCCTGCATAGTCGTGGGCGCCGCGGCCGGCCTGCGCATGGGCTGGGCGCTCATCCGTCCGGGCGCCCGCCGGCGCGGCGCGGCGCTGCGCGAGGAGGCTCGCCCGGCGGCCGAGATCGCCGCCGGGACGGCGCCGTGGCTCGTGGTCTGCGGCTTCTGCGAGGGCTTCCTCACGGGTCCCGGCCTCCCCCTCGCGGTGCAGGTGTCGATCGGGGCCGCGCTGTTCGTGCTGTTCTGGGGACTCGTGATGCTCCGCGGCCGTCACACGCCCGCTCTCGCTTCGGCGCGCCGGTAGGGCCCGGGCTCGTCGTGCTGCGCGGCCGTCAGAGGACGGCCCTCGTCTTGGCCCGCAGGTAGGCCGCGACGCAGGCGGCCGGGAGCGTGCGCGGCGGG
>JBIOTP010000268.1:0-23904 GCA_044865965.1 Solirubrobacteraceae bacterium
GCCGCGCCAGCTCGGCCGCGGCGCGCGCGGCCACCGGGCGCGCGCCGAGCCGCTTGGCGGACCGGTGCGCCTCGCCGAGGCGCTGCACGGCGGCCTCCCGCCGCCCGGCAGCGGCCAGCGCGACGCCGGCGCGCAGGGCGATCTGGGCGCGCTCGAACGGCGTCTCGAGCCGCGCCTGCAGCTCCAGCGCGCGGGTGAGCTGCTGCGCGGCCGCGTCCGCGTCGTCCTCGCCGGCCTCGGCCTCGATCCAGCCGAGCGCGGCCGCGCTGTCGACCCCCATCGACACGACGTCGAGCCGCGACGCCGTCGCCAGGCAGCGCTGCAGCAGCGGGCGGGCGAGCCGGGCGTCGCCGCGGAAGCCGTAGATCGAGCCGAGCACCCCGTCCACCACGAGCGTGCGGTCGGGCGCGCCGGCGCCCGCCTCGAGCGTGCGGCACAGCTCGACGGACTCGTCCCAGTCCCCGAGCTCGCGCAGCACGTAGGCCATGCAGCTCAGGCAGACCTGCTCCTGGCCCGCCGTGTCGCCGTCGTGACACAGGCCGATCGCCGTGTTGAGCGCCGCGCGCGCGCCGCCGTAGTCGGCCGCGGTCTCGAGCGCGGTGCCGAGCCGCTGGTAGAGCTCGGCCGCCTCGGCGGTCAGCTCGTGCTCGAGCGCGAGCGAGAGGCCCGCGCGGATCGTGTCCACGCCGGCGGCGAACTCGCCGCGCTTGGCGCGCGCGACGCCCTCGACCCCGAGCGCGCGGGCGCGCAGGCCCGGGCGGCTCACCAGCCTGGCCTCGCGCCCGGCGGCGACCGCCAGCGCGACGGCCTCGGCGTGCTGGCCCGCGCTCGTCAGATAGGAGGCGGCGACGAGCCGCTCGGCGGCGGCCTCGCCGGGGCACCCGACCGCCGCGAACGAGCCGGCCGCCAGCCGGCGCGCGGCGAGCGCCCGCTCACGATCGCCCTGCAGGTCGTACACCCCGGCGAGCCGCTGCTCGGTCTCCGCCAGCGACCGGCCGACGCCCTGCGCGCGGCGCGCCGCGGCGGCCTCGCGCAGCGCCCGCGCGGCCTCGGCGAGCCCGCCGGCCAGCTCGGCGCAGTGCGCGTAGTGCTCGAGCGCGGCGATCCGCTCTGCCGGGCGCGAGCCCTCCGGCCAGAGGTCGAGCGCCCGCAGCGCGAGCCGCGCCGCGTCGCGGTAGGCGTGCACGGCGGCGAGCTCGCGCGCGGCGCGCTCCAGCGCGCCCAGCGCCCGCTCGGGCTCGCGGGCGGCGAGCCAGTGCGCCGCGATCTCCGCGCTCGACCCCTGGGCCGCCGCGAGCGCCTCGGCCAGCCGGCGGTGCAGGGTGCGCCGCCGCAGCCACTGCACGTCGTCGTAGATGGCGCCGCGGACGAGCGCGTGCCGGAACGCGGCGCGGCCGGCATCGGCCTCCACGATGAGCCCGGTCTCGAGCAGCTCGCCGAGGCCCTCGTCGCAGCCGAGCGACGCGACCAGCGCGAGCTCGAACTCCGCCCCGCGACCGCCGCGGCCTCGGCCGCCGCGCGCCCGTCGTCGGACAGCCCGGCGGTCCGCAGCAGCACTGCGTCGCGGATCGTCTCCGGCACCGGCACGTCGGCGTCGTCGCCCGCGAGCGCGAGCCCGTCGGGACCCTGCACCAGGCGATCGCCCGCCTCCAGGGCCGCGGCGAGCTCCTCGACGAAGAACGGGACGCCCTGCGTGCGGTCGTGGATCGCCCGCGCCAGCGCCGGCGAGACCGGCGAGTCGAGCACCTGGGCGGCGAGCGCCGTGGTCGCCGCGCCGTCGAGCGGCTCGACGGTCAGCTCGCGCAGGGCGCGCGCCCGGCGCAGGTCCGCCCGCAGGCGCCGCAGCGGGTGCTCGCGCGGGAGCTCGTCGGAGCGGTAGGCGCGAGATGGCCGCGGAGCGGCCCCAGGCGCCGAGCCCGTCCGGGACCGTGCGCAGGTACCACCGCAACGCGGCCACGACGGGCCCGTAGGCGACCGCGCCGGCGGCGGTTGCCGCGCCGCGCAGCGCCTCGGCGTCAGCGCTCCGCAGCGCCTCGTCCGCCAGGCGGGTCTTGCCGACGCCCGCCTCGCCGGCGAGCAGGATGAGCGCGCCGCGGCCGGCGAGCGCGTCCGCGGCCGCGTCCGCGAGCCACGCCGACTCGATCTGGCGGCCGATCAGGACGCGCTCATCCACCCGGCGAGTCTATGCGCGCACGGGATCCGGCCGGACGATCACGGTGTCGGCGATCAGCGTGACCTCGTCGGCCGGCATGCCGGTCCGCTCGGCCTGCTCGCGCACCTTCTCCGCGCTGGTCCCCTCGTAGATGCAGACGGTGCCGAGCTTGCCCGACTCCTCCTGCACGACGTAGGTGCGGATCCAGCGGACGTCGTCCGACATCTCCTCGCCGACCTGCGCCGACTTGGCGGCGGTCTCCTGCAGCGCCTCGGGGGTGCCCCAGAAGTCGCGGCGGCGGATCGCGTAGAGGTTCACTGCGGTCTCCTTTCGTTGGTTACCACGCGAACCTAGGCGCAGCCGCCCGCCGCGGCATCGGCAGGAGTACCCATCTTTGGGTCGCGGGTGCCGCGTCTATACGCGGCGCCAGGCGGCGGCGGTCAGCCAGCAGGTGCCGGCCAGCAGCGCGAGCGAGCCGAGCGCGACGAGCGGCTGCAGGAAGAAGATCCCGGACAGCGCGGCCAGCGCCAGCACGGGGCCGATCAGGAAGAACCCCAGCACGTAGGCGACCGCGCAGAGCACGCCGAAGGCGCCCGTGGCCTTGGCCGGCGCCGGACGAGCGGGCGGCGCGGCACGCTTGGCGGGGAACATGATGACCTGGCCCATGCCCAGATCATCTCAGCCCGCGCCCGTGCGTGAACTCGAACGGTTGTCCAAGATCGCGAGGATGGGGTCAAGGCCCCATCGTCACGCGCAGTTCGGCCACGGCGAGGTGCCGCGCTGGGCGAGCAGCTTCGCCGCGATCGCATCCTGCGTGGCCTCCGGCGCCGCCGCGGGGTCGCCGGTGCCGCCGAGCTCGCGCCACGTCGTGAGCGAGAACTGGTACTTGCCGCGATAGGCGCCGTCGGCCGAGACGGCGGAAGGGTTGCCGCCGGACTCGCACTGGGCGATGCGCTGCAGGAGCGTCCCGCTGCTGCTCGCCGGCGCCGCTGCGCCGCCGCCCAGCCCGAGCGCGGAGAGCGTGGCCGGGCCGGCGATGCCGTCCTCCGCCAGCCCGTGGTTGCGCTGGAAGGCCTTGATCGCGGCGCGCGTCTGCGGGCCGGCGATGCCGTCGGCCGGGATCCCCAGCGCGCGCTGGATCGCGGCCACGGCGGCGTTCGCCGGCGCGGCGCGGCCGCCGGTGCCCTGCGCGAGCGCGCCGCCGGCGGCCAGCGTCAGCGAGGCAAGAAGGGCGCCCAGGCCGCCGCGGCCGCTCCAGCGCCGCCGGCGCGCGCGATTGGCGGCGAAGCGCCGCGCGCGCGAGCGGCGCAGCGACTCCAGCCATGGGCCATGGGACGACAGATCGATTGTTGACACGACGTACTCCCTTGGGTCTCATCGCGCCTACGGGGTTAGCTGTCGGGCTCGCGCGAAGACCTGCGCTACGCCGCGCTCCGGCGGCGATTCGCCCCGGGAGCCCGGACCCGGGCTCCAGTGGTTCCCCCGCTCCCCGCCGCCCTGCACGGCGGGGACTCGGCACTTCAACAGCGGCGGACGATACAGGCCCGTCTACCCCGAACGCAGCACGGCGATCAGGTCCAGCGCGCGGTCGAGGCGGTCCCGGCGCAGCGCGAAGTCGCGCTCGGAGATCGCGGGCGTGAAACGGCTGTAAAACGGGCCGCTGAGGCGCAGGGTCGTGTGCACGCGATCCCAGCCAAGGTGCTCCAGCGCGAACTGGTGAACGCGCAATTTGCGGGCGTGGAACAGCCCCAGGAGGTCGACGCGCGGGAAGTGACGCTCGCAAAGTGCGCGAAATTCCTGCGGCCGGTACTCGCGCACGTGCCACGGGTTGCCCGAGCGCGGCTCGCCCTTCGGCGCGAGCGTCAGGACGTTCGGCGTGGACACGTAGGCGACGCCGTCGGGGCCGACCAGCTGGTTGATCCGCTCCAGCACGCCGTCGGGGTCTTGGACGTGCTCGATCGTCTGCAGGAACACGGCGCAGTCGACGTCGCCGCTCCAGACCTCGACCATGTTGCGCTCGAACGTGACGTTGCCGCGGGTGTACTTCGCGCGCGCGTGCTCGAACGCCTCCGGGTTCGCGTCCACGCCGACGGCGCCGGCGGCGGTCCGGCCCAGCACCGCCGTCCCGTAGCCCTCGCCGCACGCCAGGTCGACGACGCGCCGGCCGTGCGTGCGGGCCGCGATCCACTCGTACACCGCGAGGTGGCGGCGGAACCAGTAGTTCTCCTCGGGGACGTCGGGCAGCGTGCGCTCCCCGGTGAGGTGCAGCGGGGGCACTCCGGGAGGCTGGTCGCGCTGGACGTAGAGCTCGGGCATCAGCCCGCGCGGAGCTTACGAGAGCTTGGGGTCCTTCCCCTTGCGCACCGTGAGCTTGATCGTGCGGCTCCTCAGGCCGGACTTGGTGATCTTCACGGTCACCACCGCGCCGACCTTCAGCTTGAGGCCCCGCAGCTTCTTGAGGTCGAGCGTCGAGGACTTCGCGGTGGCGTCGATCGCCTTCTTCGGGCAGCCGCCGCCCTGGCACGCGGCGTGGATGTGCTCGCCGCCCGTGAGGTTGCGGATGAGCAGCGTCGAGAACGTGGTCGTGTTCGACGTGCGGGTGAAGCCGTAGCGGAGCGTCGCCGCGATCGTGCCGGCGGCCTTGGCGGCGGGGGCGAGCGCGGGCGGGGCGGCGGGCGCGGCGGGGGCGGCCGGGGTCACCGGGGCGGCCGGGGCGGCCTGGACGTCGATCGTGGTCTCGCCGACCGTGGTGCCGCCGTTGTCGTCGATCACCTTCAGCCGGACCGTGTGCGAGCCGGCGGTCGCGTACTGGAAGGTGGCGGTCGTCGAGGAGCCGTCGTCGAAGTCGCCGTCGCCGTCGAGGTCCCACGAGCGGGCGACGATCGTGCCGTCCGGATCGGAGGCGGCGGCCGAGTCGAAGGAGACCGTCTGGCCGGTCAGCACGCTCGTGGGGTCGGCCGTGAAGGTGGCCACCGGCGGGCGGTTCGCGACCGTGATCGCCCGCGTCGCGGTGTCGACCGAGTTGGGCTGGTGCTGGCCGTCGTCGACCCTCAGGCCGACGGTGAAGGCGCCGGCCTTGGGGCGGCTGGCGCTCGTGCCGCAGCCGGGGGTCTCGAAGGCGCCGTTGCCGTCGAGGTCCCACGCGCACGTGAGCGAATCGCCGTCGGCGTCGGTGGTGGGGGCGGTGAGCGCGATCCGGTCGCCGGTCTTGGGCGCCGCCGGCGAGGCGCCGATCGTCGCCACCGGCGCGAGGTTGACCACGGTGATCAGCGCCGAGCCCGTGGCGGTGCTGGTGCCGTTCGTGACCGTGATCCGGATCCTGTGGGACCCGAGCTGGTCGGACGTGAAGGCGATCCCGGTCTTCTCCCCGTCGAGCTTGTCGCCGTCCAGGTCCCAGGTGATCGTCAGCCTCGGGTCGGCGGTCACGTCGGCCTTGGCGACGAACTTCGCGCCGCGCGGGCCGCTGGTGGGCGAGACCTCCACCGGGATGGTGTCCGGCGGCGGCGGCGCGGCGGCCGCCGCGCCCGCGGACGCGAGCGAGGCCGCGAGAGCGATCAATAGCGAGGCGATGGCCGGCTTGACGGTCAAGGGAGGCTCCTGGAGGTTTGCTGATGACCCGGCGCGGAACCCCTGTCCGGCCGCCGCTCGCCACGTTCGCAGGCGCGCGTTGGCGAAGCCTTGGCACAACCTTGGAGGCTTAGACTCCCTCCCGTGGAGCTGGTGAGGGACTTCCCGCTGTTCCCGCTCGGGATCGTCGCGCTCCCGTCCGAGCTGATCCCGCTGCACATCTTCGAGGAGCGCTACAAGACGATGATCGCGCGCTGCGAGGAGGAGGAGTGCGAGTTCGGCATCGTCTGGCTCGCCGACGACGGCCTGCGCCCGATCGGCTGCGCATGCGAGATCGCCGAGGTCCTCGAGCGCATGCCCGACGGCCGCCTGAACCTGATCGCCCGCGGCACCCGCCCCTTCCGGATCGAGGCGCGCCAGGAGGAGCTCGCTTACCCGGCCGGCACCATCGAGTTTCTCACCGACCGCGCGGAGGAGACCGACGACGAGTCGGCCCAAGCCGCCCATGCCGCCTACGCCGAGCTCGTCGAGCAGGCGACCGACCGCACGCCCGACCCCGCGGAGATCGAGTCGATGTCCGCCTACCAGATGGCCGCCACGGTCGAGTTCGGCCTCGACGCCAAGCAGGGGCTACTCGACCTGCGCTCCGAGTCCGCCCGCCTGAAGCTCGTCACCCGCCTGTTCCGCGCGGCGATCAAGCGCCTCGACTTCGTCGAGCGAGCCCAGGCCCGCGCGCGCTCGAACGGGAAAGTGCACTTCTCGGGCTGACGCGGCGCACTTTCGGCACGTTTGCGTGCTGATCCGTGCGCGGTTTCGCGCCAGGATCGGGGGGTGGCTTACGAATGTCTCCCTGGAGGCGACGAACGTCAGCCACCCCCCGATGTCCTGCTGGCGCGCATCGCCGGGCGACAGCACGGCATGGTGACCACCGCGCAGCTCGCGGGCGCCGGACTTGACCGTCGCGCTGTGAGCAAGCGAGTGGCGGCCGGCCGGCTTCATCGGCGCTATCGGGGGGTGTACGCCGTCGGTCACCCACGACTCTCTCGCGAGGGTCGGTGGATGGCGGCGGTGCTCGCCGCCGGCGAGGGCGCCGCGTTGAGCCACCTTTCGGCAGCCGCGCTCTGGGGCATCTGGCGCCGGGCGCCCGGCCGCATCGACGTGACCGTCCCGCGCCAGCGCCGCCCTCAAAGCGGTTTTCACGTGCACACGAGCCGCACGCTCCGCTCTCGCGACGTCATCACGCGCGACGGCATCCGGTCACGACCGTCGCCCGCACGCTCGTCGACCTGACCGACGTCCTCACCGCCCACCAGCTCGCCAACGTCATCCACGAGGCCGCCTTCCACGAGCGCTTCGACGCCGCCGCAACCCGGGACGCCATGGCGCGGGCGAACGGCCGCCGCCGGCCGGCCGCACTCGCAAAGGCGCTCGCGCTCCATGAAGCGGGCAGCGCCGGCACCCGAAGCACCCTCGAGGACCGCTTCCTCGCCCTCCTACTTGCCAACGACCTGCCCGAGCCGCTCGTCAACACCCGTACGAGCAACATCGAGGTCGGCTGCCACTGGCCCACCCACCGCGCCTGCGTCGAGATCGACGGCGACGGCCACGCGAGGCCGCGCACAAAGAAAGACGACGAAGCCCGCGACGAACGCCTGCGCGCGGCCGGCTATACGACCATCCGGCTCACGGCCGACGAGATCGACCACCGCCCACAGGCGACCCTCGCCACGCTACGAGCCGCGCTCCGCCAGCACCGCCGCCACGCGCTCCCCCGCCAGCGCCCGAGAATCCTGGCCGTCGTCGTTGGCCAGCGCCGGATCCGCGCCATGATCGAGCAGCAGCCGCGCAAGCGCTACATCGTCGTTGTGGGCAGCGGCGTGCAAAGGCGTGAACCCGCCCTGCTGCCGCGCGTTGGGGTCGGCGCCCGCCTCGAGCAGGGCGCGCGCGGCGTCGCTGTCGCCGACCGCCGAGGCGGAGTGCAGCGGGCGGACCCGCAGCGGATTCTCGGCGTCGGCGTCCGCGGGCGCGCCGGCGCCCAGCAGGAGGCGAACCGCCTGCGCGCCACCGAAGAACGCGGCCAGGTGCAGCGCCGTGAAGCCGTCACCGCCGCGGGCGTCGAACGCCTCCGGGTCGGAGGCCAGGTGCTCGCGCAGCCGCTCGACGTCGCCCAGCGCCGCCGCCTCGGGCACGCCGACCGTCGCGCCCGCGGCCAGCAGCGCATCGCGCGCCGCCGGCTGGTCCTGATAGAGCGCGAGCAGCAGCATGGAGACGCCCTTGTCGTCGTGGATGTCGGCGAGCGCGGGGTCGCGCTCGAGCAGCGCCCGCAGCGCGGCGACGTCGCCGCCGGTCACGGCGCCGAGAAGCGCTTCGTCGGTCATAGTTAGCAACGCTACCATCTTTTCGTGAGCATGGCTAACGAAATCGACCCCGCCGCCCTCGCCGACCGGCCGCACTCCGCCGCGATTCACCGGGCGCGTGACCATGGCTGACGACATCGACACCGCCGCCCTCGCCGACCGGCTGCATGCCGCGGCGATTCACCTGCTGCGCGGCGTGCGGCGCGAGGACGCCGCGGCCGGGCTGCCCCCGGCGCAGCTGTCGGCGCTGTCGGTGCTGGTCTTCGGCGGGCCGCTGACGCTCGGGCGCCTCGCGGCCGCCGAGCAGGTCCGCCCGCCCACGATGAGCCGGATCGTGACCGCGCTCGCGCAGGCCGGGGTGGCGACGCGAGAGCCGAACCCGGCCGACGCGCGCTCGTCGCTGATCGCGGCGACGGCGGCGGGCCGCGAGCTGCTCGTGGAGGGCCGGCAGCGGCGCGTGAGCGTCGTCGAGACGCGGCTGCTCGAGCTGCCGGCCGGCGAGCTCGCGGCGCTCGCGCGCGCCGCCGACGCGCTCGTACGCGTCAGCCGCGGCTGAGCCCGCAGACGTCCTCGCTCACGTGCTTCGTGAAGACCTCCAGCTCCGTGAACGCCCGCGGCAGCCGGCGCGACGTGTCCGAGAACGCGATCGTGCCGGCCTCCATCCGGACACGGTAGGAGAGCACCGACCGCGGTCCGGGCGGGAGCGCGAGATTGAGCTCGGCCTGGTCGGCGAGCCGGCGCGTCAGCTCGCGCGCGTCGAGCAGCTGCGCGGCCGGCAGCTGATGGCGCCGGCCGTTGCAGGTGACCATTCCGTCGTCGGAGACGAGCATGGTGAGGTTGGCGTTGCGATCGCCCCCGGTGCGCTCGACGACGAACAGGTCGCCCGACGAGGCGCCGCAAGCGCACAGGCCGAGCGCCAGCGCGATGACCGCGGCGGCGCGCCGCGACGAGGCGCCGCGACCGCCCGCGCCGAGCGCGGCGGCGCGCCTCACACGACCACCAGCTCCGCGCCGGCGACCTCGCGCAGGAACTGCGGCGTCGAGATCACGCCGGCGAGGCGCTCCTCGACGGCCGCCCAGTCCGCGCCCGTCGCCTGGACGGCGGCTGCGCACGCCCAGATCCGGCAGTCCGGCAGGGCCAGCGCGGCGTCGCGTAGCTCGGCGAGCGTGCGCGCGAACGGCTCGCGTTCCGGCTCGCTCACGTGCGCGGCCGCCAGCGCGCGCTCGCGCAGCGCCGGATCCATCAGCGCCGGCAGCGCGCCGAACATCGCCAGCCCGCGCGCGGGCCGGCCCTCGGACGCCGCCGACACGAGCAGCGCGAGGCCGGTGTAGAGCCGCTCGGGGTCGCCCGATTCGAGGATGGCGGCGATCACGCCCCCCATCGTGCCAGCCCCGAACCATCATTAGGCCACCTGTGCCCCACCTCCTCGACGTCCGCGGGCTGCGGTGCCCGCTCCCGCTCGTGCGCGCCCGGCAGGAGCTCGCGACGCTGCCCGCCGGCGAGACGCTCGTCGTGCTGGCGACCGACCCGGAGGCGCCGATCGACCTCGCCGCGCTCGCGGCCGACGAGGGGATGGCGTTCACCCAGGAGCGCGACGGCGCGGCGTGGCGGCTCATTCTGGCGCCGCGCTGAGGGAACTGCCGCGCCGCGGTGGACGTATCGCTCGTGACGAGAAAGGCGCCGCCGATGACCGCCCGCAACATCCTCGTAGTCGCCAATCGCACCTCGGCGTCGCCGACGCTGCTCGCGGAGGCCGACCGCCGGGCGCGACAGGGCCCGTGCGAGTTCACGCTGCTCGTCCCGCGCGCGCCGCAGGGGCTGCACCGGGTCGTCGATCCCGAGGACCACGGGCACGACGGCGCTCGCCGCGATTGCAAGGCGAGGCCGCTCCTCGAGCGGGCCGCCCGCGGGCCGGTGGAGGCGATGATCGGCTCCCACGACCCGCTCGCCGCGCTCGAGGACGCGCTGAACCTCGGCAGCTTCGACGACGTGATCGTCTCGACCCTCCCCCGCCGCGTATCGCGCTGGCTGAACGTCGACCTGCCGCGCAAGGCGGCGGGACTCGGCCTGCCGGTCACGCACGTGGAGGCGGTCGCCGAGACCGTGGAGTCGGCCGCCTGAGCCGCTCGTCCGGCGGCGCGGGGCCCCGCCGGCGTCAGCCGCCGAGCGCGCGCAGGATCCCGACCACGCTGCGCGGGTTCACGCCGTACTTGCGCTCGTAGGCGCGCGCCCGCCCGGGGTCGGCGATCGCCAGCGCGAGCTCCTCGCGGCTGGAGCCGAGCTGGCAGGCCGCGCGGTCGAGCAGCTTCAGCGCCGCGTCCTGGGCGAGCCCGCCCAGCCCGCCGGTGCGCGGCAACGGGCGTGGCTCGCACGGGTCGCGCAGCACGACCTCGGGCGGCGCGCGGCGGTCGGCCTCGACGACGTAGACCGCGAGGCAGCCGGCCGCGGCAAGAGCGGCGGCGAGCACGGCCACCGGGCGCACGGCGCGGCCCCGGCCGGCGGCGGCGGCCGCCGGGACCGGCCGCGCCGTGCGGCCCAGGCCGGCGGCGAGCAGCAGCGCGGCCGCCGCGAGCGCGAGCGCGCCGGCGATCACGTAGGCGGTGTGGAAGGCGTCCTCGACCGCGCCGACGACGGTGTGGTCCAGCCGCTCGGCGAGGCGGGAGTACGCGGCCCGCTGGCGGGCGAACCCGCCACGCTCCCGGTCGACCGCGTCGCTCAGGCCGGCGCGCGGGCGCTCCGACTGCACGCCGTCCAGCAGGACCGGGGCGAGCGCGAGCTTGCCCTGCGGCGGCAGCGGGGCGTCGAGCACGAGCGCGGTCCCCTGCAGCACCGCCCGGTCCTTGGCGTCGTGGAGGCGATCGGTGACGATCGGCGCCAGGATCGCCAGTACGACGACCACGCCGGCGTGACGAGCCAGCAGCACGCGCGCGGTGTCGGCCGACGTGCGCTCGGGCATGAGCTCGCCCGCCAGCGCCGGCAGCGCGAGCCCCATCCCCGCGCCGGCCAGCACCTGCGGCACGATCGTCCACGCGAGCCCCGGCTCCGGCAGGAACGCGAGCGCGGCGGCCCCGCCTGCCACCAGCGCCCCGCCCGCGACCACCCGCGTCCGCGCCGGCCCGCGCACGGCGGCGCCGGCCAGCGCGGCGATCGGCAGGACGGTCACACCCGCCGCCGCCCGCAGCGGCGAGATCGCGAACCCCGCGACGAGCTCGAGGACCAGCAGGAAGAGCACGGTGGTGAACGCCGCCGCGAGCAGCGCGAGCACGACGGCCGGGACCAAGCTCGCCGCCGGCGTGGCGGCCCGGCCGGGCGCCGCCGGGCGGGTCGCCGGGCCGGGCGAGGGCGGCGCGCCGGCGGGGCCGGAAGACGTGCCGGCGAAGCCCGGCGAGGGCGGCGCGCCGGCGGGGCCGGAAGACGTGCCGGCAGGGCCGGGCGAGGGGGGCGCGCCGGCGGGGCCGGAAGACGTGCCGGCGGGGCCGGGCGAGGGCGGCCCCCAGAGCGTGCCGGCGGGTCCGGCCGGCGCCGTGGCGCGAGGCGATCCGGGCGGGGCAGGGGCGGCCGGCGCGCGCAGGCAGGCCAGCGCGGCGACAGCGGCGACCGGCGCCTGGACGGCGAAGATCGCGCGCCAGTCCAGGGCCTCTGTGAGCGCACCGCCGATCGCGGGGCCGGCCGCGGTGCCGGCGAGCGCGGCGCCGAGCCAGAGGCGGCGGCCGGCCGCGGTCGCGCCGGCCTCAAGCGCGTCGAAGGCCGCGATCAGCCCGACCGCCCCGCCGGCCGCCTGCAGCGCGCGCATGACGAGCAGGACGGCGAGCGACGGCGCCGCTGCGCAGCCCACCGACGCCGCGCCGAACAGCGCGAGCCCCGCGGCGCCGGCGCGCGGCCAGCCGTACGCCGTGACCGCCCGGTGGGCGGGCAGGATCGCCACCGCCATGACGAGCGCGTAGACGCCGACGATCGCGGCGACGCCGGTGATCGAGGTATCCAGCGCGGTCAGGATCGGCGGCAGCGCGAGCGCCACGATCGAGGCATCCGCGAGCGCCAGGGCAGCCGCCGCCGCGACCGCGACGCGCCGGGTCGTCGACGTCATCCCGCCCGATGCTACGCGGGTGTGGCCGCCGGGCGCTCGAAGTGCAGCATCGCCAGCTCGGTCGCGAGCGCCGGCGCCCCGGCGCGCCGGGCCGCCGCCTCCGCGCTGATCTCCTGCACGCGGCTCAGCGACTCGCGCAGCAGCGCGGAGACCGCCGCGATCCCCTGCTCGTCGAGCTCGAGCAGCGTGGCGGAGACGTGGGTCGCGGGATGGTCGAAGCCGCCGGCGGCGACCGCTGAGTTGATGTCCTCGTAGATCCGCCGGAGGTTCTGGCCGACGATCCCGCGGCGCGCCGCCGGCGGCAGACGCGCCAGGTCGTCCTCGCTGAACCACGCTCGCGCGACGCCGCGGTAGAAGTGCTCCAGCGCGCCCCGTCGCGGCTCGGTCCGCACGAGCTCGATCGCGCCGATCTCGTTGAGCAGGCGGATGTGGTAGCTCACGCGCCCCAGCGGCAGATCGAGCTCGCGCGCCAGCTCGTTCGGGCTCGCGACCCGGTCCGTGAGCAGCATCAGCAGCCGATGCCGAAGCGGATGCGAGATCGCCTTCAATAGCGCCTCGTCGAGCGGGCCGGTCTCCTCCAGGCCCCTCTTCTCCGTCTTGGCCATGGCCGTCAGCCTCACGCCCACCTTACCGGTGCGCAGGCGCCGGTGCCATAGTCCAGAGCGATGCGTGGACCCCTGCGCGGCACGATCCCCGCCGCCCTGACTCCGCTGCGCGACGGCGGGGAACGGCTCGACGAGGATGCGTTCGCCCCCTACGTCGACTTCCTCGTCGAGCACGGCGCCACCGGCATCCTGGGGCTCGGCACCACCGGCGAGGGAATCCTGCTGACCCCCGGCGAGCGGCGCCGCGCCGCCGAGCGCTTCATCGCGGCCGCCGCCGGGCGGATCCCGGTCGCCGTCCACTGCGGCGCCCAGACCACCGCCGACTCGGTCGCGCTGGCCGAGCACGCGGCCGCCGCCGGGGCGGCCGCCGTCGCCGTGATCGGCCCGCCCTACTTCAAGCTCGACGGCGAGGCGCAGCTGCGCCACCTCCGCACGGTGGCCACCGCCTGCCGCCCGCTCCCGTTCTACGTCTACGAGTTCGCCGCGACCGCCGGCTACGCGTTCGAGCCCGAGATCCTGCTCCGGCTGCGCGACGAGATCGACAGCGTCGTCGGCATGAAGGTCTCCGACGCGCCGTGGGACGCGTTCGAGCGCTACCTGCTCGACGGCTTCGACATCCTCGTCGGCCCGGAGCCGCTGATCGCGCGGGGCATGGCCGCCGGCGCCGTCGGCGCCGTGTCCGGGCTCGCCTCCGCATTCCCGGACCGCGTCGCCGAGGTCGTCGCCGACCCCGCCGCGGAGAGCGCGATAACGGAGCTGCGCGCGCGCTTCGACCGCCTCCCGCGCCACGCCGCGCTCAAGCGCACGCTCGGCCATCGCGGCGTGCCGGTAAGGCCCGACGTGCGCGCGCCGCTGCGCGACCTGACCCAGGAGGAGCAGGCGCGGCTCGACGAGCTGGTCGCCGTCAGCGTCTGACGGCCCCGGCGACCTCGGTCAGCGACGCGTCGAGGATCTCGGCGGCGAGGTCCACCTCGTCGTCGGCGATCGTCAGCGGCGGCGCCATCCGCAGGCAGTTCGCCGCGCCGCCGGTACCGCCGCGGACGAGGTTGATGGACAGGCCGCGCCGCTCGCACTCCTCGCCCAGCGCGAGCCCCAGCGCCTCCGCGGGCCGGCGGGTCTCGCGGTCCTCCACGAGCTCGATCCCCCACAGCAGGCCCATCCCGCGCACCTCGCCGATCGCCTCGTGGCGCGCCTGCAGCTCGCGCAGGTGACCGTGCAGCCGCTCGCCCTGCCGCGCGGCGCGCCCCGCCAGGTCCTCCTCGCGCACCACGTCGAGCACCGCCCGCGCGGCCGCAGCCGGCAGCGGGTCCGACACGTGCGAGGTGACGTGGATGAAGCCGCGCGCGTGGCATTCCGCCTCGATCGCCGCGCTCGTCACGACGGCGCCGATCGGCACCCCGCCGCCGAGCGTCTTCGAGAGCACGAGGAAGTCGGGCACGACGCCGTAGACCTCGAACCCGTACATCGCCCCGAGCCGGCCGAGCCCGGTCTGGCACTCGTCGAGGACCAGCAGCATCTCGCGCTCCTCGCACAGCGCCACCAACCGCGCGAAGTAGCCGCACGGCGGCACGATCACGCCGCCGGCCGACAGGACCGGCTCGGCCACCACCGCCGCCGGCGCGCCCACCGACGCCTGGTCGAACAGCTCGAAGCCGGCCTCGAGACACGTGCAGTCGCACGTGCCGTCGCAGTGGCGAACCGGGCAGCGGTACGCGTACGGCGCCGGCAGCGCGAAGCTCCCCGGCAGCACCGGCCCGTAGCCCCGCCGGCCGGCCGCCAGCGTGAGCGCGGCGGCCCCGCCGGTCAGCCCGTGCCAGCTGCGCGTGAGCGAGGCGACCTCGAAGCTCCCCGTGTGGAGCTTCGCCATCCGCACCGCGACCTCGACCGACTCGCCGCCGGTCGAAAGGAACATCGCCCGGTTCAGCGACGGCGGCAGCGTCGCGAGCAGCGCGTCGGCGAGCTCGAGCACCGGCGGCGAGAGCATCCACGAGTTCAGGTGGATGGCGTCGTCGAGCGCGCGCCGGATCGCCTCCGCCACGCGCGGGTGGTTGTGGCCGACCGTCGCGCAGATCTGCCCGGCGGTGAAGTCGAGCACGCGGCGGCCCGAGGCGGTCTCCACGAACGAGCCGCTCGCGCCCACCACCAGCTCGTCGAAGAACGCGCCGCCGTAGCGGATCAGGCCCGGGTGGTCCACGGGGCCGAGTCTCTCACGTGCACGACGCGCCCGTCGACGACCGTGAGCCACACCGGCACCTGGGGCAGCTCGTCCGCCGCGACCGCGACCGGATCGACCACCAAGCCGGTCAGGTCGGCGCGCAAAGAAGCGGCGCGCGGAGCCGGCGCGCTCGGTGAAGTTCAGGTCGGCGAGTCCCTATCGGGACGCGATCACGGCGGCGCTCGCGCACGTCGCGAGCGCGAGCGCGATGTCCGCCTCGGCCACTCCACGCAGGCGCGGGTGGTCGAGGTCGACGTCGATCGTGCCGGCGGCCTCGACGGGGATGCCCAGCGACGCGGCGCCGGCGCGGGCGAGCTCGGCCCACAGGTCGCCGTGGTGGGCGAGCAGCGCGTGGCGGGTGCGGCGCTCGCGGCGCGCGAGCGTCTCGAGCTCGCGGACCTCCTCGAAGGCGTCGAGGACGGCGTTGGAGTCGGTGCCGATCGCCAGCGGGACGCCAGCGTCGCGGTAGGCCAGCGACGGCGGGTGGCCGTCGCCGAGGTTGCCCTCGGTGGTCGGGCAGCTCACCACGGTCGTGGCGCTCCGCGCGAGCCGCTCGATGTCGCGCTCGGAGACGTAGATGCCGTGCACCACGCTCGCGAGCGGCCCCAGGAAGCCCGTGCGGTCGAGCAGCTCGATCGGGGAGCAGCGGTGCTCGGCGCGGCACTCCTCGACCTCGCGGGGCTGCTCGGCGGCGTGCACGTGGCGGACCATCCCGCGCGCGTCGCTGTAGGCGGCGATCGCCTCGAGCCACTCGGCCGGCACCGCGCGCACGCTGTGCACGGCGACGCCGAGGTACGGAACCCGCCCGCGCAGCGCGTCCACGCGCGCGAGGAACTCCTCGACGTCGGGGTCGCAGAAGCGGCGCTGGCCGGGCTCCGCGGCGCGGCCGAAGCCGGCGCGATGGTAGGCGGCGGGGAGCAGCACGCAGGCGATCCCGGCCTCGCCCGCCGCATCCGCGACGGCCAGCGCCATCGCGTTCGGCTCGTCGTACGGCGTGCCGTCCACGTCGTGGTGGACGTAGTGGAACTCGCCGACCGTGCCGTAGCCCGCGGCGCGCAGCTCCGCGTAGCAGCGGCCGGCGATCTCGCGCATCGAATCCGGGTCGAGCGCGCCGGCGAGCGCGTACATCGCCGCGCGCCAGCTCCAGAAGTCGTCGTCGGGCCGCGAGGCCCGCTCGCCGACGCCGCGCAGGTCGCGCTGGAAGGCGTGCGAGTGGGCGCTGACCATGGCGGGCACGGTCACGAGCGCCGCCACACGACCTCCCCGCCCTGGATCACCGCCGCCACCGGGTCATGGCCGAAGCGGTACGGGATGTGCTCGACCGGCCCCTCGAGCACCACCAGGTCCGCCCGCTTGCCGACCTCGAGCGAGCCGCGCTCGGCGGACAGCCCGAGGACCCACGCCGCGTTGAGCGTGGCCGCCGCGAGCGCGTCGCGGACGCTCCACGCGTAGCGGCGCACGGCGAGGCCGATGATGAGCGGCATCGACGCGACCGGCGACGTGCCCGGGTTGCAGTCGGTGGCGATGACGCAGATCGCGCGGGCGGCGGCGAGCGCGCGCGCCGGCGGCGTCTGCTCGTCGCCCAGCAGCTCGGCGCCGGGGAGCAGCACGGCGGCGCACTCGGCGTGCGCGAGCGGCGCGACGTCGTCGGCGTGGATGCAGGCGAGGTGGTCGACCGAGCGGGCGCCGGCCGCGAGCGCGACCGGCACCGAGCGGTGGGTCGCGAACTGCTCCACGTGCGCGCGCAGCGGCACACCCTCGCGATCGGCGATCGCGCCGAGGCGCTCGAGGTCCTCGTTGCGGAAGGCGACCGACTCGACGTAGATGTCGAGCGCGTCGACATCCGCGCGGGCGGCGATGCCGTCGACCTCGTCCATCCACCCCCCGGCGGTGTAGCCGGGCGGCACCGCGTGCGCGAACAGCCCGGTCACGCGGTCGAGGCCGAGCGCACGGCCAAGCCGCGCGGCGCGCAGCTCGCCCTCGACCGAGAGCCCGTACCCCGTCTTCCCCTCCAGCGTGGTCGTCCCGAGCCGGAGCATCTCGGTCCGCAGCGCGTCGGCCTGCGCGAGCACCTCCACGTCGCTCGCCTCGGCGAGCGCGCGGGCGGACGCCGCGATCCCCCCGCCCGCGCGCGCGATCTCCTCGTACGCCACGCCGGTCACCTTCATCTCGTACTCGCCCGCGCGCCAGCCGGCGAACGGGAGGTGGGTGTGGCAGTCGACGAAGCCCGGGATCACCGCGCCGCCGCCCGCATCGATCACGACGTCCGCCCCGGGGTCGTCCTCGAAGGCGGCGATCACGCCGTCGTGGACCGCGACCGCCCCGGGATCGAGGCGCAGCCCGGAGGCGTCGCGCAGGTACGGGAGCCCGTCCTCCGGCGGCCGCAGGACCTGGCCGGCGTTGCGGACGCTGATGCTCACGGCGACATCGGTATCCGCACGCCCAATCGCTCCGCCGCGTCGAGCGCCTCCGGGTAGCCGGCGTCGGCGTGGCGGACGATCCCCATCCCGGGGTCGGCGCGCAGCGTGCGGCGGATGCGCTCGCGCGCGAGCGGCGTGCCGTCGGCCACGCACACCTGGCCGGCGTGCAGCGAGCGGCCCATGCCGACGCCCCCGCCGTGGTGGAACGACACCCAGCTCGCGCCGGTGGCGACGTTGATCATCGCGTTGAGCAGCGGCCAGTCGGCGACGGCGTCGCTGCCGTCGCGCATCGCCTCGGTCTCGCGCTGCGGGGAGGCGACGGAGCCGGCGTCGAGATGGACGCGCCCGATCACGATCGGCCCGCGCAGCTCGCCGGACGTCACCATGTCGTTGAAGCGCACGCCCGCCACGTCGCGCTCGCCGTAGCCGAGCCAGCAGATGCGTGCCGGCAGCCCCTGGAAGTGCACGCGCTCGGCGGCGAGCTCGATCCAGCGGCGGATGTGCTCCTGCTCGCCGAACAGCTCGAGGATCGCGGCGTCGGTCGCGTTGATGTCGGCGGGGTCGCCGGACAGCGCCACCCAGCGGAACGGGCCCTTGCCCTCGCAGAACAGCGGCCGGATGTAGGCGGGGACGAAGCCGGGGTACGCGAACGCGTCCTCGTCGCCGTGCTCGGCGGCCACCCCGCGCAGCGCGTTGCCGTAGTCGAAGGCCTCGGCGTCGGCCGCCTGCAGCGCGCGGATCGCGTCGACGTGGGTCAGCACGCTCTCTCCCACGCGGCGCAGGTACTCGTCCGGGTCCGAGCGGCGCAGCGCGTCGGCCTGCTCGAGCGTGAGGCCGGCCGGCACGTAGCCGTTCAGCGGGTCGTGCGCGCTGGTCTGGTCGGTCACCACGTCGACCTCGGCGCCGCGCCGGACCAGCTCCGGCAGCACCTCGGCCGCGTTGCCGAGCAGGCCGATGGAGAGCGGGCCCTCGGCGCGCGACAGCCGCGCCAGCGCGTCGTCGAGCGACGCCGCGCGCTCGTCCAGATAGCCCTCGCGGATGCGCCGCTCGATGCGCGCGATGTCGACCTCCACGCACAGCGCGCGGCCCTCGTTCATCGTCACCGCGAGCGGCTGCGCGCCGCCCATGCCGCCGAGCCCGGCGGTCACCACGAGCCGGCCGTCCAGGGTCCCGCCGAAGCGCTTGCGCGCGACGGCCGCGAACGTCTCGTAGGTGCCCTGCAGGATCCCCTGGGTCCCGATGTAGATCCAGGACCCCGCGGTCATCTGGCCGTACATCATCAGCCCGGCGGCGTCGAGCTCCCGGAAGTGCTCCCACGTCGCCCACTGCGGGACGAGGTTGGAGTTCGCGATCAGCACCCGCGGCGCCGCCTCGTGCGTCTCGAAGACGCCGACCGGCTTGCCGGACTGCACAAGCAGCGTCTCGGTGGGCTCGAGCCGCTGCAGCTCGGCCTTGATCGCCGCCAGGCTCGCCTGGTCGCGCGCCGCCTTGCCGATGCCGCCGTAGACCACGAGGTCCTCGGGGCGCTCGGCCACGTCCGGATGCAGGTTGTTCTCGAGCATCAGCAGCGCCGCCTCCTGCTGCCAGCCGCGGCATCTCACAGCACCACCTCCCCGGATCGCAGCGCCGCCGCCAGCGCGCCCAGCTCGGCCGCCAGCGAGCGGTCCTCGTCCACGCGGGGGACGTACTCGCGCACGCGGGCGAGGGCGCCCTCCAGCGCATCGGTGGAGCGCAGCGGGCGGTGGAACTCGAGCCCCTGGCACGCGCACACGAGCTCGGTCGCGACCACGTGCGCGGCGTGCTCGACCGCGGTGGCCGCCTTCAGCGCCGCCAGCGCGCCCATCGAGTTGAAGTCCTCCTGGCCGGCGCTCGTCGGGATCGACCCGGCGCCGGCCGGGTGGGCGAGGATCTGGCACTCGTTGACGAGCGCGGCGGCCGCGTACTGGGCGATCATCAGGCCGCTCGATATCCCCGGCCGCGGCGTCAGGAACGGCGGCAGCCCGGCATAGGAGGGCGAGAGCAGCGCGAACGTGCGCCGCTCGGAGAACGACGCCAGCTCGCACATCGCGAGCGCCAGGTGGTCGAGCGGCAGCGATAGCGGCTGGCCGTGGAAGTTGCCGCCGGGGAGCACGTCGCCCTCGTCGGGGAACACGAGCGGGTTGTCGGTGACCGCCTGCAGCTCGCGCTCGAGCGCGCCGGTCACGTAGTCGAGCGCGTCGGCGACCGCGCCGAGGACCTGCGGCGCGCAGCGCAGGGTGTAGGGATCCTGCACCCGCCCGCAGTCGGCGTGGCTGGCGACCACCGGCGAGCTCTCCAGCAGCGTCCGCAGGCGCGCCGCCACGCGTCCCTGGCCGGGCTGCGGCCGCAGCGCGTGCAACCGCGCGTCGAACGGGACGGTCGAGCCCTTGAACGCCTCCAGCGACAGGGCCACGGCGACCACCGCGGCGTCCAGCACGCGGCGCGCGGCGCGCACCGCGAGGCCGCCGGCCGCCGCCATCAGGTGCGTGCCGTTGATCAGCGCGAGCCCCTCCTTGGCGCCGAGCGCCACCGGCTCCAGGCCGGCGCGCGCGAGCGCCTCGCCGCCGGCCAGCCGCTCGCCCTCGAAGCTCGCCTCGCCCTCGCCGACCAGCACGAGCCCTAGGTGGGCGAGCGGCGCGAGGTCGCCCGAGGAGCCGACCGAGCCCCGGCTCGGCACCACCGGCGTCACGCCGCGCTCGAGCATCGCCAGCAGCAGCTCGACCAGCTCGATGCGCACGCCGGAGCGTCCGCGCCGCAGCGAGCTCGCCAGCAGCAGCACCATCGCGCGCACGGTCTCGTCGGCCAGCGGCGGGCCCGAGCCGACGGCGTGCGAGCGCAGCAGGTTGAGCTGCAGCTGGGCCGCGTCCTCGGGCGCGATCGAGACGGTCACGAGATCGCCGAAGCCCGTGTTCACGCCGTAGACCGTGCGCCCACTGCGCAGCGCGTCCTCGACGACACCGCGCGCGGCGGCGATCCGCCCCCGGTCGCCCTCGTCGAGCGGCGGCGGCAGCGCCCCGCGCGCGACGGCCTCGAGCTGCTCGAGCGTGAGCATCGCCCGCACGCTACCGCGATGCCCGCCCGCCTCGACTTGCCGGGGGATCGCCGGTCCGGGGATACTCGCCCGCGTGACCACGGTGACTTCAGATCTCGCCGTGCCGGCCCCGACCCCCGCACGCGGGGGCGGCGCCGCCGGGGTGTTCGCGCACTCGGTCAATGGAGGGCTCATCGCCGCGGTCCTCGTCTACGGCCTGCTCGTCGAGACCGGCCCGGCGTTCGTCGGTCCCGACATAGGCCCACAGATCAGGACGACGCTGTGGTTCGCGCTCCTGTGCGGGCTTGTCAGCTTCGCGACGATCGAGATCCTCAAGCGCGTCGTAGGGCTGCGCGGCACGTATCAGCGGCGGCAGACCGAGGCATGGCTGTCCGAGCGCGCCGAGAGCCCGCGGGCGACGACGAGCTCCTCAGCGCGTGGGTGGCGGCGCCGCGCTACCGCAACCGCGTGTTCAACCTGCCGGCCGAGCAGCTCGCCGCCCAGATCAACTCCGCCGCCGACGTCGTGCTGAGGGAGCCCGAGCGATTCCCGGCGCTCTTCCACGGCCTCGCGGGAATCGCTCGCGACGACCTTCCCGAGGACGACGACTTCCTCCCGGCGCAGCTGGTGCGCTTCGGGCTCGACCAGCTGCAGATCTCGCTCGCCGACCAGTGGCAGCGCTACATCCAGGGCGTCGCGGTGTGGATGTCGGGGGCCTACGGCATCCTGCTCACCCACTACTCGCATCTCGCGCCGGGTCAGCCCCGCCTCTACGTGCTGGCGGCGCTCCTGATCGGCGCGCCGCTGGCCTGGCTCGCGCGCGACGTCGCGGCGACGCTCGCCCGGCGCTGACATGCGCAACCGCGTGTCGGTGCGGGAAGACTGGGTGCGCGACAGGCTCGCCGCGGAGCTGGACTGGGAGGGCTCGCCGGGCGACCACATAGCCGACCGCCTGGTCATCCTCATCCACGGCTACCAGAACTCGGCCGTGAAGGCGGAACGCTCATACCTCGACTTCCGCGCCGCGATGCGCGACGCGATCGCCCCCGGACGCGAGCGGCAGCTCGGGCCGTACTGGGAGTTCCATTGGCCCGGCAACCATCACCGCGGCCTGATCTCGCTGGCCACCTACTCCGTTCGCGTCCCGATCGCGCTGATCGCCGGCGAGCGGCTCGCGAGGTGGTTCCTGAACGGTCTCGACAAGGGAGATCAGCGCGTGATCCTCGTCGGGCATTCGCTGGGTTGCCGCGTCGCGCTCGAGGCGGTCAAGACGATCCGCCAGATGGGCGACGAGTACAAGGGCGCGCGGATCGAGGCGGTGTTCCTCCTTGCCGCGGCGGTGCCCCAGGAGTGCTGCAGACGCACAGGGGACAACAAGTGGTACCCGAACGCATACGAGGGCTCGGTGGAGCACGTGTTCCACTCGGAGAACGACCGCGCGCTGGGGCTCGCGTTCCGCGCCGGGCAGTTCGGGTTCGGCGAGGACGGGGCCGCGGTCGGACGCGATGGACGCCCCCAGGACCGCTGGGAGTCCGAGGTCGACACGCAGCTCGACCACGGCGAGTACTGGTCGTCGAAGTACGTCGCCGAGACGATCGGCTGGCTGCTGCGCCTGCGCAACCTGCGACCGCTCCCGATCCATCTCGTCCCCGCCGAGGCGAGCGGCGGCCCGCGTCGGCGGCTCGAGACGCAGCGGCCGGCCGAGCACCGGCTCGACCGGCGGCTCCCTTACTGAGCGCCCTGATCGAGGACGTCCTGCTCGAGCCGCCGAGCCCGGCATGGGCGTCGACGAGGGCATCATGCTGGTCGCAAACGAGCGGCGCCGGCTGCTCGTCCGGCTGAACTCGCGAAAGGATCCCGCATGATCGACCTCACGGACCGCGTCGTGCTCGTGACCGGGGCGGCCGGCGGCATCGGCTCGGCGACCGTCCGCACGCTCGCGGGCTGCGGCGCCGAGGTCGTCGCGCACGACCTGCACGCGCCCGAGAAGCTGGCCGGCGAGCGCGTCCACGCGCTGGCCGCGGACCTCGCCGACCCCGAGTCGACGCGCGACCTGTGGCGGCGGGCGCTCGCCTGGAAGGGCCGGATCGACGTGCTCGTCAACAACGCCGGCATCTATCGAGCGGCGCCCGTCGAGGCCGACTTCTCGGCGTGGATCGGCGCCTGGCGGCGCACGCTGGACGTGAACCTGATCGCGCCGGCGGTGCTGTGCCGGGAGGCGATCGTGACCTTCCGCGCGCGGGGCGGCGGCATCATCGTGAACTTCGCGAGCCGCGCCGCGTGGCGCGGCGACGACGCCGAATACCAGTGCTACGCCGCGTCCAAGGCCGCCGTCGTCGCGATGACCAAGACGATCGCCCGCCACCACGGCCGCGAGGGCATCACCGCGTTCGCGATCGCGCCCGGCTGGGTCAACACCGCGTTCAACAAGGACTTCTTCGACCGCTACGGCGTCGCGGCCGCCGCCGAGACGATCCCGCTCGGCGAGGTCGCGGAGCCGGAGGACATCGCCAACACCGTCGCGTTCATCGCCTCCGGCCTCGCCCGCCACGCGACCGGCGCGACGTTCGACCTCAACGGGGCGAGCTATGTCCGCTGAGGGGCCCGCCGCGCCGTCGCGCCGGGGTGAGGCGCGACTGGCTCACACGCTGAAGACCCCGCCGCCGCGGCGCGGGTCGGCCCCGCCCGAGAACGCGCCGACGCCGCGCCGGCGCTCGACCGCCTGGCAGCCGCCGAAGAACAGGTTGCGCTCGCGGAACCAGGCGAGCGTGCGGCCGGCCGCCTCGAGCGCCGCGGCGTCGACGCCCGGCTCGGCGTAGACGAGCCCGTCCTCAAAGTGCAGGCGCGGGGCATCGACGGCGGCCTGGGCGTCCATCCCGCGGTCGAGCGCGTTGACGATCACCTGCAGGATCGCCGACCGGATGCGGTTGGAGCCGGCGGAGCCGAGCACGAGCTCCGGCTCGCCCTCGTTGAGCACGACGGTCGGGGCCATCATCGACGGCAGCCGCCGGCCCGGCGGATGCGTGAACCAGCCGGCGGGCGAGAGGTCCTGCTCGCCCATCATGTTGTTGACGTGCACGCCGGTGCCGGGCACTACGAGGCCCGAGCCCTCGCCGTTGGTCGACGTCACCGAGCACGCCCAGCCGTCCGCGTCGAGCACCGAGATGTGGGTCGTCGCGCCCAGCCGCGAGGCCATGAAGCGCTCGAGGAAGCCCGGCGCCGACAGCCCCTCGAGGAACTGCTGCGTGCGCTCGGCCTGGGCGGCTTCCATCGCCGCCACGAGCTCGAGCTCCGCGGGCGGGCCGGCCGTGCGCTCGAGCAGCGCCAGCGCGTACGCGATCAGGAGCCCGCCCGCGCTCGGCGGCGGGTTGGTCAGCACCTCCCGTCCGCGGTACGCGACGCGCACGGGCTCGCGCGGGACCGCCGCGTAGGCGGCGAGGTCGGCGCGCGTG
>JBIOTP010000269.1:0-3162 GCA_044865965.1 Solirubrobacteraceae bacterium
TCGTCGCCCAGGGGCCTCTGAGAACCAACGAATCTGACAGGCGTGCTGGTGGCAACAGTCCGGAACCCCGGGGAGACCCACACGCCAAACTAGGCTCGGGCTCACGGGCACCAAGGACAGATCGGCGCCGAGGGCGACCCCGGAAGCACCCAAGATTTTCAGTCGCCCGCGACCGACCGATAGGTCAGAGGAACTAGGACCAATTGCCACTGTGAAGCGGGCGCGCGGGGGTCCATGATGGCGACCATGACTGCGACCCAGACGGCAAGCGAGCGGATCACCGCGGAGGTCACGTCGTGGCCCGGCGTCGAGGCCGGCCCCGGCCGCCGCGGCGAGTTCGCCTTCAAGGTGGGCCGCCGGGAGATCGGGCACCTGCACGGCGACCATGCCGCCCACTTCTCGTTCCCGAAGGACGTCTGGGCGGAGCTGTTCGAGTCGGGGCGGGTCGTGCACCACCCCGTCTTCCCCGGCAAGGAGGGGCCCGCCGCGCGCCGGATCGCCGGCGAGGAGGACGTCCGCGACGTGATCCGGCTGATGCGGCTCAACTACGACCGCGCGGTCGCCCGCCACGGGCTGCCCACGAGCTGACCGCGCGCCGCCGTGCGCGCCGTCTGGCTGAGGGAGTTCGGCGGCCCGGAGGCGTTGGTCGCCGGCGACGCTCCGGACCCCGTCGCCGGCCCCGGTCGGGCCGTGGTCGACGTCGCGTACGCCAACGTGACGTTCGTCGAGACCCAGTTCCGCGCGCGCGGCTTCGGGCCCTTCAAGGCCGAGCTGCCGATGATCCCCGGCAACGGCGTCGGCGGGCTCGTGACGGCGGTCGGCGAAGGCGTGGACGAGCGAGTGGTCGGCAGGCGCGTCGTCACCGGTACCGGCGGCTCGGGCGGCTATGCCGAGCGCGTCGCTGCGGACGGCGCCGGGCTGATCGAGGTACCTGGCGGCCTGGAGCTCGACCGCGCGGTGGCGCTGCTGGCCGACGGGCGCACGGCGACCATGCTGGTCGAGGCCGCCGCCCTGCGCGCCGGAGACCGCGTGCTGGTCGAGGCCGCGGCGGGCGGGGTGGGGACGCTGCTCGTGCAGCTCGCCCGCGCGGCCGGCGCCGTCGTCGTCGCGGCCGCCGGCGGCGCCCGCAAGCTCGACGTGGCGCGCGAGCTCGGCGCCGGCGTGCTCGTGGACTACCGGGAGCCGGGTTGGGCGGAGCGTGTACGCGAGCTTGCCGGCGGGCTCGAGGTCGTCTTCGACGGGGTCGGCGGCGCCATCGGCCGATCGGCGTTCGAGCTGCTCGAGCCAGGCGGGCGGATCCTCAGCTTCGGAGCCGCGAGCGGCGAGTTCACGGAGATCCCGGACGGGGCCGCCGGGGAGCGCGGGGTGACCGTGCTGCGCGGCGCGCGGCCGACGCCCGAGCAGATGCGCGCATTCACCGAGAGCGCGCTGGCCGAGGCGGCGGCCGGCCGGCTGCGCCCAGTGATCGGGCAGCGGTTCCCGCTCGAGCGTGCGGCCGACGCGCATGCGGCGATCGAGTCGCGCGCCACCGTCGGCAAGACGCTGCTGGAGCTCTAGCAGCGCGACGGCTTGCGCGCGCCGGGCGCCAGGCAACGCGTCACCTTGCGCGGCTGCTTGCCGCTGCGGACCTCGAAGCGCAGCACGCGGCCGACCGCGTCCCGCGCCGTGAACCGCAGCTCGATCCTGGCGCCCGGGCGCAGCGCGGCGCCGCGAAAGAACCGGACGAGGTTCGCCGTCCCCCGGCGGTTCGGCTTCACGGTCTTGCGCTTGAAGGGGCAGCCCCCGCCCGAGCAGCGGACCTGCACGCGCACGCCGGCCGCGAGGGACTTCGCGACGAGCCGTTCCACTCGCGTGGAGCGGTAGTCGTAGGTCCAGTCGTAGCCCATCACCGGCTTGATCGTGAGCAGGGCGGTGAAGGAGCGCTGGGCGGGGGTCGCGTCGCGGTTGCCGGCCGGGTCCGTCGCCCGCACCTGGAGCGTGTGCCGCCCGCGCCGGAGCGTCGCCGTGGTGAACGGCGTGCGACACGGAGCGAACGCCGCTTGGTCGATCCGGCACTCGAAGGTCGAGCCCGCCTCGCTCGCCGAGAGCCGGAACGTCGGACTGCGGTCCCGCGTCCTGCCCGTCGGGCCGCCGGCGATCCTCGTCTGCGGCGCCGCCATGTCGATCCGGAACGACCGGGCCGGAGGCGTCGCGTCGACGTTGCCAGCGGGGTCGATCGCGCGGACGTGGAAGGCGTGCGCGCCGTCCGCGAGCCGGGCGGTGAACGGCGCGCGGCAGGCGGTGAAGGCGGCCTCGTCGATGCGGCACTGGAACGTTGCGCCCGGCTCGTTCGAGGAGAACCCGAAGGTCGGCGTGGCGTCCCGGGTCAGGCTGGCCGGCCCGAAGTCGAGGCTCGTCCGGGGCGCGGTGGTGTCCGTCGTGAAGGAGCGGGTCGCCGAGGACGGGTCGACGTTGCCGGCCGGGTCGATGGCCCGGACCCTGAACACGTGCGCGCCGTCGGCGAGCGGCGAGGTGGTGAACGGCGAGCTGCACGGGGCGAACGCGCCCGGGTCGATCCGGCATTCGAACCGCACGTCGAGCTCGTCGGCCGAGAACTCGAAGGTCGGGGTCGAGGCGCGCGTGACGCCGGTGGGGCCGGAAACCAGCGTGGTCGTCGGCGGCGTCGTGTTCACCAGCACGGAGAGGTCGTCGGCGCTGAAGCTCGCGACCGCGATGTCCTGCTCGCCGTCGTTGTTGAAGTCGGCCGTCGCCACCCCGGAGGGCCCGTTGGCGGCGGGCAGCCGCGTCTGCGCGGAGAACTTGCCGACCGGAGCGCCGAGCAGCACGGAGATGTCGTCGGAGAAGCCGTTCGCGACGACGACGTCGCGCCACCCGTCGCGGTTGAAGTCGGCGGTCGCGATCGCCCGCGGCAGGTCGCCGGCGGGGTAGTTGACCGGCGGCGCGAAGCGGGCGCCGGGGAGGCCGAGCAGGATCGAGACGTTGTCGGAGCCCTGGTTCGCGACCGCGAGGTCGGGGTCGCCGTCCTTGTTGAAGTCCCCGGCGGCGATCGCGCGCGGCGCGTCGCCGGCGGCGAAGCGCTCCGTCCCGGAGAAGCTCACGCCGCTGCCCCCGACGAGCACCGAGACGTCGTCGGTGCCCTCGTTCGCGACCGCGAGGTCGGGG
>JBIOTP010000270.1:0-26200 GCA_044865965.1 Solirubrobacteraceae bacterium
GTGCTCGGCGACCCGGCCGATGACGCCACCACGGTCTCGCCGCTGATCCATCCCGACCACCTCGCGCGCGTGAGCGGCTTCGTCGACCGCGCGCGGGAGAGCGGGCAGCGGATCGTGCGCGGCGGCCGCGGCGCCGGCGGGCTGTTCTACGAGCCGACGCTGATCGAGCCGACGTCCAACGACGCCGAGATCGTCCAGAACGAGGTCTTCGGACCGGTGTTGACGATCCAGACGTTCGAGGACGAGGCGGACGCGGTCGCGCTCGCGAACTCGACCCGCTACGGGCTTTCGGGCATCGTCTACACGAGCTCGATGGGGCGCGCGGACCGGATCGGCCGTGCGCTGCGCAGCGGCGTCGTGTGGGTCAACACGTTCCTCGTGCGCGATCTAAGCGCGCCGTTCGGCGGCGTCGGCGAGTCCGGCATCGGCCGCGAGGGCGGCGACTACGCGCTCGACTTCTACTCGGATCTGAAGACGCTGCAGATCCTCGACGGCAGCCTGCGATGAGCTGGATCGACGACGCCGTGGCCGCCGAGGCGGACTGGATGCGCGAGCTGCTCGTCGAGCTCGTCGAGCGCCCGACCGTGCTCGGCGACGAGGACGGCGGGCAGGCGGTCATGGCGCGCGCGTTCGCGGACTGCGGGCTCGAACCGGTCGACGTGCTCCTCGACGCGGACGCGCTGCGTCGCGATGCGGGGCACTCGCCGTTCAGCTGGAGCGTCGAGCGCAAGCGCAACGTGGTGGCGACATGGGAGGGCATCGGCGATGGACGATCGCTGATCCTCAACGACCACGTCGACGTCGTACCGCCGGCCGCCGAGTCGCTGTGGACCAGCGCGCCGTTCGCCGCCCGTCGGGAGGGCGACTGGCTCTACGGGCGTGGCGCCGGGGACATGAAGGCGGGCCTGGTCGCCATGACGGGAGCGGTGCGTGCACTCCGACGCGCGGGCGTGCAGCTCGGTGGCACGCTGCAGCTGCAGTCTGTCGTCGAAGAGGAGTGCACGGGCAACGGCGCGCTCCAGTGCTTGCTCGACGGGCATACCGCCGACGCGTGCGTGATCACCGAGCCGCACCACGACCACTTCACGGTCGCGCAGGTCGGCGTGCTGTGGTTTCACGTCGACGTCCGCGGCGTCCCCGCCCACGCGGCGCGGATGAGCCTCGGCCACAACGCGATCGACGCGGCGCACGCCGTGCTGAGCGAGCTGCGCGCCCTCGAGGCGGAGCTCAACGAGAACCCTCCGGCGCCCTACGACGGCTTCGCGCACCCCATCAATCTCAACCCCGGCATGGTCTCCGGGGGCGACTGGACCTCGACCGTCGCCGCAGAGTGCACGCTGTCCTGCCGGCTGGCGATGTATCCGGGGATGGACCCGGGCGCGTTGCGCGCGCGGGTCGAGGCTGCCGTGGCGCGCGCGGCGTCGGCGTTCGAGGTCAGCGTCCGCTACGACGGCTTCAGCTGCGAGGGCGCGACGGTCTCCGAGGACGAGCCGGTGGTGCTCGCACTGGCCGACGCCTACACGGCGGTCCACGGCAGCGCACCCGCGCTCGAGGCGACGACCGCGACGACCGACGCGCGGCATTTCGTGCGCCAAGGCATTCCCGCGATCTGTTTCGGGCCGCGGGCGGAGGAGATCCACGGGATCGACGAGCGCGTGTCGCTGCGCTCGATGGTCGACGTCGCGCGCGTGCTCGCGCGCTTCGTCGTCGACTGGTGTGGAGAGGTCAACGAGTCGCGCGCCGTCGCGCGCGCGGGTGGAGGAGAGACAGATGGCCGCGATTGAGTCCCCGACCGCACCGCCCGCCCCGTCGGGCGGCGAGCGCCCTGCCGCCGGACTGCACCGGCGCGCGCTCGGCGTGCCCGACCTCGTGTTCTTCATCGTCGCCGCCTCGGCGCCGCTGACGGCGGTCGCCGGCGGTCAGGCGGTCACCTACCTGGTGACGGGGAACCAGGGCATCCCGTTGCTGTTCATCCCGCTCGGCATCGTGCTCGGCATCTTCGCCGTCGGCTACGCCGCGATGAGCCGCCACGTCGCCGACGCGGGCGCGTTCTACACCTACGTCGTCCGCGGCCTCGGCCGCATCCCCGGCGTCGGCGCCGCGTTCGTCGCGCTCGTCTCGTACAACGCGATGCAGATCGGCATCTACGGCCTGTTCGGCGTCGCCATGGGGGCCTTTGCCTCGGACAAGCTCGGCATCACGCTCGAGTGGTACTGGTGGTGCCTGATCGCGGGCGCGATCATCGGCGTGCTCGGCGTCCTGCGCATCGATCTGAATGCACGCGTGCTCGCCGTCCTGCTCTGCCTCGAGGTCCTGGTCGTCGCGCTGTTCGACCTCGTCGTCGCAGCCGATCCCGGCCCGCAAGGTCTCTCAGGAGCCGGCTTCAGCCTGGGCAACGCCACGGGATCGGCCCTGGGCGCCGCGCTGGTGTTCAGCGTCGCCTCGTTCGTCGGCTTCGAGTCCGCCGCCATCTACAGCGAGGAATGCAAGGACCCCAAGCGCACGGTGGCGAGGGCCACGTTCATCGCCGTCGCGGTCGTCGCCGTCTTCTATGCCCTCTCGAGCTGGATGCTCGCGAACGCCGTCGGTCCAGACAGCATCGTCAACCCGGACGCGCTGGTGAAGCTCGGCTTCACCACGCCGGACGGGTCGGCGCCTGACCCGACCACGGTCCTGATCGGCTCGGGCGCCTCGCGACTCGGCGCCTTCTGGGGCGACTCGGCCTCGCTGCTGTTCGCCACGAGCCTGTTCGCCGCGTTGCTGAGCTTCCACAACGCGGTCGCACGTTACGTCTTCGCGCTCGGTCGTGAAGGCGTGTTCCCGCGCGCGTTCGGGACCGTCAACCGTGCGGGCGCTCCCGCGCTCGCCTCGATCGCGCAGTCCGCGCTCGCATTCATGGTGGTGGGCCTGTTCGCCGTGCTCGGCGAGGACCCGGTGCTCAAGCTCTTCACCTGGCTGACGAACCTCGGGGCGCTCGGCGTGATCGTGCTGATGACGATGACCTCGTTCGCGGTGGTCGCGTTCTTCCGGCGCCGGCCGGTCCGCGAGCTCGGCGTGTGGCGCACGCTGGTCGCGCCGGTCGTCGCGGGTCTCGCGCTGGTCGCGATCCTCGTGCTCGGCGTGGCCAACTTCAACGTGCTCATCACGAGCTCGACCGACGCGCCGACCGCCACGATCTCCGTCGTGTTGCCGCTCGTCGTCTTCGGGTCGGGAATCGCCGGCCTGCTCGTCGCCGCGGTGCTCCGCGGCCGGGCACCGGAGCGCTACGCCCGGATCGGGGAGCCGACCGCCGTGGAGCGCGCGTCGTGAGCGAGGCGCTCGCGCGGGCGTTCGCCGCCGGCCCCCACGGCCCCGGGGACGAGCGGGTGCTCGTCCTCGATCCCGCCACCGAGACGCCCCTGGCGGAGGTGCCGGCCGCCGCGGGCGCTGGAGGACTCGGGCAGAATGCCCCGAAGCACGAATCCAGTTGGAGATTCCGGAGGACTCCCGGCACCTTGGCTCGTTGGACCGGATCGCATCCAAGCTCGGCGCGGATCGGGAGGAGATCGGCGTGAGCGAGCGAAGAAAGGCGCGCCGTCGCGAGGATCGCCAGGAACAGATCGCCCAGGCGGTGCTGCTGCAGGGATCGGCGACCGCCCAGGAGCTCGCCGGATCGTTCCGGGTGAGCCTGAACACGATTCATCGCGACCTCGACGAGCTCGAGCGGCAAGGCGTCGTCCGGAAGTTCCACGGCGGCGTGACGGCCCAGCCATCCGGGGTCTTCGAGGCGAACATCTCCTACCGGATGAAGCGGATGCTGCCCGAGAAGCGGCTCGTGGCTCGGCACGCGACCAGGTACATCGAGCCTGGCATGTCCGTGATGCTCGACGATTCGACCACGGTTCTGCAGATGGCGCCCATGCTCGCGGAGATCGCGTCGCTGAAGGTCGTCACGAACTTCCTCGAGGCGCTGCGACAGCTCGGCGGCAGCAAGGGGATAAGCCTCACGGCCCTTGGCGGCGACTACGATCCGCTGCACGACTCCTTCGTGGGCGTGATGTGCCTGCAGTGCATCGAATCGCTCCGGGTCGACGCCACGTTCCTCTCGACCTCGGCCGTGTCGGGCGCATACGCCTTCCATCCGGAGGAGCGAATCGTCGCCTTCAAGCGGGCCATGCTGGATGTCGCCAGCAAGCGCTACCTGCTCGTCGACCACTCGAAGCTGGGACGGCGCGCGCTGCATCAGCTCGTGCCTCTCTCGGCGTTCGATCTCGTGATCGTCGATGACGGAGCGCCTCCCGAGGCGCTCGCCGAGCTCGAGCATCACCGCGTGACGTACGAAGTCGCGGGCCGCTGACCGCGGCTCGGGGTCGTCCGCGGCCTCGCCGCCGGGCACTCGCTTCTCATCGAATCTGGAGAGATCCCAGCCTGGCTTGAAAAACTGGCACGACGCGGTTTACTGGTCGCTGGTGCCGGCGGGTTCTAGAGGTGACCGGCAGCCGTCACGAGGGAGGACAACGATGCCGACCGCAGCCGCCCAACCGGCACGTACCGTCACCGCTTCCGGTTCGGCGCCTCGTTCCTGGGTGGAGCGTCTCGGAATCCCGCAGCCGCTGGCGTGGGGATTCCTGGGCTGCCTGCTGTTCATGATCGGCGACGGCGTCGAATCCGGCTTCCTGTCGCCGTACCTGGTCAATGACAAGGGGATCAGCGAGCAGAAGGTCGCGCTCCTGTTCAGCGTCTACGGGATCGTCGCCGCGCTCGCCGCCTGGGCGTCCGGCGCGCTCTCGGATCTCTGGGGACCGCGCCAGGTCATGTGGGTCGGCCTGATCGCGTGGATCGCGTTCCAGGTGCTGTTCCTGGGCATTGCCCTTCCGGACAACAGCTTCTCGCTCATGCTCGTGGCGTACGGGCTCCGCGGAATCGGATATCCGCTGTTCGCGTTCGGCTTCCTGGTCTGGATCGCGGCGTCCACTCCCCAGAACCGTCTCGGAACCGCAGTCGGATGGTTCTGGTTCGCCTTCACCGGCGGCCTGCCCACGCTCGGCGCGCTGCTCGCCAGTGCGCTCGTGCCCCAGATCGGCCAGTACGAGACGTTCTGGGTCGCGCTGGGGCTGGTCGTCGTCGGCGGGCTGATCGCGCTCCTCGGCATCCGCGAACGCGTTGGCCGCAAGCGCCTCGCGCCGGAAGGCCAGCGCCCGCTGGCCACGCTCGCCCAGAGCGTCACCCTCATGTTCGAGAACCCGAAGATCGGCGTCGGCTGCATCGTCCGGACGATCAACACGGCGGCCGAGCTCGGCTTCCTGGTGTTCCTGCCGCTGTTCTTCACCAAGACGATCGGATTCTCGCTCGGCGACTGGCTGCGCCTGCTCAGCTACATGTTCGCGACGAACATCATCTTCAACCTGATCTTCGGGGTCGTCGGGGACAAGGTCGGCTGGCGGCAGACCGTGGCCTTCTTCGGCGGTGTCGGCTGCGCGATCACGACCCTGCTGCTCTACTACGTCCCCAAGGACGTCAGCCAGGCGTACCCGTTGTCGATCCTGGTCGGCTGCCTGTACGGCGCCACGCTCGCCGGCTACGTCCCGCTGTCGGCGCTGATGCCCTCCCTGGCGCCGGAGAGCAAGGGTGCGGCGATGTCGGCCCTCAACCTCGGCGCCGGGCTCAGTGCCTTCGTCGGGCCGGCGATCGTCGGCATCTTCCTCGGGCCGTTCGGCGTCGAGGGCGTGATGTGGGTCTTCGCCGGCCTGTACATCGCGAGCGCGGTCATGGCGCTGTTCCTCAGGCTCCCGCATGAGGTCGAGGAGCAGCTCGAAGCCGCTTCGCGCACGTCGGCGCACCCGATCGGCCAGCTGGCGGCGAGGGCCGGCAGCAGCCTGCTCGGACACCCCGTCGCGATGCGGACGCCGGCCGGCGAGGACGAGATCGACGCGATCCTGTTCGACATCGGCGGCACCATCTACGACGACGACACGTTCGCCCAGGCCGTGCGCAAGGCGGTGCACGAACTCGCCGGCGAGATCGAGGACGACGAGTTCTGGAGCTATTACGACGAGCTTCGCGAGTCCGGAGGCCAGGCGCTGCGTTCGGCGTTCGCGCGGCGGTTCGTACAAGGTGACCTGCCCGCCCTGCGCAAGGCGATCGACCGCAACTGGGAGTACCCGCCGTCGGCGCTCTACCCGGACGTCATCCCGGCGCTCGCCGCGCTGGCGGGGCGGTACAAGCTCGGGCTGATCGCCAACTCCCCGCCGCAGGTGAGGGATGCGCTGCGCCGGGACGGCATCGAGGAGCTCTTCGGAGTGATCGCCCTGGGAATGGTGGATGGCCTTCCCGAGAAGCCCGACCCCGCGATCTTCCTCTACGCGCTCGACCAGCTGCGCGTCTCCGCCGGCCGCGCGGTGTACGTGGGCAACCGACTCGACGCGGATGTCCGCGGGTCGTCCAAGGTGGGGCTGAGGAGCATCTGGATGCTGCGCGGCGAGGCGCCGCCGGCACCGACGCCCGACCAGCTCTCAGAGCCGGACGCGGTGATCACCTCGCTGATCGGCCTGCCCGTGGCGCTGGCGCGGATGACCAGCACCAGCGCGGCGTCGAGGTCGGCCGCCGGCGGACGGTTCGCAAGGCAGCACCCGCAAGTGGCGCACTGAACGAAGCCTCACAAACGGACGTTCTCGAGATCCTCGATCAGATCGGCGATCGAGTCGACCACGCGCGACGGCCGATACGTGAAGCGCTCGACGTCGTCGCGCGACGTCACCCCGGTGAGCACGAGGATCGTCTCCAGCCCGGCCTCGAGTCCGGCGACGATGTCGGTCCGCATGCTGTCGCCGATCATCGCCGTGGTCTCCGAGTGCGCCTCGATCGCGTTGAGCGCGGAGCGCATCATCAGCGGGTTGGGCTTGCCGACGAAGTACGGCTCCATGCCCGTCGCGCGGCTGATGAGCGCCGCGACCGAGCCGGTCGCGGGGAGCGGGCCCTCGGCGCTCGGCCCGGTGGGGTCGGGGTTGGTCGCGACGAACCGCGCACCTTCGCGGATGAGGCGGACCGCATGCGTGACGCGCTCGAAGCTGTAGGTCCGCGTCTCCCCGAGAACGACGTAGTCCGGGTTGCGCTCGGTCAGCGTGTAGCCCGCGGCGTGCAGTGCGGTCGTCAGCCCGGCCTCACCGATGACGAACGCGCTCCCGCCGGGGCGCTGGTCGCGCAGGAAGCGCGCCGTCGCCAGCGCCGAGCTCCAGATCGAATCCCCCGGAACCTCGACGCCGCTCGCGTGCAGCCGCGCCGAGAGGTCGCGGCGCGTGTAGGTCGAGTTGTTGGTGAGCACGAGGAACGGGATTCCGCGCTCGCGTAGGAGCTTCACGAACAGATCCGCGCCGGGAATCGCCCGCTCCTCGTGAACGAGGACGCCGTCCATGTCCATCAGCCACGAGCGGATCTCCCGCGGGCCCTCCGGGGGACGCGTGATCTCCTCGGTGGTCTCGCGCACGAGTGCCTCAGATCAGGCGCCGCGCGAGCTCGTCGATCGCGGCGGCCGGATCGCCGGCGGGCACGCGCGCCCGCGCGACGCCGAGGCCGTGCGCGCGCAGCGTCTCGAAGTCGCCGTCGGCCTGCGCGGCGATCACGCGACCGAACGAGTGCGGCGTGCCGGGGACGTCGACGTCGTCGCCGCCGTCGTCGACGAGCTGCAGGAAGACGCCCGTCGCCGGTCCACCCTTGTGGAACTGGCCGGTCGAGTGCAGGAAGCGCGGGCCGTAGCCGAACGTCGTCGCCACGCCCGTCGCGTCGCGCACGGCGGCGCGCAGGCGGGCGGCGGCCGCGTCGGTCGCCGCGGAGTACGGGAGGTATGCCATGACGGCGAGATAGCGCGGCGGGGCGAGGCCCGTGACGAGCGCTCGCAGGTCCTCCTCGCCTGCCTCGGGCGGCTCCGCCGTCCCGCCCTCGAGCGCCTTGGCGGTGTTGTCCTTGGCCTCCTGCACGTTCGGCTGATCGAACGGGTTGATCTCGAGCGCCCAGCCCGCGACGGCCGTGGCGAACTCGAGCACGAAGAACAGGCGGCCCAGGTCCTCCAGGCCGTGGGCATCGAGCGTCACCGTCGGATGGCCGGCGGCCGCGGCCGCCTGCACGAGGCGCTCGTGCTCGAGGTCGGGCTCGGCGGCGTTGCGCAGGTAGAGGAAGACGCGATCCGAGCCGTAGGCCTCCCCGCCGGCGGCCGCGGGCTCGTCGGCGATCGGCAGGATCCCGCGCCCGCGCTTGCCCGTGCTCTCGGCGACCAGCTGCTCGGCCCATAGCCCGAACGACGCGAGCGGCTCCGAGACGACGAACGCCAGCTTGTCGCGACCGCTGCGCGCCAGCTCGCCCAGCGCGCACCCGAGCCACAGGCCGAAGTTGCCGTTCGCTTCGCGCGCCTCGCAGTTCTGCTCGGCGACCTGTGCCCGGCCGAGGAGCCGCTCGACGTCGATGCCGGCCAGCGCCGCGGGGACCAGCCCGAAGTACGAGAGCGCCGAGAACCGGCCTCCGATCTCGGGGTCGTTGATGAAGGTCCGCCGGAACGCGTGGCGCCGGGCCAGGTCGGCGAGCGCCGTACCGGGATCCGTGATCGCGACGTAGTGCGCCCCGTCGGGCTGCAGCGCGTGGAAGTACCGGAAGTGCGACAGCGTCTCCAGCGTGCTGCCGGACTTCGAGGAGACGACGAACAGCGTGCGGGCGAGGTCCAGCGCGTCCGCGACGGCGCGGACCTGTGCGGGATGCGTCGAGTCGAGCACGTGCAGCCGCAGCGCCCCGTCCGGTGCGCCCTCGCCGAGGGAGCGCCGCAGGACCTCGGCCGCCAGGCTCGAGCCGCCCATCCCGAGCAGGACGGCGTCGCTGTACCCGGCGTCGCGCGCCTGCGCCGCCATCGCCCGGATCGAGCCGATCTCGTCGCTGGTGCGGTCGGCGATGTCGAGCCAGCCGAGGCGGTCGGCGACCTCTCGCGTCCCGGCCGGCGCCCACAGCGTGCCGTCCCGGTGCCAGACGCGGTGCACGACGTCCTCGTCGATCGCCCGGCGCACGCGCGACGCCACCGGCTGCTCGAGCTGGGGCGGGAGATCGGCGTCGACGGTCTCCGGGCGGCCGGTGACGATCGCCTCCCGGCGGCGCTCGACGCCCTCGAGCAGCTGCGCCATCGGGACCATGAATGCATCGATGCCCTCGCGCAGGAGCTGGTCGGTCACGTCGTCCAGGTCGATGCCGACGTCGCTCAGCGCCCGCAGGTCGGCGGTGGGGTCCTGGTCGGCGGTCGCGCCGGTCACGGTGCCGCTGTTGGCGGCGGCCGTCAGGGTCGGCAGCGGCATCGTGTTCACGGTGTGCGGCGCGACGAGCCCGTAGACGTACATCGTCGCCGAGTAGCGCGGGTTCTTCACGCCGGTGGACGCCCACAGCGGACGCTGCACGGGGCAGCCCGCCGCGGCGAGCCGCGCGAACCGCTCGCCCTCGAACACGCGCTTGAACGCCTGGTAGGCGGCGCGTGCGTTCGCGAGCCCGGCGACGCCGTGAAGGCCCGAGCGCCCCAGCGCCTCCAGCCGCCGGTCCACCTCCGTGTCCACGCGCGAGACGAAGAAGGACGCCACGGAGTGGCGGTCCAGCGGCCGTCCCGCCTCGACCCGGCGTTCCATGGCCCGGACGAAGGTCTCCATGACCCGTTCGTAGGCCCGCACGGAGAACAGCAGCGTGACGTTGACGTTCAGGCCCTCGTAGAGCGCCTCCTCGATCGCCGGCAGCCCGGCCTCGGTCGCCGGGATCTTGATCATCAGGTTCGGGCGGGCGACGAGATCCCAATACAGGTGCGCCTGCTCGAGCGTCCCCTCGGTGTCGTGCGCCAGCCGCGGAGCGACCTCCCACGACACGTAGCCGTCCACGCCCCGCGTCTCCTGATAGACGGGCGCGAGGACGTCGGCCGCCATCTGGACGTCCTTGAGCGCGAGATAGCGGTAGACCTCGCGCGCGCTGCGACCTGCCGCCGAAAGTCGCGCGAGGTCCTCGTCGTAGTCGGGCGAGCCGAGGATCGCCTTCTCGAAGATCGCGGGATTGGACGTGACCCCGCGCAGGCTGTCCTGCTGCACCATGCGCTCGAGCTCGCCGCTTTCGATCATCCCGCGACGCAGCTGATCGAGCCACACGCTCGTCCCCGCGGCGGTGACCGCCGCCAGCCGCTCGTTGACCTGTAGGACGCTCACGCCGTCGCCTCCGTCACGCGTGCCCGCTCGTCGGCGGCTCCCACGGCCGCCCCTCCAGTTGCGCCCGCGCCGCGTCGACGACGGCGTCGGGCGTGAAGCCGAACCGCTGCTGGAGGTCCTTCAGCGGCGCCGAGGCGCCGAAGCCACGCATCGCGATCGCGACCCCGCTGAGGCCGACGTAGCGGTCCCAGCCGAAGGCCGACGCCTGCTCGACGGCGACGCGCGCGGTCACGCTCGGCGGGAGGACCTCCTCGCGGTAGGCGGCCGGCTCGCGCTCGAACAGCTTCCACGACGGCATGCTGACCACGCGCGAGCGCACGCCGTCCGCGGCGAGGCGCTCGTGCGCGGCGACGACGAGCGCCACCTCGGTCCCGCTCGCCATCAGGATCACGTCGGGTTCGCCCCCCGGGGCGTCGGCGAGGATGTAGGCGCCCTTGCGCAGCCCGGAGGCCGGCGCGTAGCGCGAGCGGTCGAGGGTCGGCATCGCTTGCCGCGAGAGCACGAGCGCGACCGGCTCGTGCGTGAGCTCCATCGTCAGCCGCCACGCCTCGGCGACCTCGTTGGCGTCGCCGGGGCGGATCCCGACCAGTGCCGGCATCGCCCGCAGCGACGCCAGGTGCTCGATCGGCTGGTGCGTAGGCCCGTCCTCCCCGACGCCGATCGAGTCGTGGGTGAAGATCGTGATCGTGGGCAGCTCCATCAGCGCGCTGAGGCGCAGCGGCGCCCGCATGTAGTCCGAGAAGATCAGAAAGCCCGAGCCGTAGGCCCGGATCTTGGACAGCGCGAGGCCGTTGAGCACGGCGCCCATCGCGTGCTCGCGCACGCCGAAGTGGAGGTTGCGACCGTGGCGGTCGCCCGCCTCGAAGTCGCCGGCGCCCGCGAACGTCAGCCGCGTCTTCGTCGACGGCGCGAGGTCTGCGGACCCGCCGATCAGCCACGGATGGCTCTGCGCGATCGCGTTGAGGACCTTGCCCGAGGCCTCGCGGCCCGCAAGCCCCTTCGCGTCGGGCGGGAACTCCGGGATGTCGCGGTCCCACCCGTCGGGCAGGTCCCGGCGCTGCATGCGGTCGAGCTGGTCGGCGAGGTCCGGGTGCTCCGCGCGGTAGTCGGCGAGCCGCGACTCCCACGCCTCGCGCAGCTCGCGGCCGCGCTTGGCGACGCCCTGGGCGAACGCCTCGCGGACGCCGTCGGGAACGCGGAACCGGGCGTCCTCGGGCCAGCCGTACGCGCGCTTGGTGAGGCGGACCTCCTCCTCGCCGAGCGGCTCGCCGTGCGCCGCGCTCGTGCCCTGCTTGGTCGGCGCGCCGTAGCCGATGTGGCTGTCGACGATGATCAGCGTCGGGCGCGTGTCCTCGCCCCGGAACACCTCGAACGCGCGCGCGAGCATCTCGCGGTCATTGGCGTCGCCGACGCGGGTGACGTTCCAGCCGTAGCCGATGAACCGCGTCGCGACGTCGTCGGAGAACGCGAGGTCGGTGCCGCCCTCGATCGTGATGCGGTTGTTGTCGTAGACCCAGCAGAGCTTGGAGAGCTTGAGGTGACCGGCGAGCGAGGCGGCCTCCGTCGAGATCCCCTCCATCAGGTCGCCGTCGCCGGCGAGCGCGTAGACGTCGTACTCGAAGAGCTCGAAGCCCGGGCGGTTGAAGTGCGCCGCGAGCCACTCCTGCGCGATCGCCATGCCGACCGAGGTAGCGACGCCCTGGCCGAGCGGCCCCGTGGTCGTCTCCACGCCGGTCGTCCAGCGGTACTCTGGGTGGCCCGCGCAGGTGGAGTCCAGCTGCCGGAAGCGCTGGAGATCCTCCAGCGGGACGGACAGCTCGCCCAGGCGCTCGTACTCCGGATTGACCGCCTTCACCCCAGTGAGGTGCAGGAGCGCGTAGAGGAGCGTCGATGCGTGCCCGATCGAGAGGACGAACCGGTCGCGGTTGGGCCAGATCGGATCGTCGGGGTCGAAGCGCAGGAAGCGCTGCCACAGCGTGTAGGCGACCGGCGCCATCGCCATCGGCGTCCCGGGGTGCCCGGAGCTGGCCGCCTGCACGGCGTCCATCGCGAGCGTGCGGATCGTGGTGACGGCGAGCTCGTCAGCCGACGCGTCCGCGAGGTGCGCGGGACGACCGGCCTGCGGCGTGGTCGTGACGACGGTCATTGAGAAGCCTCCTGTGTCAGCCCGGCGGCGCGGTGCGGGATCTCGATCGCGGGCTCAGGCGGAGACGGCCCGCTCGGACCGGAAGCGCGCGTCGACCTCCTTCATCTTCTCGACCTTCGGGGCCGAGCCGCCGCCCTCGAACTCGGAGGCGAGCCAGTGGTCGAGGACCTTCTCGGCCGCCTGCGGGGCGATCACGCGCGCGCCCATCGTCAGCACCTGCGCGTCGTTGGACTTGCGGGCGCGCTCCGCGGAATACGGATCGTGCGCGGTGACCGCGCGCACGCCCGGGACCTTGTTGGCGGTGATCGCCATGCCGAGGCCGGTGCCGCAGACGAGCAGCGCCCGGTCGTGCTCGCCCTTCGCGACGGCCTCGGCGACCTCGGAGGCGACCTCCGGATAGTCCTGCTCCGTGCCGTTGCCGTAGTCCTTGATCTCGTAGCCGTTGTCCTGCATGTACTTGGCGAGGTGGTCCTTGAGCGGCGCGCCGGCCTCGTCGGCGGCGATCGCGATGGCTCCCATGTTCGTTCCTCCTGTTGCGCTCTGCGTTCAGGCCTCGACGGCCTCGTGCTCGGCGACCTTCTGCGTCATGCGATGAATCAGCGGCCGCATCGCCGGATAGGTGTCGGCGTACGCGTCGACGAAGAACTGGTACGCCGCGTGGACGGCGGGGTCCGGCTGGATCGTGTGGGTCTCGCGCACCATCGCCGACGCGGCGTCGGCGACGCTCGGGAACAGTCCGGCGCCGGTGGCGGCGAGGATTGCGCCGCCGAGCACCACCGCGTCGCCGATCTCGGTGAACGTGATCGGGACGCCGCTGACGTCAGCCTGCATCTGCATGAGCTGCGGGCTCTTCGTGAAGCCGCCGGCGGCGACGAACTCCTGCACGTCGAAGCCCGCGTCGTGCATCGCGCGCAGGATGTGCGCGGTCCCGTAGCAGACGCCCTCCTGGATCGCCCGGTACACGTGCTCGGGGGTGTGGTGGAGGCTGAGACCCCACACGATGCCGCGGGCGAGCGGGTCGGTGTATGGCGTCCGGTTGCCCTGCCAGTACTCGTTGATGATCAGCCCGTCGGATCCCGGCGGGATCGCGGCGATGCGCTCGTTGAGGACGTCGTACGCGCTGATCCCGCGGCGCTCGGCCTCGGCCCTCGTCTCGTCGCGGCAGAAGTGATCCTTGAACCACTTCAGCACCGAGCCCGTCGAGACCTGGCCGCCCTCGACCGTGTACTGACCGGGGACCACCGCGTCGGTATAGGCGCCGAAGAACCCTTGCCCGCTGATCGGATGGTCGCTCTGGCCGATGAGCACGTGCGAGGACCCCGTGATGAGCGCCATCCGCCCCGGTGTCACCACGTTGAGACCGATCTGCCCGATCCACGCGTCGCCGCCGCCTTGCGCCACCGGCGTGCCCGCGTTCAGTCCGAGCTCGGCCGCGGCCTCCCGGCTGAGTCCCTCGACCGGCGCCCCGAGATCGAGGACCTCCGGCGGAAGCTTCTCGAACACGTCCTCCAGCCCGATCTCCTCGTAGAACGTCGTCGGCCAGCCGCCATGGTCGCGGTCGTGGTAGCCGCGGACCGCAGCGGTGTTGATGTTCGCGGTCATGCGTCCGGTGAGCCGGAACGTCGCCCAGTCCGGGGCGTCGACGAGGTACCTCGCCCCGCTGTAGGTGTCGGGCTCGCGCTCCTTGAGCCACAGCAGCTTCGACGGCAGCCACTCGGCGGACACCGCTCCGCCGCCGTTGTACTTGCGGGCGGGATGCGTGGACTCCCCGATGCGCCGCGCCTGATCGGCGGCACGCACGTCCATCCACATGATCGCCGGCCGCAGGTGCCGGCCCGAGCCATCCAGCGCGACCACCGTGCAGGTGGTCGCATCGACCGACAGCCCGGCGATCGCGTCGGCGGTCGCACCGGCGGCGCTCATCGCCTTGGCTACGGACGCGACCAGCGCGGACCACCACTCGTCGGGATCCTGCTCGGCCCAGCCGGGCCGTGGATGCGCGAGCCCGTAGGTCGTGGCCTCGGCGGCCAGGCAGCGTCCGGTCGGGTCGAAGATCCCCGCGCGGCAGCTCTCCGTCCCGTAGTCGATCCCCAGCAGGTAGGGCTCGCCCCCGTTCGTCGCACTCATCGTCGCTGCCTCCTGGCTGTCGGGGCGCTCACACCGCCTCCTCCTCCCGCCAATCGAGCTCCGCCCAGACGGCGGGCGGGAGCAGCCGGTCGATGCGGTCCACCACGATCGGCGGCGCGTCCTCGGGGGGCAGGTTCAGCAGGTCGTCGGGGTTGGTCTCGCCGGTGAGCACGAGCGCGGCGGCCATCCCCGTGTCCAGGCCCATGCGAATGTCGGTCGACAGCCGGTCACCAACCATCATGCACTCGGACAGCTCGACGTCGAGCCCGGCCAGCGCGGCGTGGAGCATCGCCGGGTTGGGCTTGCCGAGGTTGGCGACGCACGTCGTCCCCGTGCAGGCCTCGATCGCCGCGATCATCGCCGCGCAGTCGGGCTCGCCGCGGCCGCCCGGGAACGGGCAGAAGCGGTCGGGATTCGTCGCGACGAGCCGGGCTCGCCTGTGGAACCAGATCGCGTCGAACGCGATCTGGAGCTTGTCGTAGTTGAAGCCGCGGTCGTAGCTCGCGATCACGATGTCGATCTGCGCCGGGTCTTCCGACATGCGGATGCCGGCGGCCTCGAGGGCGCGCTTCAGCGGCGCCTCGCTGATCGGGAAGACGACCGCCTCGGGCGCGTTGTCGAGCAGCCACCGCGTCATCGTCACGGTGGTGTTGACGATCTCCTCGATCGGCGTCGGCAGCCCGAGGCGGGCGAGCTTGTCGGCGTACTGCTGCGGGTCCTTGGTCGGGTTGTTGGACAGGAATCGAACGGCCCTGTCGCGGGCACGCAGCTCCTCGATCAGCCGCTTCGCCCCGGGCAGCAGATCGTCCCCGAGGTAGATCGTGCCGTCCAGATCGAAGGCGTACACGTCGTACATCCGGTCCGGAACGGTGATCGCGCCGTTGGCGGCCGCTCGTTCAGCCATCATTGCCCCCAGGCAGGACTCCTCGTCGCAGGACGGCCGGGAGTGCCATGCTGCTCTCCCTCGCCCGCAGACGCCCGCAAGGGTACGAGCCGGTTTCCGTCGCTGTCAAGGATTCTGGTCCGGATTTTTCTCACATCAAAAACCTCGATTTGTCAGAAGAGCGTGCGATCACCGTGCCATTTTGGCATCGAAGCCACGATGACGACCTAGGCGGGATCCTGCGCGCCCTCGTCGAAAGGAGAGCTCGATGACCGTGGTCGTCACCCTGGGGTCCGGGGTCATGGGATCGGCCCTGGCCGTGCCGCTCGCCGACAACGGCCATGAGGTTCGCCTCGTCGGAACGCATCTCGACCGAGACATCATCGACAGCGTCAAGGCGAGCGGCGTTCACCCCGGCCTGAACGTGGAGCTTCCGCCGTCCGTTCGGGCGTACCAGCTCGAGGAGGCCACGGCGGCGTTCGCGGGCGCCGAGATCGTGCTGAGCGGCGTGAACTCCTTCGGCGTGCGCTGGGCCGGCGAGCAGCTCGCGCGACTGCTCCCCCCGGGCGCGCTGGTCATCGCCATCGCCAAGGGCATGGAGGCGACCGACGAGGGCGACCTCCGCATGCTCCCGGAGGTGCTGACGCGGTCGTGGTCCGAGGAGCAGCGCGCCGCCTTCCCCGTCTCCGCGATCGTCGGCCCGTCGATCGCCGGCGAGGTCGCGGTCCGCCGGGACACGTGCGTGATCTTCGCCGGCCCCGATCAGGCGTCGCTCGATCGTCTCGCCGCGGCGTTCCGCACGGAGCGCTATCACGTGTGGACCTCGACCGACCTCCTCGGCTGCGAGGTCTGCGCGGCGATGAAGAACTGCTACGCGCTCGGCGCCGGACTGGCCGAAGGGGTGCTCGAGGCGCGCGGTGTGGCCGAGAGCCCCTACCGCATGCACAACTACGAGGCTGCCCTGCTGGCGCAGGGAGCCGAGGAGATGCGGCAGATGGTCACCCTGCTCGGCGGACGGCCCGACACCGCCGGCGGGCTGCCGGCCGTCGGGGACATGTACGTGACGAGCACCGGCGGCCGCAACGTCCGCGTCGGCCGGCTGCTGGGCGCCGGCGTCGGATTCACCGAGGCGTGGGCACGCCTGGACCACATAACGCTCGAGGGCGCCGCGGCGATCCGCGTCATCGGCGGGGCGCTGCCGAAGCTGACCGAGCGCGGGATCATCGGTCCGGGCGATTTCCCGCTCCTGCGGCACCTTCACGAGGTGATCGAGCACGAGCGCCCGGTGGCCATGCCGTGGGGCGCCTTCTTCGGGGCCGAGCCCGGGGCGGCGCCCGGGGGCGGCCCAGCCGCCGGCGGCGGCCAGGGCGTTCGCGCCGATCCCGCGCTGGCCGCTGACTGACCGGCCAGGGGTCCGCCCGATTCTCCCGCGGTCTTCTGCAGTTTTGCGAGTGAGCGTTGACTACTCCCGGGCCTAGCGATCTAATGCGCCGCCGGGGCTCTTGTGCCCCGATGCGGAGGAGGACAAGCGATGACTGACGCTCCGTACGTGATGGGGATCGACTTCGGGACCGGCGGGGTCAGGGTCGGGATCTTCGATCACGAAGGGAGTCCCATCAGCTTCAGCGCGGTCGAGTACCCGACGCGGCACCCGCGTCCGGGATGGGCCGAGCAGGATCCCGCCGAGTGGTGGTCGGCCCTGGTCCAGGCCGTGCCGCGGGCGCTGGCCGGCGGCGGGGTCTCGCCCGCCGAGATCGCCGGCATCTCGGTCGATGCCATGTCGGCCACGGTGCTCGCGGTCGACGCCGACGGGCGCCCCCTGCGCCAGGCCATCATGTGGATGGACGTGCGCGCGTCCGAGCAGGCCGAGCGCATCGCCCGCACAGGCCACCCGGCACTCAAGTACAACGGCCACGGCGCCGTCTCGGCCGAGTGGGGCCTGCCGAAGGCGCTGTGGATCAGGGACCGCGAGCCGGAGACCTACGACGCCGCCCGGCACATCATGGACTGCGCCGACTGGATCACGCGGCGGCTGACGGGCATCAGCACGGCGTCCATCAACATCGCGTCGTGCAAGTACTACTTCGACCGGGACGCCGGCGGCTGGCCGGCCCGCCTGTACGAGATGGTCGGCGCCGCCGACCTGCTGGAGAAGTTCCCGGAGGACGTGCTGGACATCGGCCGGCCGGTCGGCGGCCTGCTCCGGGGGGTCGCCGAGGAGCTCGGCCTCAAGCCGGACACGCCGGTCGCCGAGGGCAGCGTCGATGCCTATGCGGGCGCGCTGGGGCTGGGCGTGGTCGAGCCGGGGACGATCGCGCTGATCACAGGCTCCTCGCACGTCATCATCGCCCAGTCCGCCGAGCCCGTCCATGACCCGGGGTTCTGGGGCGCGTACACCGATGCGATGGTTCCGGGCCAGTACACGATCGAGGCGGGTCAGGCTTCGACGGGCTCGATCGTGGCCTGGTTCAAGAACCAGCTCGCCGGCGGCGTGGTCGCCGAGGCGAAGCGGCGCGGCGTCGATCCCTACGCGCTCCTCGCCGACATGGCGCACGAGGTGCCCATCGGGTCCGACGGCCTGATCGTCCTCGACTACTTCCAGGGCAACCGGTCGCCGCACACCGACCCACACGCGCGCGGCGTCATCTCGGGGCTCTCGCTGAGCCACGGTCCGGGCCATCTGTTCCGGGCGATCGTCGAGGGCATCTGCTACGGCACGGAGGACATCCTGCGCACGATGCGCGCGCGCGACTTCGTCCCCAAGTTGAACGTGGTTTCCGGCGGGCCGGCGAAGAGCGAGCTCTGGATGCAGATGCACGCCGACGTGTCGAACGTCCCGATCACGTTCACCGTGGTGAGCGAGGGTCCGGTCCTGGGCGCGGCGATACAGGCGGCCGTGGGCGCGGGCATCTATCCCGACCTCTCCACCGCCGTCAAGAGCATGGTCCGCTTCGAGCGGACCATCGAACCCGATGCGGCGCGCCATGAGGAGTACCGCTTCTGGGTCGATCGCTACCGGGAGCTCTATCCGGCGATCAGAGATGTCCAGCACCAGGTCGTGCGGCATGCCGCCGCGAGCGACAGGCCGGCGGCCGCGACGGCCGCGTGAGGAGACCGATCCGATCATGAGTGAACAGCGCATCAGCGACGCACTGCGCGAGGCGACCGACACGGCGCACGTGGTCATCGGCGCGGGCGTCCTCGGCTCGGTCGCCGACCTGTTCGAGCGGAGCTTCGGCGACCGGCCCGCCGTCGTCGTCGCCGACGGCAACACGTTCCGGGTTGCCGGCGATGCCGTCCAGCGGGCGCTCGAGGCCGCCGGGCGGGAGCTGGTCGAGCCCTATGTCTTCCCGGGCGAGCCCACGCTCTACGCCGACTACGAGAACATCAAGACGCTGATCGCCTCGCTGCGCGCACACCAGGCGATCCCGCTCGCGATCGGCTCGGGCACGCTCAACGACATCGTGAAGCGGGCCGCGTACGAGTGCGACCGCCAGTACATGAGCGTCGCCACGGCCGCGTCGATGGACGGCTACACGGCCTTCGGCGCCGCGATCACCAAGGAGGGCTACAAGCAGACGATGACCTGCCCCGCGCCGCGCGCGGTGCTGGCCGACCTCACCATCCTCACCCAGGCGCCGCCGAAGATGACCGCGGCCGGCTACGCCGACCTGCTCAGCAAGGTCACCGCGGGCGCCGACTGGATCGTCGCCGACGCCCTCGAGGTCGAGCCGATCGACGCCAAGCCGTGGGCACTGGTGCAGGAGCCGCTGCGCGAAGCCACCGGACGCCCCGGGGACCTGCGCGCAGGCGACCCCACGGCGATGGACGGTCTGATCGAGGGGCTCATCATGTCCGGCCTGGCGATGCAGGCCGCGGCCTCGTCGCGGCCGGCCTCTGGGGCCGAGCACCAGTTCAGTCACCTGTGGGAGATGGAGGGGCTCGGTCAGAAGCCGGAGCACGGCGAGCCGCCGCTCTCGCACGGGTTCAAGGTCGGGCTCGGGACGGTCTCCATCGCCGCCCTGTACGAGCGCGTGCTGGACCGCGACATGAGCGGGCTCGACATCAACGCCATCGTCGGCGCGTGGCCGAGCTGGGACGAGGTCGAGCGCCGGGTCCGGGCTGCGCACACGACGCCCGGCCTGGACGAGGCCGCCGTCGAGGAGAGCCGGGCGAAGTACGTCGACGCCGATCAGCTCGCGCGACGGCTGGCGCTGCTCGGCGAGCGCTGGCCGCAGCTCCGCGAGCGGGTGCGGAAGCAGCTCATGCCGGCCGACGAGCTGCGCGCCCAGCTCAAGGAGGCCGACTGCCCGACGACCCCGGCAGAGGTCGGGTTGAGCCCCGACCGCTTCAAGGCGACGTACCGCAGGGCGCAAATGATCCGCCGCCGCTACACCGTGCTCGATCTCGTGAACGAGGCCGGGCTCCTCGACGAGTGCGTCGAGGAGCTCTTCGCCGACGGCGGCTTCTGGGCTCGGACGGTGAGCGCGATGAGCGGAAGCTGACCGGGGCGCCGAGCGCCCGGCCGCGGGTCATGCCGGGTCTGTTGCGTGCGTGGACTCGGCCTGGTCGAGCGTCGCGGCCCAGCTTCCGAGGAGCTTGAGGGCGTCTTCGCCGCAGCGGGCCAGATCGACGACGTAGTAGGGGTCGCGGCCGGCTTGGGAGCGCAGCACGGCCGCGCACTCAGTGGCAGCCCGGGAACGCGGCGGCTGCCGTAGGTCGCCAGCCCTCGCCTGCTCGGGCGTGATCCTCGCTCGCCGGGAGGTCAGGAACTCACGGATGTCGCTCCTGGCGTCCACGAACCGCAGCGTAGACCAGCCCGCCGGCGCCTGCGAGACCCTGCTGGTAGCTCCCTCAACAGGGTCTCTCAGAACGCTCTGGCCTGGCCCGCGCTGCCTGTCCGGACGCCGGCAGCTATGCGCCCGCCGGCTGGAAGAGCTCGATCGGGTTGCCGGAGGGGTCCTCGAGCAGGATCTGCCGGCCGCCCGGCCCGCTGACGATGTCGTTGCGGAACGTCAGGCCCGCGGCGCGCAGCCGCTCGACGTCGGCCGCGATGTCTTCGACGATGAAGTGGATGCGGTTCCAGCCTCCCGGCTGCGGCGTGCGGCCGTCGGGCATCGGCCGCCCGGCCGAGCTCGCCGGACCGCTGAGCAGCAGCCGCAGGTTGCCGCGCACGACGTCGGCGAACGCGGGGGCGGCGCTGGAGCGCAGCGTGAAGCCGAAGTGGGTGGTGTAGAAGGCGACGGCGCGCTCGACGTCGTCGACCATGTAGCGGACGTTCACGAGCTCGTCAGGCATGTTCGGTCACCGCCTCACTGGTGGTGGTCTGTTCGATTGCCGCAATGAGAAAGCCGATGCGGGTGCAGAGCTCGGCAGCGGCGCCTGCGAATGCAGGCAGGGTTTCCTCGTCGCTTCCGGGCTCGCGCGCAGGGTCGGGGATGCTCCAATGGATCAGCTCGGGTCCGCCGGGGAACTCGGGGCAGACCTCGCGCACGCGATCGCAGAGGCTGATCACGTAATCGAAGCGCTGTCCGGCGAACTCGCCGAGGTGCTTGGAACGACGCCCGGCGAGATCGATGCCGCGCTCGCGCATCACCCGCACCGCATTGGGATGCAGCGGCTTGGGATGGCTGCCCGCGCTGGCCGCGCTCACCGCGCCGCCGGACAGCTGCTCGGCGAGCGCCTCGGCGATCTGCGAGCGCGCGCTGTTGCCCGTGCACAGAAAGAGCACGCGCGCGAGTGCAGAGCCGCGTTCGCGCTCGGCGCGTGGGCGCGGGGCCGGCGCCAGCCCCGGGTGCAGCGACACGCCGGCGCTGGAAAGCAGCTCGCCGCAGCGGGCCAGATCGACGACGTAGTAGGTGTCGCGGCCGTCGGCGGCGCTGCGACGCATCGAGACAAGGCCACCGTCGCGCAACTGGCGCAGGTGGTAGGAGACCAGGCTCTGGCGCCGGCCCGCCAGCTCGCACAGCTCGCCCACACGCCGATCGCTGCGCGCCAACTCGCTCAACAGCCGCCACCGCAACGGGTGCCCCGCCAGCCGTAGAAACCGGGGCGGTGAACTCTCGCCATGTCCCGCCGTGGCGATCACGCGTCAGATAATACATCAATGTGATTTGATGCGTCCGTCAGGCTCGATCCCGGCCGAGCGGATCGACCCCCACGCCTTCGAGGCGTTCACCACCCCGGGACACATCAAGGTGCGATGGGAGATCCTGCCGCGATCCATCCTCTGGCGTTCAGGCGGCCCGCACCGTGTGCCGGGGCCGGTCGGCGGTGACGAGGGTGGCGTGGTCGAGTGTGGCGAAGGCGTGCGCGACGCGCGGGTCGAACTGCTGTCCGGCGCCCTGGGCGATGGTTGCCACGGCGCGGTCGAGCGGCCAGGCCGGCTTGTAGGGCCGTTGGTGGGCGAGGGCGTCGAAGACGTCGGCCACCGCGGTGATGCGCGCGGCCAGCGGGATGTCTTCTCCGCGGAGTCCGGCGAGATAGCCGTTGCCGTCCCGGTGCTCGTGGTGAGTGCGGGCGATGTCGGCGGCGGCGCGGAGCACGGGCGAGTGGGCGGGGGCGAGGATGCGCGCGCCGATCTCGACGTGGCGCTCCATGGCGGTGCGTTCGCCGGGGGTAAGCCGGCCGGGTTTGAGGAGGATGTGGTCGGGGATGCCGATCTTGCCGATGTCGTGCAGCGGGGCGGCGTCGCGGATCGTGGCGACCGCGGGCTCGGGGAGGTCGAGCGCTTGGGCGATCAGCGCGGCGGTGCGCCCGACGCGCTGGGTGTGCTGGTGGGTGTCGTCGTCGCGGTACTCGGCCGCGGCGGCGAGCACGGTGAGGGCCTCGAGCCGGGCTTGCTCGAGGTCCTCGGCGCGCTCGCGGACGGCGTCGGCGAGGACGAGGTTGCGGTCTTCGAGGCGCTGCTGGAGGTGGCGGGCGTGCAGGAGGTTGCGCACGCGCAGCAGCACCTCGGTGTGATCGAGCGGCTTGGTGACGAAGTCGCGCGCGCCCCGCGCGAGCGCGCGGTGCCGCGCGTCGCGGGTTGCGTCGGCGGTCAAGACGAGCACGGGCAGGTTCACGGGCTCGCCCAGCAGGTCGGCGATGGCGGTCAGGACCTGAAAGCCGCTGAGGTGGGGCATGTGCAGGTCGAGCAGCACCAGGTCGGGTCGCCACTCTGGTCGACGTTGGCGCGCTGGCGGTCCTGCAGCTCGCTGGTCGCCAGCAGCTGGCCGAAGCCCAGGACGGCGTTCAGTGGGGTGCGCAGCTCATGGCTCATGCGCGAGAGAAACGCGCTCTTGGCCTGGTTGGCGCGCTCGGCCTCGGCGCGCCGGAACCGGTCGGTGACGTCCTGGCAGGTCCCGATCAGCCCGATCCAGCGGCCGTCACCGTTGCGCAGCGCCTCGCCCTGGCAATGGATGACGCGAACGCCGTCGGCGCCGCTGACGCGGAAGTCGAATGACAGTGGCGCATCGGCCTCCCGCGCGGCGTCCAGCGCGGCGGCGACCTTGGGGCGGTCCTCGGGGTCGATCAGCTCGACCGCGGCGGCGACGCCGCTCGGGGGCTCGGCGTGCGGCCAGTTGAGCAGGCGCGCCTGCTCGGCCGACCACGTGATCCGGTCCTCGAGGGCGTGCAACTCCCAGCTGCCGAGACCGGCCAGCCGCTGCGCGTGCGCCAGGTGCGTCTCGCTGCGCTCCTTGGCTTCGATCATCAGCACGTGCGCGCGGAACGTGAGCCCGCAGCGCACGACCACGGCTACGAGCCCGAGCACGGTGAGCACGACGGCCAGGACGCTGACACGGTCGGCCAGCGCCTCATACGCGGTCAGCGCGACCGCGGCCAGCGCGAACGCCAGCGGGAACGCGACGAGCGCCCGCGGCGCGACGTCGCGGACCACCGCGCGCAGCGGGCGCGGCCACGCCGCAGCCGCCGTCACGCTCAGCAGCCCGAGTATCCAGGCGCAGTCCAGCCACGTACCCGGCTGATACGTGCCGCGCAAGAGCTGATCCAGGAAGGCCGACGACCAGCAGGTCGGCGAGCGCGAACGCCAGATTCGCCGGCGCCGCATGCAGCGCGGCCTTCGGGTCGATGACCAGCTGGACCATCAGCAGCACGCCGAGCGACCCGATGACGAGCCCGCCGGTCACACCGTCGAGCCACAGCTCCCAACGCACCCGCGGCCGTTGGGCTCGCACGAGCACCACGATTGCCAGCACCGCCAGCGGGTACAGCGACAGCCACAGCAGGTTCGATCCGTCCACGAAGCCGGCGGCGGGGTCCTTCGCGGTGACCAGGAGGTAATACGCCTGGCCGAGCGCGTACGCCACCAGGCCGACGCCGAGCGCCGACCAGGCCAACCGCTCGGGCCGAAATGACAGCGCGCGGGCGAAGCTCACCGCGGCGCACACGAGGAAGACGCCGAACGGCGTCCAGCCGGTCGCGAACAGGTCCAGCGCGCCGCCCCCGATACCCAGCAGCATCTGGGCGGTGTGCGCGACGAACACCACGGCACCGAGGCACCACAACACGCGAGCGACACGCCGCGCGAGCGGGAGCTCATCGGGGCGCGGCGGTCGCGCGCGGTCCAAGGGAGCCGAGGACGGCGGCGCCGGCCTCGCGGGGGTCACTCGAGCGTCGGTCATCGCCCGTCCCAGCCTCGATCCTGATCGTCGACGACCGCCCGAGCAATCGCGAGCTGATGGCGGGGCTGCTGCGCGGCGGCGGCTACCGGCCGCTGACGGCGACGGGCGGCGACGACGCGTTCGAGATGGCCCGGCGGGAACGGCCGGCCGTGATCATCACGGATGTCCTGATGTCGAGGGTCAACGGCTTCGAGCTCACACGCCGCCTGCGAGGTGAGCCCGAGCTCGGCGCTACGCCGATCCTCTTCTGGACCGCGCACTACGACGACCGCGAGGTGCGCGAGATGGCGGCGGCGCTGCAGGTCGCCGGCGTGCTCCCGAAGCCGTGTGACATCGCGGCTGTGCTCGAGATGGTCGGCGACGCGATCGCGGGGGCCGCGCCCGCCGCTCGCCGAGGACCGTCGGGAGACTTCGATCGCGAGCACGCGCGCGTCCTCAGCGACAAGCTCGTCGAGAAGGCGGATGCGCTCGAGCGGACGCGTCTGGAGCTGCGCGACAGCGAGGAGCGCTTCCGGCTGCTGGTCTCGAACATTCCCGGCGCCGTTATCGGCGTGCGCTCGATCCCGATCTGACGATCGAGTTCGTGAGCGACGAGATCGAGGAGATCATCGGCTACCCGGCGCCGAGCCTGACCGAGAGCCGCCGGCGGACGTTTGCGAGCGTCGTCCATCCCGACGATCGCGCCGGGATGGTCGAGGAGATGCGTGCCGCCGTGCTGGACGGTCGCCCGTACGGGCTCGCCTATCGGATCGTCCGTGCCGACGGCGAGGAAGCCTGGGTGGGAGACCGCGGGCAGGCCGTCGGCGGCGGTAATGGCGATGTCGTCTGGCTCTACGGCACGCTCTCGGACATCACGGAGCGCAAGCGGCTGGAGGCCGACCGCGAGCGGATGGAGCTGGAGCTGCGGATGGCGCAGAAGCTCGAGGCGGTCGGCCAGCTGGCGGCGGGGATCGCGCACGAGATCAACACGCCGATCCAGTTCGTCGGCGACAGCGTGCACTTCCTCAGCGACGCCTTCGAGGATCTCCAGCGGCTGCTGGGCGAATACCGCGACGCGTGTGCCCCCGCGACGACCGGTCCCGCCGGCCAGGCGCTGCGCGCCCGGCTCGAGGAGGCGGAGGAGACGGCCGACCTCGAATACCTGCGGGAGCGGGTGCCGGGGGCGTTCGAGCGCACGCTGGAGGGTGTCGAGCGCGTGGCTTCGATCGTGCGGGCGATGAAGGAGTTCGCGCACCCGCAGACCGAGCAGGCGCCCGCGGATCTCAACCGCGCGCTCACGACCACGCTCACCGTGGCCCGCAACGAGTACAAGTACGTCGCCGAGGTCGAGACCGAGCTCGCGCAACTGCCGGTCGTGTGCAACCTGAGCGATCTCAACCAGGTCTTCCTCAACCTGATCGTCAACGCCGCGCACGCGATCGAGGACGCCCGGGCCGACCCGACCGAGCAGGGCACGATCCGGATCCGCACCACGCGCGACGGCGACACGGCGGTGATCAGCATCGCCGACAGCGGCGGCGGCATCCCGCCGGAGATCCGCTCGCGCATCTTCGATCCGTTCTTCACGACGAAGGCGGTCGGGCGCGGGAGCGGCCAGGGCCTCGCGATCGCGCGCGCGATCGTCGACAAGCACGCGGGCACGCTCGAGCTCGACACCGAGCTCGGCGCGGGCACCACCTTCACGGTCCGGCTGCCGATCGCCGGCGCCCAGACCGTCCAGCGGACCGCGGCATGAAGCGCGCGCCCGGCGCGCGCTGGCCGCAGATCTCGTACGGGTGACCCAACGGTGGCGCCTTCCTCGGCGGCGTCTTACATCGTTCTTACGTGTCCGTCAGATGATCGGGCACGTGCGGATCCTGGTGGTCGACGACGATCGCGCGGTGCGGGAAGGGCTCGACCGCGTGCTGCGCGGCGACGGCTTCGAGGTGGTGCTCGCCGGCGACGGCGAGTCGGCGCGGTCCGCGCTCGCCGGCTGCCCGCCGGACGCCCTGGTCCTCGACCTGCTGCTGCCCGACTCGGACGGGGCCGGGCTGCGAGCTCTCGCAACACCGCGATGTTCCTTCGGACGGTGGGGGACGCGTCGGCGGATTCGACCTCGACGTTAGACACGGCGCGCGCCTCAGCCCTCGCCGGTGGCGATGCCCAGGCGCTGGTCGATGCCCTCGACGCTGCCAGGGATGCGCAGCCGCTCGGCCTGCTCGGGGTAGTCGCTCGCGAGCTTGGCGAGCTCCGA
>JBIOTP010000271.1:0-50579 GCA_044865965.1 Solirubrobacteraceae bacterium
GCGGAGGGACTGACGAAGGTATGAATAATTCACACAAACGTCAGTGCGGCCGCCGTTGACGTTCGCCGGCGCAACCCGAGCGGCTTACTCCGTCGTCACCGCCCTAAGCACGTCCACCCGCGCCGCACGCCGCGCCGGCGGGATCGCGGCGACGATGCCCGCGATCGCGGCGAGGATGGTCAGCACGATCAGCGTGAACACGGGGAACGTCAGCGTGAAGCCCTCGTCGGCGAGCGGACGCGAGATCAGGATCGCGAGGGCGGCGCCGAGGGCCAGCCCGAGCACCGCGCCGATCAGCGCGGTGATCACGGACTCGGCGCCGATCATCCGGCGCACCTGCCAGCGGCTCATGCCGACGGCGCGGAGCATGCCGAGCTCGCGGGTGCGCTCGAAGACGGCGAGCGCGAGCGTGTTGACGATCCCGAGCAGCGCCACGATCACCGACAGCGACAGCAGCCCGTAGACCAGGGCCAGCAGGAGGTTGACCTGCTTGGCCTGCTCGTCCTTGAACTCCTCCCTGGTCATCGGCTTGGCGATCGGGAAGCCGCGCAGGGCGGACTTCACCGCGCGCGAGAGCTGCGCCGGGTCGGCGCCCGGCGCGCCCGCCGCGAGCACGAACGCGTCGTCGCGCACGCCCCAGTCGCGCCGCATCGAGCCGGCGGTGACGAGCAGGTCGCCCGTGAGGCCGATCTTGTTGTCGAACGTGCCGGCCACGGTGTAGGTCACCTTGTGGCCCGTGGCGGTCGTCACGGTGAACGTCGAGCCCGGCTTCAGCTTGCGCTCGGAGGCGAAGCCCTCCTCGACCACGGCCTGGTCGGAGGTCATCCGGTCGATGACGGCGTCCGAGCCCTGGTCCCACTTGAGCGCGAGCGTCTTGGTGAACGTCCCGGGGTCGAGGCCCGTGGCGGGCGTCGTGTCGGCGTCGCCCTTGACGCGCCCCGAGGCGAACAGCAGCGGCGAGGACGCCTCGATGCCGGGCACCGAGCCGACCCGCTGCGAGATGCCTGCGGGGATCGCCCCGAACCCGTTGTCGTTGGTGATCACGAGCGCGGCGCGGACCTGGTCGTCGACGACCTTGTCCACCGAGCCGCGCAGGCCGGCGGCGAAGATCGTCACGAACACGACCAGCGCGAGCCCGATCATGAGCGCCGAGGCGGTGATCGCCGTGCGCTGGGGCTGGCGCATCGCGTTCTCGCGCGCCAGCCGGCCAGGGACGCCGTTGCGCAGCGGCGCGCCGATGGCCCGCGCCAGCGGCCGCACGAGCACCGGGGCGAACAGCGCGATGCCGAAGATGATCAGCACGGCCCCGAGACCCATGAGCGACGCGTCCGACGACGCCGAGCCGGTGGCGCCGAGCAGCCCGGCGACCAGCAGCGCGACCCCGAGGCCGGCCAGCAGCACGGCGACGACGAGCCGCCGGCGCCGGATGCGGCCGACGCCGGGCGTGGCGCTCTCGCGCATCGCCTCCACGGGGTCCACGCGGGTCGCCCGGCGGGCGGGCACGAGCCCGGACAGCATGGTCGCCACCATGCCGACGATCAACCCTGCGATCACCGTCCGCGGCGCGACCACGGTGCCGGTGTTCGGCAGGTCGATGCCCGCAGACGCCATGAGCGCGCGCAGCGCGGGCGCCAGCAGCAGGCCGGCCGCCACGCCGATGACCGACGCCACGAAGCCGAGCAGGGCGGTCTCCGCCAGCACGGCGTTGAGCACCTGCCGGCGCGAGGCGCCGAGCGTGCGCAGGAGCGCGAACTCGCGGCTGCGCTGGGCCACCGTGACCGCGAACGTGTTGAAGATCAGGAACCCGCCGACCAGCAGCGCGACGCCGGCGAACACGAGCAGCGCGATCTTGATGAAGCCGAGCGCCTCGCCGATGTCCTTGGCCTGCTGCTTGGCCTGCTCCTCGCCGGTCTGGACCTTGACGTCACGCCCGAGCGCGCCGGCGATCCGGGTCTTCAGCTGCGCCGGCGAGACGCCGCCGTCGGCGGCCGCCACGACCTCGCTGTAGCCGGTGCCGAGCCCCGCGATGCGCTGCGCCTCCGGCGTCTGCACCACCACGAAGCCGGCGCCGCCGAGGTTCGACACGTCGCCCAGCGTGACGATGCCGACGATCTTGTAGCTCTTGGCGGGCGCCCGGGCGGCGAGCGTCACGCTGTCGCCGATGCCGAGCTTCGCGCGCTCGGCCGAGCCCTTGTCGATGACGACCTCGTCTGGCGTCCGGGGCTTGCGGCCCTCCTTGTAGTCCAGCGAGTCGAAGCGGTCGGGCGCCGTCCCGTTCAGGAACGTCGGCGCGCCGCCCGTGCCGATGCGCTTCCTGTCGGGCCCGTACATGGCGATCTCGGAGCTCACGAGGCCGGCGGCCTCGGCAACGCCCGGCGTGTTCTCGACCTTCTCGACCGTGGAGGCGGGCAGCGACAGCTCGAGCGTCTGCTCGTCGGGGTTCGTGCCCAGCGCGTTGCGCGGCTGGACGTCGACGTCGACGCCCTGCGACGCGCGCTCGAACAGGTCCTTGAACGACTCGTTGATCGTGTCGGTGAACACGAACGTGCCGGCCACGAACGCCACGCCCAGCACGACGGCGAGCGCCGTCAGCGCCGTGCGCAGCTTGTGGCCGAGCAGCCCGCGGATGCCGACCTTCAGCACGTCAGGCCACCGCCTTCATCAGGTCGAGCACGCCTTCGGTGGTCTCGCTGCCCCCGTCGTGGACGACCGCGCCGTCGCTCAGCACGACGATCCGGTCCGCGACGGAGGCCGCGGTCGGGTCGTGGGTGACCATGATCACGGTCTGGTCGAACTCGTCGACCGCGCGGCGCAGCAGGCCGAGCACCTCCTCGGAGGCGTGCGAGTCGAGGTTGCCGGTCGGCTCGTCCGCGAACAGCACGGCCGGCCGGTGCACGAGCGCGCGCGCGACCGCGACGCGCTGCTGCTGGCCGCCGGAGAGCTCGGCGGGCCGGTGCGTGAGGCGGTCGCGCAGGCCGACCGTCTCGATCAGCTGGTCGAGCCACGCGCGGTCCGGCTCGCGGCCGGCGAGCGTGAGCGGGAGCACGATGTTCTCCTCGGCGGTGAGCACCGGCACGAGGTTGTAGGCCTGGAAGACGAAGCCGAGGCGGTCGCGCCGCAGGCGCGTGAGCCGCTTGTCGTCGAGGCCGGCGAGCTCGGCGCCGTCGACCACGACCGAACCGGAGGTGGGACGGTCGAGCCCGGCGAGCAGGTGCATGAGGGTGGACTTGCCGGAGCCCGACGGGCCCATGATGGCCGTGAACTGAGCGGCGGGGAAGGAGAGCGTCACGCCGGCGAGCGCGTGCACGGCGGTCTCGCCCTCGCCGTAGGTCCGGCGCAGGTCCGTGGTCGAGACGATGTTCATATGGGGAGCATCGTCCTTTGCGCCGACGGCCCGCGTGGGGCTGGCCGGTGAACCCGGGGTAGGGAGATCCGTACCAGGTGGTCCCGCCCGCGCTAGGCCGCGCGCAGGTAGGCGAGCACGGCCAGCACGCGCCGGTGGTCCTCCACCGTCGGCGGCAGGTCGAGCTTGGAGAAGATCGAGGTGACGTGCTTCTCCACCGCGCGCTCGGTGACCACGAGCGCCTCCGCGATCGCGGCGTTGGACCGCCCCTCTGCCATCAGCCCGAGCACCTCGCGCTCGCGCGCGGTGAGCGCCTCCAGCGGGTCCTCGCGGCGGCGGCGGCCGAGCAGGAGCGCGACGACCTCGGGGTCCAGCGCCGAGCCGCCGCCGGCCACGCGGCGCACGGCGTCGGTGAACGTGTCCACGTCGGCCACCCGGTCCTTGAGCAGGTAGCCGGTGCTCTCCGTGGACTCCGACAGCAGGTCGAGCGCGTAGGCCTCCTCGACGTACTGCGACAGCACGAGCACGCCGGTGCCGGGGTGCTCGGCGCGGATCCGCCGCGCGGCGCGCAGCCCCTCGTCCGTGTGGCTGGGTGGCATCCGCACGTCGATCACCGCGACGTCGGGCTTGTGGGCGCCGACCTTGCGCATCAGGTCCTCGGCGTCACCGGCCTGGCCCGCCACGTTGAAGCCGGAGTCCTCCAGCAGGCGGCACAGGCCCTCGCGCAGCAGCACCGAGTCCTCGGCGACGACGACCTTGATCGGAGTGTCGGTGGTGCTCATACGGGGATCTCAGCCCGGAGAGTAGTCCCCGAGCCGGGCGGAGAGTCGAGCGACAGCGATCCGTCGAGCGCGCCGACCCGGTCGGCGAGCCCGCGCAGGCCCGAGCCGCGGTCGGGATTCGCGCCGCCGACGCCGTCGTCGCGCACCTCCACGACGGCGGATCCGTTGTCGCGGACGACCGACACGGTGGCCTGGGAGGCCTGCGCGTACTTCGCGACGTTGGTGAGCGCCTCGGCGATCACGAAGTAGGCGGCGGCCTCGACGGGCTCCGGCAGCCGCTCCCCCGGCACCTCGACGAGCCGCACCGGCAGCGGCGAGCGCACCGCGAGCGCCTCGACGGCCGCCTGCAGGCCGCGGTCGGACAGGACGGCCGGATGGATGCCGCGGGCCAGCTCGCGCAGCTCCTCGAGCGCCCGCCTCAGCTCCTCCTGGGCGGCGGCCAGCATCGTCTCGGCCTGCTCGGGCGCCTTGCGCACCTTCGCCTGGGCGAGCCGCATCGTCAGCGACAGCGCCACGAGGCGCTGCTGGGCGCCGTCGTGCAGGTTGCGCTCCAGCCGCCGGCGCTCCTGCACGCCGGCCTCCACGATCCGGGCGCGCGAGCGGCGCAGCTCCTCCACCCGGGCGCGCAGCTGGGCCTGCAGGCGCTCGTTCTTCATCGCCAGCCCGGCCGCGGCGGCCACCGAGCGCACCACGTCGGGCGTGTCGAGCAGCGTGACGTCGTGCACGATCGCGCCCACGCGCCGGCCCTCGAGCTCGACCGCGGTCCAGGCGCGCGCCTCGCCGTCGCGCGGCAGCGCGGTGACATGCCCCTCGCGGTCTACCCAGCGCCCCTCGACCCAGTAGACGAGCTCCAGCGAGCGGTCGTCGAGCGCGTCCGCGAGCAGGTCGCGCAGGCCGCCGGTGCCGGGGGCCTCGCCCAACCGCAGCAGCAGCTCGCCGACGGCGCCCGCGCGGGCCACGCGGCTACGCAGCAGGCCGACCAGGAAGCTGAACGGCACCGAGGCGAAGACGAGCACCGCCAGCAGCCACAGCAGGTCCGAGACGCCGCCCGTGCGGGTCACGGTCTGGGCGCCCAGCGAGGCGGCCAGCAGCCCGATCAGGGCGATCCCCGACCACAGGAGCGGGTTCATCAGGCGGCGCTGCGGCGCGGTCGCGGCGCGCCAGCGCCCGACGAGCACCGAGAGCAGGTAGACCAGCAGCGCGACGGCGATCGCGTTCGTGACGCCGTCCAGCACGCGGCCGAGATCCGCGTTGCCCGAGATCTGGATGATCGACGCCGGGCACCGGCACTTGGGCACCTGCTCGCGGAACGCGAACATCAGCATCGGCACCGGGCCGAGCAGGGCCAGCGTGTAGACGGCGGCGACGAGGCGGCGGTGCCCCCGCGACTCGATCCGGCCCTCGGGGTAGGCGAGCAAGAGCTGGGCGAAGGTCGCGAGGTAGAGGTTGCTGAGGATCACGGCGATCGTGAACACCGCCGGCGAGTTCGCACCCGTGAACCCGGTCAGCAGCGAGCCGAAGCCGATCGCGGTCATCACCGTGCCCGTGCGGTTGAGCGGGCGCCGCCACCAGGCGTAGAGCCCGGTCCCGATCCACGCGGCGCCGATCAGCAGCACGAGCGTGGCGTTCAGCCAACGGTTCTCGACGTGGTCGGACGCCAGCGTCACGGCGGTCGCGGCCAGCCCCAGCGCCACGCCTGCCAGCGCCAGCAGCGCCAGCGCGCGGTTGAGCGTGCTCAAAGCAGCTCCTGGACGCGTTCCCCGGACAGCTCGGCCTTCGGCACGAAGCCGCGCGCGCCGGAGCGCGACACGAGCGGCCCGAAGTCCGAGGAGTCGCGACTGGAGACGAGGATCACGGCCGGGGCGCCGGGGTGCCCGGTGATGCGCGCTGCCACGTCGAAGCCGTCGATGTCGGGGAGCTGCACGTCCAGGAGGACGAGCTGTGGACGCAGCCGGCAGGTCTCGGTGACGGCGCTCGCGCCGTCCACCGCCTCGCCCACGACGTTGAAGCCCTCCGATTCGAGCAGCACGCGGGCGCTCGCCCGGAAGGACGGGTGGTCGTCGACGATGAGGACGGTGCAGTCCACGGGTTCGATTCTCGTCAGCGTGACGGGTTGTTCACATACGGCTGGCCGTACAACCGCGTGTGGCAAGTTCGCCGCGCATCGTGCGCTACCCCGCCGCCGCGGCGGCGATGTCCCGCACCGCGGCGGCCGGATCCGGGGCTCCGAACACGGCCGTGCCCGCCACGAACACGGTCGCGCCGGCGGCGGCGCAGCGCGCGGCGGTGCCGGCGTCGATGCCGCCGTCGACCTCCAGCGCCTTCTCCGGCCCGATCAACTCCCGCAGCCGCCGGAGCCGGTCGATCGAGTGCTCGAGGAAGTCCTGCCCGCCCCAACCCGGGTTGACGGTCATGCACAGCACCATGTCGAGCTCCTCGATCAGCTCGCCGACGGCCTCCACCGGCGTCGCCGGGCACAGCGCCACACCCGCGCCGCAGCCGGCGCCGTGCACCGCCTGCAACGCGTAGTGCACGTGCGGCGTGGCCTCGACGTGGACCGTGATCGAGTCGGCGCCCGCGCCCGCGAAGTCGGCGACGTGGCGCTCGGGGCGCTCCACCATCAGGTGCACGTCGACCGCCGCCCCCGCCTCGTGGACCTGCCCGGCGATCGCCTCCACCGCCAGCGGCCCCATCGTGATCGGCGGGACGAAGTGGCCGTCCATCACGTCGACGTGGATCACCGGCGCGCCGGCCGCCAGGACGGTGCCCACCTGCTCGGCGAGACGCCCGAAGTCGGCGGCGAGGATGGACGCCGCCACGCCGTGCAGATGCCGCGCCATCAGATCGGCGTGAGCATCGAGCTTCCGCAATGTCCGCACACGTACAGCTCGGTGTTGGACATGCGCGCGATCGTGGAGTGCTCGCCGCAGTTGGGGCACACCGAGCGCAGCTCGAAGCGGTGCAGGCAGTTCACGCAGCGGTAGCGGCCCGGGAGGTTCGAGGTCGGGCGCAGCCACGGCTCGTGGCAGGACGGGCAGACGGCGCCGAGGTCGACGGGCTTGCTCATGCTCGGACCATCCGCGCGATGAAGAACCCGTCGGTGTGGTCGCGGTGGGGGAGCGTCTGCAGGTACGACGGCATGGTCGGATGCTTCCAGACCGGCACGCCGGATCCCAGATCGTCAGGCGTGAAGTCGGGATGCGCGGCGAGGAAGGCTTCCACGACGCGCTCGTTCTCGGTGGGCGAGATCGTGCAGGTCGAGTAGACGAGGGTACCGCCGGGCCGCAGCGCGGCCGCCCCGGCGCGCAGGATCGCCGCCTGCAGCGGGGCGAGGGCGTCGGGGCGCCCGGCCTTGCGCCAGCGGGCGTCGGGGCGCGAGGCGAGCGTGCCGAGGTCCGAGCAGGGCGGGTCGACGAGCACGCGGTCGTAGGCGGCCGGCTCCTGCGGCTGCGCGGCATCGGCGGTGCGGACCTCGACGATGTGTGCGCCCATCCGGCGCGCGGTGCGCCGGAGCGCGTCGGCGCGGCCGGGATGCTGCTCGACGGCGACGACCGCGCCGCGGTCGCCCATCAGCGCGGCCAGGTGCGTGGTCTTGCCGCCGGGGGCGGCGCACAGGTCGAGGACGCGCTCCCCGGGCGCGGGCGCGAGCACGTGACCCACGGCGATCGCGGCGCGCGACTGCGGCATGTACAGGCCGTCGCGCCACTCGCGCGCGCCGAAGGCGTCGAACGGCGCCTCGAGGATCAGCGCCTCGCCGTCGGCGCGCGTCGGCACCGGCAGGCGTTCCGCGAGCGCCGCGGGCGTCGTACGCAGCGTGTTCACGCGCAGGACGGCCTCCGCCGGCTCATTGTCGGCCGCCATCAGCGCCCGCGCGGCGTCCGGCCCGAGCTCCTGGAACCACAGCTCGGCGATCCAGTCCGGGTGCGAGTGGCGCAGCGCGGCCTCGGCGGGCGTGGCCTCGGGCAGCGCCGCGACGAGGCCGCGGGCCTCGCGCGCGGCGCGGCGCAGCACGGCGTTGACGAGGCCGGCGCCGCGCCGGGCGTCGGCCTTGGCGAGCTCGACGGCCTCGCCGACCGCGGCGTGCGGCGGGATGCGGTCCAGGAACGCGAGCTGGAAGACGCCCAGGCGCAGCGCGGTGAGCACGGGCGGGTCGAGCCGGCCGACCGGGCGGCCGGCGAGCGCCTCGATCACGTGGTCCAGTGTCGCGGCGCGCTGCACGGTGCCGTAGGCCAGGCGCGTCGCCAGCGCCCGCTCGCGCGCGTCGAGCCGGAGCCGGCGCGCCTCGCCGTGCAGGGCCCGGTCGGCCCAGGCCTCGTCCTCGAACACCCGCCGCACGACCGCGTATGCGCACGCGCGGGCGGGCGTGACCCCCGCGCTCGCGGTCAGCGTGCGCCTGCGGGCCTTTACGCCGCCGCGCGGTTCTGATTGTCCGCGGGGGTCGCCGTTCGCTTGCGGCGGGCCCTCGGAAGCCGGGCCGCCGCGGCGCCCCACGGACGGCGGCGAAGCGGTGTCCTCATACAGAGGTCCGCTTTCTGGTCTCTCGCTCGAGTTCAAAACCGGCTCGTTTGCAGCCGTTTCCCAGAACGCTCAAACGTTCGTCCAAAACGTGACCGAAATTTGTGGATCCGCCCAAGAGGGCTAATGGAACCCGTAGAACTTGCCGACACTGGTCCCGGAAGGGGAACCAGAACTATGTCGGACACTGACATCACTCGCGGCCAGATGGACACGAATCGCCCGACGCCGATGCGCGATCTCCGCTTCGCGGGGACCGTGGCGACCGGCCTCGTGGCCGGCACGCTGGGCCTGGGCGCGCTCGCCGCGCCGCTGGTCGGCTGGCGCGATTGGCCCGCCGGGCTCCAGCAGGACAACACCGCGGCGACCGTCAAGCTGGCGAAGCCCGCGGCGCGGGTGAGCAACAGCGCCAAGCCGCAGCGCGGCGGCGGCCCCGCGGCCGCGATCCCGGGCGGCGCCTCGGCGCTCTCCGGCGTGGCGATCCCCGGAACGTCCGGCGCCGGCGCGATCCCCGCCGGTCTCGGCGCGCTCGCGATCCCCGGCGGCGCGCAGGCCCCCGCGCGTGGGACTGACACGCCCGCCCCCAAGCGCACGACCTTCGGCAGCGCCGGCGGCGCGGCCACGGGCTCCGGCAGCTTCGGCGCCACCGGCTTCCAGGCGCCGGACATGAGCGACACCGACCAGGACGGGGTCCCGGACCGCTACGAGGCCAAGAACGGGCTCGACCCGAACAACGCGGCCGACGGCGCGGCGGACACCAAGGGCACGGGCCTCTCCAACAAGACCGAGTTCCACATCCGCGCGTCGGTCGCCGACGGCGACACGAACGGCGACGGCGTGATCGACGGCGCGGACGACTCCGACCTCGACGGCGTGAACAACGCGGCCGAGCAGACGAACGGCACCGACCCGGCGAACGGCGACAGCAACGGCGACGGCACCCCGGACGGCGCGGACGACGCGAACGGCGACGGCGCGCCTGACTCCCAGCCGGCTCCGCCCGCGTCCGAGCCCGTGGTCCCGGCTCCGCCCGCGCCCGAGGCCCCGCCGGCCGACAGCACGACGCCGCCGGCCTCCGGCGGCGGCGACGCCGAGGCGCCGGTCTCGGTCGAGGAGCCCGGCGATGACGCCGCCTCGCAGCCCGCGGCGGCGCCGGCGGTCCCTGCGCTCGAGGCCGAGAAGCCCGCGAGCGACGCTTCGAGGAACGACGCGCCCAAGACCGAGGAGCCCCAGAGCGACGCGGCGAAGGCCGACGCGCCCAAGAGCGACGCGGCGAAGACCGACGCGCCCAAGGCCGACGAGCCCAAGAGCGACGCGGCGAAGACCGACGCGCCCAAGGCCGAGGAGCCCAAGAGCGACGCGGCGAAGACCGACGCGCCCAAGGCCGAGGAGCCCAAGAGCGAGGCCCCGCAGGCCGAGGCTCCCAAGGCCGAGGCGCCGGCTCCGGCCCCCGCGCCTCCGGCGGCGCCCGCCGCCGAGGCTCCCGCGCCCCCCGCTGCGGCGCCCGCGCCCGCGGCTCCGGCCCCCGCGGCTGCGGCCCCCGCCGCGCCCGCGCCGGCCGCCCCGACCGCCGACCCGGCGACCGCGCCGGCGGCGGCGACCGACGCGAACGGCACGCCGCCCTACTAGGCCGCACAACTCTTTCCGTGAACATCGGGCGCCCACCGGGCGCCCCGCTTCTTTCTGCGTGAATATCGGGGCGCCCACCGGCGCCCCGTTTCCTTTCTGCGTGACTGCGCGGCGCCCACGGGCGCCCCCGCTCGCGTTTCAGCGGGCGAAACGCGGATCGCCCGTGCTCTCGGCGAGCAGGTCGGCGGTCTCGCGCAGCAAGTGGCGATGCCACACGCCCTCGTCCGCGCCGGCGGCGAGGAGCTCGAGGGCGGGCTCCTTGGCGCGCTCGTCGCCGCGCACGGCGAGCCCGTGGACGGCCTCGAGCCGCGTGTCCTCGTCGGGATCGTCGAGCCGGGCGGCGAGCGCGTCGCGCAGCGCGGGCGTGTCCTGCGGCGCGAGCGTACCGAGCGCGAACGTCGCCCAGTCGCGCACCGCCGGCTCTCGGTCGGCGGAGAGGGCGATCAGCGCGTCGATCGCGCCGTCGCCCGTGCGGCCGCCGAGCCCGAACGCCACCCCGTGCCGGACGTGGAGGTCGGGATGGCCGCGCATCGACAGCAGCCACTCGTCGCCGTACGGCTCGCCGAGGTGGCCGAACGCGCAGGCGACCGTCGCCAGCACGCGCGGGTCTTTCTCGTGGTCGGCGATTGCCTGCAGCGCCGCGGCCTGCTCGCCGGGAAACGCGGGCGTCGTCCAGCCGAGCTGGCCGAGCACCTGCGCCGCGAGGTCACGCGCGAGCGGGTCTCCATGCCCGCTCAGGACGATCATCGCGTCGAGCACCTCGCGGCTCCCACGGGCGATCAGGGCGCTCACGTAGGGCTGCCACTCATCGCCGTGCTCCCACCCGGCGCGCGCCAGCTCGATCAGCTCGTCCAGCCCGCGCTCGGGCAGCGCCGGGTCGAGCCGGAACGTCGTCAGCGCCGGGTCGGGGCGCCCGCGCAGCCAGTCTGCGGCCTCCATCGGCCCGCGCCCGGGCGGACGCACCCGGGTGAGCTCGAGCGCGCCGCCGTGGCAGTCGAGCAGCAGCCGCTCGCCCTCCGCCCGCACGAGGCCCCCGGCGGGCGCGCGCGTGGGACCGTCCACGCGGGCCTCGATCACGCCCAGGAACGTGCCGTCCGGCAGGGGCAGCCGGGCGCCGATGTGGGGACGCAGCGCACGCACCACGCGCTCGACCTCCTCGGGGCCCCGCGTCGGGTCCAGCGAGCGGTCGCGCGCCTCGATCTTGTGGGCGTAGGTGACGAGCGCCTCGTCCTGCTCGACGAACGGCGGGCGCTCGTCCAGCGCCCGCACGAGCAGCTCGCCGCCGAGCGCCTGCAACCGCTTCGCCAGCGTCCCGTAGTCGTCCTCCTGGTGGATCGGCTCGGCCGCCTGCAGGCACACCGGCCCGGAGTCGAGCCCGGCCGTGACGCGCATGATCGACACGCCGGTCTCGCTGTCGCCCGCCATCATCGCCCGCTCGACCGGCGCCGCGCCCCGCCAGCGCGGCAGCAGCGAGGGATGGACGTTGAGCATCTCGTACGCCTCGAGCAGCGGCGCCTTGATCAGCACGCCGTAGGCGCACACCAGCAGGACCTCGGGCTGCGTGGCGGCGATCGCGGCCAGCGGCTCGGCCTCGTGCAGCCGCTCGGGCTGGATGACCTCGATCCCGAGCTCCCGCGCCAGGAACGCCACCGGCGGCGGCAGCAGCCGCTGGCCGCGCCCGCGCGGGCGGTCCGGCCGCGTGACCACGAGGGCCGGCCGGTGCGCGCTCGCGGCGAGCCGCCGGAGCACCGCGGCGGCGAACTCCGAGGTGCCGAGATAGACGGTGCGCACTAGTGGTTCCGCACGTGAGTACGCGCGCCGGCAGGTGGTCGCTGGCGCCGCCTGGCAAGGACGCAGACCCGCAGGAATCCCTCCGGGATTTCAAGTGGTCGAGGACACAGCCAGGCGGTGATCAGCGGCCGCCTGACGGTGTGCGTACTCGCGGGCGGGGCCACTGGGCTAGGCAGCTGCGCTGCGGGGCTCGAGCGCCTCGCGCAGCGCGCGCATCGCCTGCTTGCGCTGGTCGCGCGAGGTGCGGTCGAGGATCAGCACGCCGTCGAGGTGGTCCATCTCGTGCTGGATCACGCGCGCCTCGAGGCCGGACGCCTCGATCAGGATCGGCTGCCCGCGCTCGTCCTGCGCGCTCACGCGGACGTGGATCGGGCGGTCGACCTCAACCGCGACGCCGGGCAGCGACAGGCAGCCCTCCTCGGCGCCCTCGCTGGCGCCGCTGGCCCACTCCAGGACCGGGTTGACGAGCGCGGCGATCGCGCCCTCGAGCTCGGTCCGGTAGACGAGCAGGCGGTGCATCACGCCGACCTGGGTGGCCGCGAGCCCGATCCCGTAGGCGTTCTGCATCAGCCGGCCCATGCGTGCGACCTCTTCGAGCAGCTCGGCGTCGAAGCGCTCGATCGCCAGCGCGCGTGAGCGCAGCACGGGATCGCCGTACTTGCGGACGTGCTTGAGCGCCGCCTCGCGCCGCGCGCGCGCCTCGGGATCCAGCCGCTCCTGCGGCTCGGCGACCTCGCCGTGCGCCTCCGTGTGTTGCTCTCCGGCCATGCGAGGTGTCCATCGTAACGGCGCGCGGGGGGTCAGCCGGTACTAGACCGGATCGACGTCGACGCTGAAGCTCACGTCGCGCAGCTCCCGCGCCCGCGCGGCCTCCTCCACCGCCGCGCCGGTCGCGGCGATGGCGGCCGCCCGCTCGCCGGTCTTGAGCACGACCTGGAAGCGCTCGCGGCCGCGCAGGCGGAACAGCGGGGCGGGGCCGAGGATCTCGGTCGGCGGGCCGGTCGCGGCGCGGATCGCTGCGGCGACCCGGCCGGCCGCCGCGCGGGCCGGCGCCGCGCCGGGCGCACTGCAGACGACGCGCACGAGGTCGGCGAACGGCGGGTAGCGCAGGGCGCGGCGGCGTTCCAGCTCGGCGGCCAGGAAGCCGTCGGCGTCGTGGCGGGTGGCGGCCTCGATCGCGGACGCCGCCGGCGCGGCCGTCTGCACCAGCACGCGGCCGCCGCGCGGGCCGCGGCCGGCGCGGCCGGCGAGCTGGGCGATCAGCGCGAACGTGCGCTCCTCGGCGCGGAAGTCCGGGAAGCGCAGCGTGGCGTCGGCGTCCAGCACGACGCCGAGCGTGACGTCGGGGAAGTCGTGCCCCTTGGCGACCATCTGCGTGCCGATCAGGAGTCCGGCGGGCGCGGCGTCGAAGCGCGCCAGCAGCTCGGGCACGGCGTCCTTCGTGGCGGCCGTGTCGGCGTCGAGGCGGAAAACGGGGACGTCGAGCGCCGCCCGCAGCTCGGCCTCGACGCGCTCGGTGCCGGCGCCGTGGCGCGCGACTGCCAGCGAGCCGCAGGCGTCGCAGCGCTGCGGCACCGGCTCGTGGTGCCCGCAGTGGTGGCAGGCGACGGCACCCTCGGCGCGGTGCAGGACGAGCGCGACGTCGCAGTTGGGGCACTCCCAGGCCTTCCCGCACGCGCCGCAGGTGAGGAAGTTCGACCAGCCGCGGCGGTTGAGCAGCACGATCGACTTGCGGGTCGCGGTCAGCGCGCGGAGCGTCTCGGGGTGCAGGGGGTGGTTCGAGCCGCGCATGTCGAGGACGCGGACCGGGGGCAGCGCGCCGCCGACCCGCGCCGGGAGCCGAAGCCGCGGGGTCGTGTGGGCGGTCTCCGGGCGCGGCGTCGCGGACCCGAGCAGCAGCCGCGCGCCGGCCCGCCGGGCGCGCTCGGCGGCGACGTGGCGGGCGTCGTAGCGTGGGTCTCCCTCGTGCTTGTAGGAGGCGTCGTGCTCCTCGTCGACGACCACGAGGCCGAGGCGCTCGACCGGCGCGAACACGGCCGAGCGCGGGCCGACCGCGATCCGCGCCTCGCCGCTGCGCAGGCGCCGCCACTCGTCGTAGCGCTCGCCCTCCGACAACGCCGAGTGCAGCAGCGCGACGGTGTCGCCGAATCGGGCCGCGAAGCGCGCGACGGTCTGCGGCGTGAGCGCGATCTCGGGCACGAGCACGATCACGCCGTCGCCGCGCTCGAGCGCCTCCGCCGCCGCGCGCAGGTAGACCTCGGTCTTGCCCGAGCCGGTGACGCCGTGCAGCAGGCGCGCCTCCCCGGGCGCGGCGCGGATGTCGGCGACCGCCGCCGCCTGCTCGGCCGTGAGCTGGACGGGCCGGTCCGGCGCGGGATTGGTGCGGGGCGCGCGCCGCCGTGCGCGGGGCGCGATCGTGACCAGTCCGCGGGCCTCCAGACGCCGCAGCGCCGCGAGGTCGCCGCCGGCGGGCGCGGGCAACCGCGCGAGCAGCGCTCGCTGCCTGCCGGTCAGGCGGCCGTCCGCGCCGGTCGGCTCCGCCCACAGGACGGTGCGCGCGCGGCCGGGCGGCGGCAGCACGAGCCCCAGCGCCCGCGCGGGCGTCGAGCAGTACTCGCCGGCCATCCAGAGCGCGAGGTCGACGAGGTCCGCCGGCAGGCTGTCCTCGCGCACGGCGGTCGGCGCCACGAGCCGCTCCTCGGGGACCTCTGAGCGCTCCGCGAACGCCGTGACGACCCCGTCCAGGGCCTGATGCCCGAACGGCACCCGCACGATCGACCCCACGGCCACCGGCTCGGCGGGCAGCCGGTAGTCGAACGGGCCGGACAGGCGGCGCGTTGTGGTCAGGGGCTCGATCCGGGCGATCACGGGCAGCGCCTGACGATAGGCGTAGAGGCGGCGCCCTCCGCCCCCACCGGTACCATCGCGCCGCCGTGCAAGGGATCGTGATCGGGGACAACCTGCCGCTGCTGCGCGAGCTGCCCGACGGCATCGCGCAGATGGCCTACGCCGATCCCCCGTTCAACACCGGCCGCACCCAGGTCCGGCGGACGCTCGCCACGGCCGGCACGGCGGACGGCGACCGCACCGGGTTCGGCGGGCGCCGCTACGCCACGCGGCTGCTGGCCGAGTCCTCCTACCGCGACGAGTTCGACGATTACCTGGGGTTCCTGGCGCCGCGGCTGGAGGAGCTGCGCCGCGTCCTGCACCCCACCGGGACGCTGTACGTGCATCTCGACTACCGCGAGGCGCACTACGTGAAGCTGCTGCTGGACGAGCTGTTCGGCCGCGAGTGCTTCCTCAACGAGCTGATCTGGGCCTACGACTACGGCGCCAAGCCGCGCCGCCGCTGGCCGCAGAAGCACGAGACCATCCTCGTCTACGTCAAGGATCCCGTCGCCTACCACTTCGACGCCGAGGCCGTCGACCGCGAGCCCTACATGGCGCCCGGGCTCGTCACGCCCGAGCAGGCGGCGCTCGGCAAGCGGCCGGTGTCGGTGATCTGGCACACGATCGTCTCCCCCACCGGCCGCGAGAAGACCGGCTACCCGACGCAGAAGCCCGAGGGGCTGCTGCGCCGCTTCGTGCAGGCCTCCTCGCGCCCGGGCGACCTCTGCCTGGACCCGTTCGCGGGCTCCGGCACGCTCGGCGCCGTGGCGGCCAAGCTCGGCCGGCGCTACCTGCTGATGGACTGCAGCCCGGAGGCGGGCCGGGTGATGCACAGGCGCCTCCACGATGGCTGACCGGGTGGTCGCCCGCGGCCCCGGCCGCGTGAACCTGATCGGCGAGCACACCGACTACAACGACGGGCTCGCGATGCCGTTCGCGATCGACCGCGGGGTGACGGTGACGGCGACCGCCATCGACGGGCACGAGGTCCGGGCGCGCGCGCTGGACCTCGGCGAGGAGGACGCGTTCGCGCTGGCCCGGCCGGAGCGCGCCGGCGGCTGGCGCGACTTCGTGCGCGGGGCGGTGGCCGAGCTACAGGCCGCGGGCCACGCGCTGCGGCCGTCGCAGCTCGAGATCGCGGGCGACCTGCCGCGCGGCAGCGGGCTGTCCTCCTCGGCGGCGCTCGAGGCGGCGCTCACGCTGGCGCTGCTCGGCCTCGCCGGCGAGGCGCCGCCCGAGGACCTGCGCGAGCTGGCGAGGCTGTGCTCGCGGATCGAGAACGACTGGGTGGGCGCGGAGACGGGGCTGCTCGATCAGCTCGCGGCGCTGCTCGCGCGCGAGGGCCACGTGCTGGAGATCGACTTCCGCAGCCTCGACGTGCTGCCGGTGCCGCTGTCGCTGGGCGAGTGGCGGCTTGTGACCGTCGAGTCCGGCGCCACGCACACGCACGCCGGCTCGGGGTACAACGAGCGCCGCGCCGAGTGCCGCGCCGCCCGCGAGGCGCTCGGGATCGCCTCGCTGCGCGACGCGTCCGAGGACGGTGTGGCGGGCCTCCCGGACCCCCTGCGCCGCCGCGCGCGCCACGTGCTCACCGAGAACGCCCGCGTGGAGGCGATGGCGGAGGTGCTCGCGGCCGGCGACCTCGAGGCCGCCGGCGCGCTGCTGGACGCCTCGCACGCGAGCCTGCGCGACGACTACGAGGCGTCGGTGCCCGAGGTCGAGGCCACCGTCCGCGCGTTGAAGGCGGCCGGCGCCGCGGGCGCGCGCATGGTGGGCGGCGGCTTCGGCGGGTCGGTGCTGGCGCTGCTGGGGCCGGGCATCGAGGCGCCCGCGGGCGCGCTCACGGTCGCTCCTGGCCCTGCGGCACGGCTGCTCTAGGCGGCGGCGACGGCGGAGATGCCCGCGGCCTCGCGCAGCAGCGCCGCCTTGTCGGTCTTCTCCCAGGTGAAGTCATGGTCCTCGCGGCCGAAGTGGCCGTAGGCCGCCGTCTTCTGGTAGATCGGGCGGTGGAGCTTCAGGTACTGCCGGATGGCGCCCGGCCGCAGATCGAAGTGCTCGTTGATCAGGCCGAGGATCTGCCCGCGGCCGGTCTTCTCGGTCCCGAACGTCTCGACCATCACCGAGACCGGGTGGGCGACGCCGATCGCGTAGGCCACCTGCACCTCGCAGCGGTCGGCGAGGCCGGCCGCGACCACGTTCTTGGCCACGTAGCGGGCGGCGTAGGCGGCCGAGCGGTCGACCTTGCTCGGATCCTTGCCGGAGAACGCGCCGCCGCCGTGGCGGGCCATGCCGCCGTAGGTGTCGACGATGATCTTGCGCCCGGTCAGGCCGGCGTCGCCGACCGGGCCGCCGATCACGAAGCGGCCGGTGGGGTTGACCAGGAAGTTCTTGCGCAGCTTCTTCGCGTCATAGAGGTCGCGCGGCAGGATCGGCTCGACCACGTGCTCCCAGAGGTCGTCCGGGATCAGCGTCTCGGCGCCCTCCTTGTGCTGCGTGGAGATCAGCAGCTTCTCGATCTCCACCGGCCGCCCGTCGCGGTAGCGGACCGAGACCTGCGTCTTCCCGTCCGGCCGCAGGTAGGGCACGATCTCGGCGTGGCGGACCGCGGCGAGGCGGTGCGCCAGCTTGTGCGCGAGCGAGATCGGGAGCGGCATGAGCTCCTCGGTCTCGTTCGAGGCGTAGCCGAACATCATCCCCTGGTCGCCGGCGCCGGCGATGTCCAGTTCATCGTCGTCGGACGCGTCGTGGCGCGCCTCCCACGCCGTGTCGACGCCCTGGGCGATGTCGGGCGACTGCTTGTCGATCGCGTTGATGACCGCGCAGGAGTCGGCGCTGAAGCCGAGGTCGGCGTCCGTGTAGCCGATCTTGCGGATCGTCTCGCGCGCGACTTCCTGGATGTCGACGTAGGTCGTGGTCGAGATCTCGCCCGAGACGACGACGAGCCCGGTGTTCACCAGGGTCTCGCAGGCCACGCGGCCCGCCGGGTCGTCCCGCATGACCGCGTCCAGCACGCCGTCGGAGATCTGGTCGGCGATCTTGTCGGGGTGGCCCTCGGTGACGGACTCTGACGTGAACAGGTACTCGTTATCGGACATTCGGCTCTCGATCTCGGGGTCGCGAGGCGGGAAAGGCTAGCGGCTTTCCCGGGTTCTCCTACCTCGACGTTCGGCGAAGTCGATGACGATCGGGACTCCCTCGAGGGCATAGCGCGCCCGCAGCCGGTTCTCGACGAAGTAGGCGTAATCGCGCGTCAGGCGCTGGCGCGAGTTGACCTGGATCGAGAAGCGCGGGGGGCGGACGCCGATCTGCGCCATGTAGAGCATCTTCAGGCGGTGACCCTGCTTGGCGGGGGGCTGGCGGGCGGCGGCGACGTCGGCGAGGAAGCGGTTGAGCTCCGGCGTCGGGATGCGGTGGCCGGCGCGGTCGGCGATCGCGAGCGCCTCCTGGAGCAGGCGCTGGATGTGGCGGCCCGTCTTCGCGGAGGCGGTGAGCACGCGCGGGCGCAGGCGCAGCTTCTGGTTGACGCGGGCGCGCTCGCGGTCGAGCTCGGCGGCGCCGACGGCGCCTCCGGGCCCCAGCGGGTCCTGCGCGCCGCCGGTCAGGTCCCACTTGTTGAGCACGAGCGCGGTCGCGCAGCCCGCCTTCATGGCCAGCTCCGCGATCCGCAGGTCCTGGGCGGTGACGCCGTCCTGGGCGTCGCAGACGACGAGCGCCACATGCGCGCGCTCGGCCGCCCGCTGGGAGCGCAGGACCGTGTAGTACTCGACCGACTCCGAGACCTTCGACTGGCGGCGGATGCCGGCGGTGTCGACCAGCAGCATCGGGCGGCCGTCGACCTCGATCGGCGTGTCGATCGTGTCGCGGGTGGTCCCGGGGACCTCGGAGACGATCACCCGCTCGCGGCCCAGGAACGCGTTGACGAGCGAGGACTTGCCGACGTTCGGGCGGCCGATGACCGCGAGCCGGACGACGTTCTCGTCCTCCTCGGGCGCGTCGCCGTCGGGCGGGAGGAGCTCGACGAGGCGGTCGAGCAGGTCGCCGGTCCCGAGCCCCTGCGCGGCGGACACCGGCATCGGCTCGCCGAGCCCGAGGCCGTGGAAGTCGTGCGCGAGCGGGAGGTCCGCGGGCGCGTCGATCTTGTTGGCGGCGACGACGACCGGGACGCGCCCGCGCCGCAGGATGTCGGCGATCTCCTCGTCGCCCGGCCGCAGCCCGGCGCGGGCGTCGACCACGAGCAGCGCGACCTGCGCGTCGGCCAGCGCGGCGCGCGCCTGGTCCTGGATCGAGACCGCCAGCGGCTCGCTGTCGCCGAGGTCCACGCCGCCGGTGTCGATCAGCGTGAAGCGGCGGCCGTTCCAGTCGGTCGCGAGCTCCTTGCGGTCGCGCGTGACGCCGGGCCGCTCGTGGGTGACCGCCTCCCGGCTCTGCGTGAGGCGGTTGACGAGCGAGGACTTGCCGACGTTCGGGTAGCCGACGACGGCGATCTTCACGCGTCGATCTCCTTCGCCTCGACGACCAGCACCAGGATCTGGTCGACGACCTCCTCGAGCGTCATCGCGCTGGTATCGATCGGGACCGCGTCGGGGGCGGGCTCGAGCACCGAGCGCCGCGCCGAGGAGTCGCGCAGGTCGCGCGCGCGCTGCCTGGCCCGCACCTCCTCCACGTCGCGCCCGGTCTGGACGGCGCGCCGGCGGGCGCGCTCGGCGGGGTCGGCGAACAGGAACACCTTCACGGGCGCGTCGGGCGCCACGACGGTGCCGATGTCGCGGCCCTCGGCGACCCAGTCGCCGTCGGCGACGAGCGCCTGCTGCTTGGCGACGAGCGCGGCCCGCACCCCCGGATCCTCCGCGACGCGCGAGGCGGCCTCCGACACGTGCGGAGCCCGGATCGTCTCCGTGACGTCCCGCCCGTCCAGCAGGACCCGCTCGCCGACGACGATGTCGATCTCCTTGGCCACCTCGGCCGCGGGCCGGCCGCGCTCCGCGGCGGCCAGCCCGACGCAGCGGTACATCGCCCCGGTATCGAGGTAGGTGAAGCCCAGCCGCTCGGCGACGGTGCGGGCGACGGTCGACTTTCCAGCCCCGGCGGGCCCGTCGATGGCGATGACCATGGCGCGAGCAGGCTAGCTGCCCGCCGCCAGCGCCCTCACGTGATGGGGGATGGCGATGCCGGCACGCAGCTGCGGGTCGGGCTCCGGCGCGGCCGCGGCGAGCCGCAGCGGCACGACGCCGGCCCACGCGTCCAGCGCGTAGTCCTCGTCGTCGTCGTTGGGCGGGCCGGTGCGCACCTTCGCCGAGCCCTCCTCGATCGTCATGGCGAGCACCGCGGTCGCCTTGAGCTCCTGCGCGCTCGGCCGGCGGACGTGCGCCCAGCGACCGGGGATGAGCTTCTCGGTGAACGCCTCCAGCGCCCGCGTCCGCTGTTGCGGGTCGTCCACCGCGCGCAGCGTCCCGTACAGGATCGCGGAGCGGTAGTTGACCGAGTGGTGGAACGCCGAGCGCGCGAGCACGAGCCCGTCCACGAGCGTGACCTCCACGCACGCCTCGGCCCCGGCCCGGAGCGCCCGCAGCGTCCGGCTGGCCGACGAGCCGTGCAGCAGCACGTCGTCGCCGTCGCGCGCGATCAGCGTGGGGATGACCGCTGGGCGGCCGTCGTGGACGAAGGCGACGTGCGCGATCAGCGACTCATCCAGGATCGCGTCGATCGTCGCCCGGTCGTGGCTGCCGCGCTTTGGCACGCGGCGGACTCTGGTGCGTTCGGTGAGCATCTGTTACAGTACAGTAGGATGGTTGTACCGGTACAGTATCACCCGCGTCGCAGGATCTCCAGTTCGGCCAGGACAGGCACCGGCCACGGCTGCGACCCCGCGGGCCGGCGGCGCTCCATCGCCGGCGACGTCCGCCTCGCCGGCCGGCGGCGCACGATCACCGCCCTCGACCGCGCCCACCGGCCGCGCACGATCGCCGGCCCCGACCTCGCGGATCGATGGCGCGCGCCATGACGCTGCGCGGCTCGTCGGCGACGGAGATCGCGGCGAGTGTCGAGCGCGCGGTGGCGGCGGGGGAACTGGCGCCCGGCGAGCGGCTGCCGCCGGTGCGGACCCTCGCGGCGGAGCTCGGAGTCTCCCCCACCACGGTCGCGGCCGCGCTCGCGGAGCTGCGGCGGCGCGGCGTGGTGGTGTCGCGGCCGCGCAGCGGGACGCGCATCGGCGAGCGTCCGCCGCTGCGCTCCGCCCGCCCGGCGCCGCCCGCCCCGCCCGGGGTGCGCGACCTCGCGACGGGGAGCCCGGACCCGGCGCTCCTGCCTGACCTGGCGACCGCGCTGCGCGACCTCTCCGCGCCGCAGCGCCTTTACGGCGACGCCCCTGTGGATCCCGAGCTCGCGGCGGTCGCGACACGCGCGCTGGCGGCGGACGGCATCCCCGCCGGCCGCATCTGCGTCGTCAACGGGGCGCTCGACGGCATCGAGCGGGTGCTCGCCGCCCACCTCTCCCCCGGCGACGCGGTCGCGGTCGAGGACCCGGGCTGGCCGGGCGTGCTCGACCTCGCGCGCACCCTCGGGCTGCGGTTGCTGCCGGTGGCGGTGGACACCCGCGGGATGCGGCCTGACGCGCTCGCCGTCGCGGTGCGCACGGGCGCTCGGGCGGCGGTGCTGACGCCGCGCGGTCACAACCCGGTCGGCGCGGCCCACGACGGCGTGCGTGCGGCAGCGCTGCGCGCGGCGCTGCCCCCCGGGGTGCTCGTCGTCGAGGATGACCACCTCGGCCCGGTCGCTGGCGTCCCGTGGCACTCCGTGGCGGGCAGGAGCGAGCGCTGGGCGGCCGTCCGATCGGTCTCCAAGTGGCTCGGGCCCGACCTGCGCCTCGCCGTCCTGGCCGGCGACGAGCTCACGCTGTCGCGCGTCGAGGGCCGGCAGTCGCTGGGGCCCGGCTGGGTGAGCGGCCTCGTGCAGCGACTCACCGCCCGGCTGTGGAGTGATCCCGAGGTGCTCGCGCTGGTCGGCCGCGCCCGCGCGACGTACGTGGAGCGCCGCGAGGGGCTCGTCGCGGCGCTCGCCGCCCACGGCCTGCCGGTCGACGCGCCGAGCGGGATAAACGTGTGGGTCCCAGTTCCGGACGAGGACGCGGCGGTGCGCGCGCTGCTCGCGGCCGGGGCCTCGGTGGCCGCCGGCGCGCCGTTCCGCCTGCGCACCGAGCCCGGACTGCGCATCACGACCGCGACGGTCTCCGCGGACGAGGCCGAGCGGCTCGCCGCCGCGCTCGCCGCTGCGGTGCACCCGCCGCGCCGCACGCGGGCCGCCTGAGCCGGAAGTGGCGCGCAAACGCTCGGGAGGCGGCCCCCGCCCTGCCCGCCGTTGAATCCGCTCCTAGCTAGCCGCGGTCAGAGCCGTTCGATCACGGCGTCCGCGACCTCGCGCGTGGTCGCCGCGCCGCCGAGGTCGGGCGTGCAGACGCCGTCGTGGAGCGTGTCGGCGATCGCCTCGCGCAAGCGGTCGCCGAGGTCGGGCCGGCCGAGGTGGTCGAGCATCATCGCGGCGCTGCCGATCGCGCCGAGCGGGTTTGCGATGCCGCGGCCGGCGATGTCCGGCGCGGAGCCGTGGACGGGCTCGAACATGCTCGGGAAGCGGCGCTCGGGGTTCAGATTGGCGCTCGCGGCCAGGCCGAGGCTGCCCGCCAGCGCGCTGCCGAGGTCGGAGAGGATGTCGCCGTGGAGGTTGGACGCGACGACGACGTCCAGCGTCTCCGGCTGCAGCACGAACCGGGCCGCCATCGCGTCGACCAGCACGCGCTCGGTCTCGACGTCGGGGTAATCGGCGGCCACGCGCTCGACGACCTCGTCCCACAGCACCATGCCGTACTGCTGCGCGTTGCTCTTGGTCACCGACACGAGCCGACCCCGGCGCCCGCGCGCCAGCTCGAACGCGAAGCGGGCGATCCGCTCGCACCCGCGCTCGGTGAACAGCGCGGTCTGGACCGCCACCTCCTGCCCCGGGCCGCGGGCGGACAGGTTGCGTCCGCCGAGCCCGGCGTACTCGCCCTCGCTGTTCTCGCGCACCACGACCCAGTCCAGCTCGGGCTCCCGGTAGAAGCGCACCGGCCGCACGTTCGCCCACTGGTCGAAGCCCTGGCAGATCGCCAGCCGCAGCCCCCACAGCGACACGTGGTCGGGCACCTCGGGCGAGCCGACGGCGCCGAAGTAGATCGCGTCGAAGCCCGCGAGCGCGTCGAGGCCGTCCGCGGCCATCATCCGCCCGTGCTCGAGGTAGTGGGCGGAGCCCCAGGGGAACGTGACGAGCTCGAAGTCGGCGACCCGCTCGAGCACCCGGACGCCCTGCTCGAGCACCTCGGAGCCGATGCCGTCACCCGGGATGGCGGCGATCCGGTAGCCCACCGCCGGGAGCGTAGTGACAAGCTCAGGGGCGTGATCGCGGAGCTGTGGCGGCCCGAGAGCGTCTATCTGAACACCGCGAGCTACGGGCTGCCGCCCGAGCCGGCCTGGCAGGCGCTGCAGGCGGCGCTGGCCGACTGGCGCGGCGGGCGCACGAGCTGGGAGGGCTGGATGGAGGCGACCGACGCTGCCCGGCGCGCGTTCGCCCGGCTCGTCGGCGCGCGGCCGGAGGACGTCGCGACCGGCGCGACGGTGTCGGGCCTGATCGGCACGATCGCCGCGTCGCTGCCCGCTGGCACGCGCGTGCTCGCCCCCGAGGGCGACTTCACGTCGCTGCTGTTCCCGTTCCTCGTGCAGGAGCCGCGGGGCGTCGAGGTCCGGCTCGCGCCGCTGGCCACGCTCGCCGAGGCGGTCGACGCCCGCACCGACCTCGTCGCTTTCAGCGCCGTGCAGTCGGCCACCGGCGAGGTCGCCGCCCACGAGAAGATCGTCGCCGCCGCCCGGCACCACGGCGCGCTGACCCTGGTCGATGCGACCCAGGCCTGCGGGTGGCTGCCGATCGACGCCGGCTCGTTCGACGCGCTCGCCTGCGCCGCCTACAAGTGGCTGCTGTCGCCGCGGGGGACCGCGTTCCTGGCGCTGAGCGAGCGCCTCGCCGAGCGCGTCGTCCCGCACGAGGCGGGCTGGTACGCCGCGGAGGACTGGCCCGGCGGCTACTACGGCGCGCCGCTGCGGCTGGCCGCGAGCGCGCGGCGGTTCGACACCTCGCCCGCGTGGTTCTCATGGATCGGCGCCGCGCCCGCGCTGGAGGTGCTCAACGACATCGGCGTCGCGGCGATCCACGAGCACGACGTACGGCTCGCCAACCGCTTCCGCGCCGGGCTCGGCCTGCCCCCGGGCGACTCGGCGATCGTCAGCGCCGACATGCCCGGCGCGGAGGAGCGGTTCGCCCGCGCCAACGTCATCGCCGCCGTCCGCACCGGGCACCTGCGGGCCTCGTTCCATCTCTACAACGCCGAGGCCGACGTCGACGCCGCGCTCGAGGCGCTGACGTAACCTGGCGCGCGCTCCGCCTGCGCGACGTCGAGGCCGTACCGTGGCCCGGCGGGATCACGTGGCACCAGTGGCTCGACGTCCTTGGCCTCGAGCGCGCCGCTTGTAGGCGGCGAGGTCGAACATCACAGGAGCGAAGCCAGATCGGCCTCGAAACCGGGGTAGGAGACGGTGGCCGCCTCCATCCCGTCGACCTCGACGCCCTCCGCGCTCGCCAGCCCGGCGACCGCGCCGAGCATCGCCAGCCGGTGGTCGCCGTGTGCCCGCAGAGTTCCGCCACGCAGAACTCCGGTTCCGCGCACCGCGAAGCCGTCGCCGGTCGCCTCGATCTCGGCGCCGAGCCCGCGCAGTCCGTCGACCACGGTCGCGATCCGGTCGCTCTCCTTCACGCGCAGCTCCTGGGCGCCCCGCACCACGGTCTCGCCCTCGGCGAAGCAGCCCAGCAGCGCCACGAGCGGCAGCTCGTCGATCGCCAGCGGCACCTCCTCCGGCTCGACCACGGTGCCGACGAGCGGCCCGGCGGCGACATCGAGCTCGCACACGGGCTCCTCCGCGGCGATCGCGCCCACCGGCTCGAGGTCGCCGATCACGACCGCCCCCATCCGCTCGAGGATCCGCACGAAGCCGGTCCGCGTCCAGTTGGCGTTCATATCCTCCACCACGATCCGCGAGCCCTTCACGAGCACGGCGGCGGCGATGTGGAACGCGGCCGAGGAAGGATCGCCGGGCACGTGCAGCTCCCCGAGCTCGAGCTCGTCCTGGCACGTGACGGCGATCCGCGGTCCGGAACGCTCGATCCGCGCGCCGGCGCGCGCCAGCAGCCGCTCGGTGTGGTCACGGCTCGGCTCGGGCTCGACCACGGTCGTCGTGCCCTCCGCCAGCAGCCCGGCCAGCAGCACGCACGACTTCACCTGTGCCGAGGCGACCGGCAGCGTGTACTCGATCCCGCGCAGGGAAGCGCCGTGCACCGTAAACGGCGGGAACCGGTCCTCGCGGGCGTCGATCCGCGCGCCGAGCGCACGCAGCGGCGCCGCGATCCGGTCCACCGGCCGGCGCCGGATCGACGCGTCGCCGTCCAGCGTCCAGCGGCCGCCGTCCTGGCCGGCGAGCCAGCCCGGCAGCAACCGCATCAGCGTGCCGGCGTTGCCGACGTCGATCTCCGCCTCGCGCGCCGCGCGCAGCCCCGGCCCGCGGATCGTCAGCGCCTCCGGCCCCGCCTCCACGAGCGCGCCCAACCTCTGCACGGCATCCAGCGTCGAGCGGGTGTCGGCCGCGTCGAGGTAGCCGGTGACCCGGACCGGGTCGGCGCACATCGCGCCCAGCAGCGCGGCGCGGTGCGAGAGCGACTTGTCGCCCGGGGCCCGCAGCGTGCCGCGCAGCGCCCCGGACGGCTCGAAGCGCCGCTTCACGGCCGCGCCACCTCCAGCCCGAGCCCGCGCACCAGCTCCTCGGCCGACACCACCTCATCGGCGCGGACCCACAGCGCAATGGTGCCCGTCGCGCCACCGGCGGTCGGATACAGCGCCAGGTCGACGATGTCGATCCCCGCCCGCCCGAGCGCGAGCGCGATCTCAGCCACGATCCCCGGCCGGTTCGGCGCCTGCACGCGCAGCTCGTGCACCTCGCCGCCGGCCAGGTCGCTCTCCAGCAGCCGCCGGCGGTCCTCGCGCGCCGCGTCGTTCCAGTCGGCGATCCCGTCGCCGTCGCCTCCGGCCAGCAGCGCCCGCGTCGCCCGCAGCCGCTCGACCGTGTCGTCGATCGCGCGCACCAGCGCGTCAGCGTTGGCGAGGTAGATGTCCTGCCACACCGCGGTGCTGGCGCCCGCCACGCGCGTGAGGTCGCGGAAGCTCGGGCCGGTCGCGGGCAGCCGCTCGCCCTCCGCGGACAGCACGCGCGCCGCCTGCGCGACCAGCACGTTGGCCAGTACGTGCGGCAGGTGCGACACCGACGCCATCACGGCGTCGTGCGTGTCGGCGTCGATCGCCGAGGGCCACGCGCCGAGCCGCGTCAGCAGCCGGTGCAGACGCTCGAAGAGCGTGCCGCGGGTCACCGCCGTCGGCGTCAGATACCACGTCGCGTCCAGGAACAGGTCCGCGCGCGCGTGCTCGACGCCCGAGGTCTCCGCGCCCGCCAGCGGGTGACCGCCGATGAAGCGCGGATCGTCGATCGCGCCGACCAGCCCGCGCTTGGTCGAGCCGACGTCGGTCACCACGCAGTCGTCGCCCGCCGCCGCCAGCGCGTCGCGCACGACCGCCGGCAGCGCCCCCACGGGCGCCGCCACGAACGCGAACTCCGCGCCGTCGAGCGCCTCCGCCACCGAGCCGCAGGCGCGCTCCACCGCGCCGCGGGCCAGCGCGGCGTTTCGTGCCGCCGGCGCCGGGTCGTAGCCGCTCACCTGCGCCCCGAGGCGCTCGCGCGCGGCAAGCCCGATCGAGCCTCCGATCAGCCCGACGCCGACGACGGCGACGTTCACGCCGCCGCGCTCAGGACCTTTCCCGCCACCGCGGCGACGCGCTCGACCTGCTCGACGTAATCGGCGAACCGATCCGCGCGGATCTGCTGCGGGCCGTCGCAGATCGCCTCATCGGGCTCCGGATGGACCTCGACGAGGATCCCATCGGCGCCGGCCGCTGCCGCCGCCATCGACAGCGGCAGCACGAGGTCGCGCCGCCCGGGAGCGTGGCTCGGGTCGACGATCACCGGCAGGTGGGAGAGCTCGCGCAGCATCGGCACGGCCGTGATGTCGAGCGTGAACCGGTAGGCGGTCTCGAACGTCCGGATCCCGCGCTCGCACAGCAGCACGTTCGGGTTGCCCTCCTTGAGCACGTACTCCGCCGCCATGAGCAGCTCCTCGAGCGTCGACGAGAGGCCGCGCTTGATCAGGGCGGGCCGGCCCGAGCGGCCGATCTCGGCCAGCAGCGGGTAGTTCTGCATGTTGCGGGCGCCGATCTGGATGACGTCGGCGACGTCGAGGATCGGCTCCACGTCGCGCGCGTCCATCAGCTCGGTGACGATCGGCAGCCCGGTCTGCGCCTTGGCCTCCGCGAGCAGGCGCAGCCCCTCCTGCCCGAGGCCCTGGAACGAGTACGGCGACGAGCGCGGCTTGTAGGCGCCGCCGCGGAACATCGAGGCGCCGGCGTCGGCCACGACGCGCGCCGTGCCGAGCGTCTGATCGCGCGACTCGACCGTGCACGGCCCCGCGATGATCGTGAAGTTGTCGCCGCCGACGCGGCGCCCGTCGATCTCGATCACGGAGCGCTCGCCGTGGCGGAACTGCGACGACGAGAGCTTGTAGGGCTTGAGGATCGGCACCACGCGCTCGACGCCCGGCGCGGCCTCGAGGCCGAGCCGCTGCACGTGCTCGCGGTCGCCGATCGCGCCGATGACCGTCACCTCCTCGCCGCGGGAGGGGTGGGCACGGGCCCCACAGCTCTCTATGCGCTCGATGACGGCCTGGATCTCGTCCTCGGTGGCCGTCGGTCTCATCACGATCATCATGGTCTTGGTCTCCTGGTGGCGAACATGCTACGGGCGGCACACGGCCGGTGGGGCGGCGCTCGGCCCGGAGGCCTCGAGGGACGGCGCGCGTGCGCCGGCCGAGCGCCTAGCTAAATCGCCAGCTGCGGTAGGAGTACAGGCCGCCGGCCCGGAACCGGGTCACAGAAGAGGGGCATGCGGGCGGGGCGGCCATGATCGCGAGTCCGGGGTTCTACCAGACCGCGGCCCTGGTATGAAGGGGTGACCATGGATCTCAACGCGCGCGCGGAGCAGTTCGGGCTCAAGCACCCCCTGGCGACGGTGGCCATCGTGTCGGTTCCCCTCGCCGTCCTGGCCGGCGTGGTGGCGCTTGCGCTCGGCCGTCACTGGCACGACGCGTCACCGGTGTGGGTCCTGATCGGCGCGGCCCCCATTCTGCTCCTGTTCGGCGGCACGGCGCTCCTCGTGCGTGACGACGACAAGGGCCACTCGTGGGTGTGGCTGCTGATGTTCCTGTCGCCGTTCGGGCTCATCCGGGCGATGGAGGGCGGGCACGGCCGCTGGCTCGTGGCCTCCTACGGCTTGACGCTGACGTTCCTGCTCGGCTTCCTGGTCGCCTGCTGGGTCGGCTACCGGATCCGCCGCGGCGCGAGCGACGAGGAGGCCCTCGAGAAGTCCGCGGCCGCCAACGCCTGGGTCGCGGGGCGCCGTTAGAGCAGGGCGCCGAGCGCTTCGAGGAGGCGCTCGTTCTCGGCCTGCGTCCCCACCGTCACCCGTAGCGCGCCCTCACGCCCGAGCGAGGCGCCGGCGCGCACGAGGATCCCGCGCTCGGCCAGGCCGCGCATGACGTCGGCCTCCTCGCGCCCCTCGCCGAGGTCGAACCAGACGAAGTTCGCCTGCGACGCGGCCGGCTCGATCCCCAGGGCGCGCAGGCCGTCCTCCAGCCCGAGCCGCTCGGCCAGGTTGCGCTCCACCCGGCGCGCGACCTCGTCGCTGTGGTTGAGCGCCTCGAGCGCCGCGGCCTGCGCGGCGGCGTTGCAGAAGAACGGCTGGCGGACCTGGTCCACCGCGGTGCGGAACGCCTCGGAGCCGCACAGCGCGTAGCCGACGCGCAGGCCGCACAGGCCGTAGACCTTCGAGAACGTCCGCAGCAGGACGAGGTTCGGATGGCGGTCGAGGAGGTCTACCGACTCGTCGGGGTCCTGCAGGACGCTGAACTCGACGTAGGCCTCGTCGAGGATCACCGCCACGTGCCGCGGCACGTCGGCCACGAACGCGGCGATCTCGTCCAGCGGGAGCGCCGTCGAGGTCGGGTTGTTGGGGTTGCAGACCATCACGAGCCGCGTCGCGACCGTGATCTCGCGGCGCATCGCCTCGAGGTCGTGGCGGTGGTCGGCGTCCAGCGGCACCTCGATCGCCCGCGCGCCGGAGGCCGCGGCCAGGTGCGGGTAGACCGAGAACGAGGGCCAGGCGTACACCAGCTCGGCGCCCGGCTCGAGCAGCGCGTCACCGGCGGCGAGCAGGATGTCGCAGGAGCCGTTGCCGATCGCGATCCGGCCGACGGGCACGCCGTGGCGGTCGGACAGCTTGCGGCGCAGGGCGGCGTTCGTCGGGTCCGGGTAGCGGTTGAGGCCGCCCAGCGACTTCGTGATCGCCTCGATCACCGCGGGGATCGGCGGGTACGGCGACTCGTTGGACGCGAGCATCGCCGCCGGCCCCTCCGCGGCGTACGCGTCGGCGGCCGGATAGACCGGGATGCGGCGGACCTTCTGCGCGAACTCGATCGCCATGGCTCGGGGGGCAGGTTACTGGCCGAGTGAGGCGGCGATCCCGTCCAGCAGCCAGTCCAGGCCCTGCTCGAAGCGGTCGCCGACCTCGATCTCCATGCCGCTGCGCAGGAACTGGCTCAGCGCGGGGAACTCGCCGCTGTCGAGCAGGTACTGCACGAACGGGTCCGCGGCCGCCTCCTGCAGGCGCCTCGTCATGCCGCGGCCATGGTCCTCGACGTGGCCGGCGGCGACCTCGCGCACGGCGTAGCCGATCGTGAAGTCGTCCACCGCCATCACGATCGCGCTCATCGTCGCCGGATCGACGCCGCGCTCCGCGAGCGGCGCGACCGCCTGCGCGGACTGCTCGACGTGGCGCATCAGGTTCGGGCTCAGGCGCGGGCGGTCATGGAGGGTGGTGAACAGCCACGGGTGGGCGTTGAACGTCGCGCGGCTGCGCCGGGCGACCGCCTTTAGCGCCTCCCGCCAGTCCGGCGGCATCTCGCCGGGCACCACCACGCCCGCCGCGACGGTGTCGGCCATCAGGTCGAGCAGCTCGTCGCGGCTGTCGAAGTAGTGGTAGAGGGACATGGCGCCCGATCCAAGCTCGCGCGCGAGCCGGCGCATCGAGACGGCCTCCAGCCCCTCCGCGTCCGCCAGCGCGAGCGCCGCCTCGACGATCTGCGCGCGCGACAGCGCGGCGCGCGGACCGCGCGCCGGCGGCTGCTGTTCGCCTACGTGTTCGGCAGCGCGATCGCCATCCCCGGCGGCGGCTATCACGCCTACCTGGTGGCGGGCATCTTCGCCCAGTCGATGATCGGAACCGTGCCGGGCATCGCGGTCGGCGTCGCGTCCGACATCCGCAGCGGACTCATGGACCGCCTGCGCACGCTCCCGATCGCGCGCGGCTCGGTGATCGCCGGGCGCACCGTCGCGGAGCTGGCGGAGTTGACCGCCGGGCTCGCGGTCACGGCCATCTGCGAGCTGATCGTCGGCTGGGCGCCGCACGGCAGCGTGCTCGAGACCGCGGCGGCGTTCGGCCTGCTGCTGCTGATGGCGTTCGCCGTGTCGTGGGCCGGCACGTTCCTCGGCCTGATCGTGCGCGACCCGGACGGCGCCGACGGCGTCGCGATGGCGGTCATCTTCCCGGCGATGTTCCTGTCGGGGACGTTCGTCCCGGTCGGTGGGCTGCCGGCGCCGCTGCGCCAGATCGCCGAGCTCAACCCGCTCACGTCGCTCGCCACCGCGGTGCGCCAGCTCTTCCACAATCCGGTCGGCAACCTGCCCGACGTGTGGACCCTGCAGCACCCGGTGATCACCTCGCTGCTGTGGGCGCTCGGGCTGATGGCGGTGTTCGCGCCGCTGGCGATCCGCTGCTACCAGCGGATGGGCCGGTAGTCGCTACTGCGCGCCGTGGAGGTCGAGCCGCAGCTTGCGCGCCTCACGGAGGTAGACGTGCTGCGGCTCGTGCCCATCCGGCACGTAGGCGTGGATCAGGACTCGGATCACGCGCGGCAGCGCGCCCGGTACCGGGATCTCGCGCGCGCACAGCAGCGGCACGGCGGACAGGCCCATGTGGCGCGCGGCGACGGCGGGGAACTCGGCGTCGAGGTCGGGCGTGAGCGTGAAGATGCAGCTCACGAGGTCCTCGGCGGACAGCCCGTTGCGGCCGAGCACCTCGTGCATCAGCTCCTCGGTGGCCGCGAGGATCGCCTCCGCCACGTTGTCGGTGACCGTGTTGGCGCCGCGGAGCGCGATCAACCGCATCGCCGCGGCATTCAATCAGCGCGCAGCCGTTCCACCTCGGCGGGCGTCAGCCGCCGGTGCTCGCCGGGCTCCAGGCCCCCGAGCCGCAGCGGCCCGAACGCGACCCGCTCGAGCGCGCGCACCGGATGCCCCACCGCCTCGCACATCCGCCGCACCTGGCGCTTGCGGCCCTCGTGGATCGTGAGCTCGATGCGGTCGGGGCCGATCCGGCGCGCCCGCGCGGGCGCCGTGGGCCCGTCCTCGAGCTCGACGCCCTCGCGCAGCGCGCGCAGCGCCGGCTCGCGCACCGGCGGGTGGCGGACCAGCGCGCGGTAGGTACGCGGCACCTCGAAGGACGGGTGCGTGAGCCGGTGGGCGAGCGCGCCGTCGTTGGTGAGCAGGATCAGCCCGGTGCTGTCGGCGTCGAGGCGGCCGACCGGGTACAGCCGCTCCGCGCTGGGAACCAGCGAGACGACGGTCGGGCGGCCCTGCGGGTCGCGCGCGGTGGACACCACGCCGGCCGGCTTGTTGACGGCGTAGACCAGCCGCGGATGGCCGCCGGCGTGCACGGGCCGGCCGTCCACCAGCACCTTGTGGGCGTCGTCGACGTCGCGCGCCGGGTCGCGGACCGGCTCGCCGTCCACGGTCACGCGCCCGCCGGCGATCAGGCGCTCGGCGGCGCGGCGCGAGGACACGCCGGCGTGGGCGAGGTACTTGGCTAACCGCAACGGCGTGCCACGATAAGGCGCGTGGACCTCGCGCTGCTCGAGCAGACGCTCGCCGGCGCCGGCGAGCCCGCCTTCCGCGCGCGCCAGGTGTGGCGGTGGGCGGCGCACGGCGCCTCCGGCTACGACGAGATGACCGACCTGCCCGCCGCCCTGCGCGGCGAGCTGGCCGGGGCGGTGCCGTTCTCGCCGCTCGAGCTGGTGCGCGAGGCGCGCGCGTCCGACGGCACGGTCAAGGCGCTCTTCCACACGCACGACGGCCGCGCGGTCGAGGCGGTGCTGATGCGCTACCGCGACGGCCGGCGCTCGGTCTGCGTCTCCTCGCAGTCCGGCTGCCCGCTGACGTGCACGTTCTGCGCCACGGGGCAGATGCGCTTCGGGCGCAACCTGACCGCCGCGGAGATCCTCGACCAGGTGCTGCACTTCCGCCGCCTCGAGCCGGTCGACCACCTCGTGTTCATGGGCATGGGCGAGCCGCTGATGAACCTCGACAACGTGCTCGCGGCCGCCGCCCGGCTGCCGGACGTCGGCATCACCCACCGCCGCACCGGCGTCTCGACGGTCGGCTGGGTCCCCGGCATCCGCGCGCTCACCGAGTCCGAGCTGCCGATCCGGCTCGCGCTCTCGCTGCACGCGCCGGAGGACGGGCTGCGCTCGCGGATCATGCCGATCAACGACCGCTACCCGATCGCCGACGTGCTCGCCGCCTGCGAGGCCCACTACGCCCGCCGGCGGCGCCGGGTGTTCATCGAGTACGTGATGCTGGCCGGCGTCAACGACGGCTACGGCCAGGCCGTGCAGCTCGCGCGGCTGCTGGACCCGTCCGTCTTCAAGGTGAACCTGATCCCCTACAACCCGACCGGCGCGGTGTACGAGGGCTCCTCGCGGGCGGCGATCGCCGCCTTCCGCGCCGCGCTCGAGGAGCACGGGCTGCGCGCGACCGTCCGGCTCACCCGTGGCCGCGACATCGACGCCGCATGCGGCCAGCTCGCGGCGCGCGAGCCCGCCGCCGTCACGTGACGCCCCGCTACGAACCGCCGCACGCCTCCGGCGCGCCGCGCTACACGGGGATCCGGACGTTCGCCCGCTGCCCGCACGTGCCGGACGGCCGGGCGGGGGTCGACGTGGCGGTGATCGGGGTGCCGTTCGACACCGCCACCTCGATGCGGCCGGGCGCACGGTTCGGGCCCGCGGGCATCCGTGACGCGTCGATGCTGCTGCGCCCGTGGCATCCCGCGCAGCGCGTGGACGTGTTCGGGTCGCTCTCGGTCGTGGACGCCGGCGACCTCGCGGTGACGCCCGGCAACGCGGAGCGCACGGCGGGGCAGATCGCGGAGCAGATCCAGCCGTTCGTGCGCGACGGCGTGGTGCCGCTCGTGCTGGGCGGCGATCACTCGATCGTGCTCGGCGAGCTGCGCGCGCACGCCGCGGTGCACGGTCCGCTCGGCGTCGTGCTGCTGGACGCCCACGCGGACACGTGGGAGGAGTACTACGGCGAGCGCTACTTCCACGGCACGCCGTTCAAGCGTGCCCTCGAGGAGGAGCTGATCGACCCGGGGCGCAGCCTGCTGGCCGGCATGCGCGGCAGCCTCTACGCCGCCTCCGACCTCGACGAGCCACGCTCCTGGGGGTTCGAGATCGTGCCCTGCGACGAGCTGCGGACGTGGACGCCGGAGGGCTACGCCGAGCGCGTGCGGGCGCGGCTCGGCGACGGGCCCGCGTTCCTGTCGTTCGACATCGACGTGCTCGACCCCGCGTTCGCGCCCGCCACGGGCACGCCCGAGGTCGCCGGCCTGCTCCCGCACGAGGCGATCGCGCTGCTGCGCGCGCTGCGCGGCGTGCGCTTCAGCGGCTACGACATCGTCGAGGTCGCGCCCGCCTACGACACCGCCGCGCAGGTCACCGCGCTCACGGCCGCGAACCTCGCCTACGAGCTGCTGGCGCTCACGGCGCTGTCGCGCCCGCCGGGCTGATCGCCCCCGAGGTGGCGAGCTGGGTGCGCTGCGCGTCCAGCGCCCGCACGGCCACGAACGGGGCCGCCGTGGCCGCCGAGATCGCGGTCTCGAACCCGGTCGCGGGGGCCTCGCCGATCACGCTCATCGCGCTCGTGTTGGGGCCGGCGAGCAGCTGCCAGCGGGCGACGCCGGTGGCGCCGTTCCAGCTCGCGCGCGCGGTCACCCGGCCGCCGCTCGTCGTCGCGGCGAGCCGCGGCGCGTCCGCCGGCCGCGCGCTCCACGGGAAGCGGAACGCACGGTAGGAGTCGTTGCCGAGCGCCAGGTGCCCGTCGAACAGCACCTGGCCGGTGGGGCTGAACTCCGTGAACCAGCGCTGCGAGCCGAAGCCGACGAACGTGTCGCCGTTGGGCAGGCTCTGCACGTCGCCCTGCGAGGCCGCGAGCAGGCCGCGCGGATGCGTGAACGCGCGCGCGAGCGTCGCGGTGTGCGTGGCCGCGTCCAGGCGGAGCGTGATCACGCGCGAGTGCTTGCGCACCGCCGGGGCGGCGGCGTTGTCGTAGAGCTCCAGCGTGCCGTCCGGCTGCTCGCGGGCGCTGTGCTGCCAGGCGAAGTGCGTGCCGGGGCCCATCTTGAACGTCGACCGCTTGCCGCCGAGCCGCCACAGGATGCGGCCCGTGGCCCGGCTGACCTTGTAGATCGCCGACGTGTTGCGGCCGGAGACGATGAAGTTCCCGTCGTTGGCGAGCGCCGCCGAGTTGATGTGCATGTAGTCCCAGTCGCCGCCGGGCTGTGTCGGCGGCGGGATCAGCGATTCGTTCATGCTGACGTTGCCGAGGCTGTGCCACTCGAACAGCACGAGCCCGGTCCGGATGTCGATCTCCTGGACGATGCTGTCGACCGCGCGCGCCCGGCGCAGGCCGTGCCACGGCCGCAGGTCGCGCTCGACGCGCTGGTAGACCGTGATCAGCGCCGTGCCGCGCGGCGTGATCGTGAACTCGTGCAGGTCGAAGAGGAGGCCGTTGCCGCCGCGGACGGTCGCGATCCGGCGATAACCGGAGTCGAAGATCTGGCCGACGCCGTCCCCGTCGCCGAGGAACAGGCGCCCCTCCCACCAGGTGAGCACCGGCTTGCCCTCGAACGTCTGGACGCGGAAGTCGGCGGCCAGCGTGCCGCGCGCCGCCGGCCTGAACCACACGAGCTTGCCGGCGTCGTCGATGATCATCGCCCCGTCCTGGCCGCGGCCGGCCTTGGGGGCGAGGAAGACCAGGCCGGGCGCGCGGCCGGGCTTGACGGTGTCGATCGACACCGCAGGCGGCGTCAGGTCCGGGCGGCTCTGGTAGGACTGCACCGCGCCGCGGCCGATCGCCGGGTTCTCCACGGGCCGCGGGGCCCGCGGCTTGCGGACTCCGACCGTGAAGCCCCAGTCGCCGCCGTGGGCACCGATGATGTCGGCCGTCGTGCGCACCGTCACGCGCTCGCCCTCTTGGAAGCGGTGCGTCGGCACGAAGCTCACGCCCAGGCCGTCCGGATGCGGGCGCAGCCGGCCGGTGTGGCGGCCGCTGCGCGAGCCGCTGACGGAGATTCGCCCGAGCTCGGCGGCGGTCGCGCCGCGGAAGCTGATCGTCGTCTGCGCCGAGGCGGAGAAGACGCCGGGCGACGGATAGACCGAGTACGTCGCGGCGGCGGCGGGCGGGGCGGCGGCGGCCAGCGCCACGACGGCGAGGCCCGAGGCGAGGGGCGTGCGCACGGCGGCGAACCTACACGTCGATCCGGCGGTGACGTCGCGATACCCTGGAGGGCGAAGGGGACTATCCCTCAAGCGGCGCCCTCGTCAGGACGGCCCATCGGCCCGGGAGCGCCCGCCCGCGCGGCGGGAGACACCTTCGAGCGCATCCCCGACGTTCGGAGGTTCCCGGCACATGCCCGCTCACGTCTCCCCCCTCGGCTGGGCCGCCCTCGTCGGCGGCGTGGCCGCGCTGCTGATGTTCGACCTGTTCGTCGCCCACCGCCGCCCCGACCGCGTGTCGCTGCGCGAGGCGGCCGGCTGGAGCACCGTGTGGATGGCCGTCGGCGTCGCCTTCGGCCTCGTCGTCCTCGCCACGCTCGGGAGCGCCGCGGCCGGCTCCTACTGGGCCGGGTTCCTGATGGAGAAGGCGCTGTCGATGGACAACGTGTTCGTGATCGCCGTGCTGCTCGGCACCTTCGCGGTGCCGCCCGCGCTGCGCTCGGACGTCCTCACGTTCGGCATCGCCGGCGCGCTGGTCCTGCGCGCGGCGTTCATCGTCGCGGGCGTGGCGATCATCGAGGCGTTCCACCCGGCGCTCTACGTGATGGGCGCGCTGCTCGTCGTCACGGGCATCCGGCTCGCCGTGAAGGGCGAGCCGACGCACGACGTGGCCGACAGCCGGCCGCTGCGCGCGCTGCGGCGCGCACTGCCGGTGACCGAGCGCTTCCACGGCCGCCGCCTGCTGTCGCGCGCCGGCGGGCGCCTGGCCGCGACGCCGCTGCTGGCCGCCCTGCTGGCGGTGGCGATGGCCGACGTCGTCTTCGCGATCGACTCGATCCCGGCCGTACTGGCGATCACGACCGACACGTTCATCGTCTTCGCCGCCAACGCGTTCGCGCTGCTCGGCCTGCGGGCGCTCTACTTCCTGCTCGACGGGATGGCCGAGCGCTTCCACTACCTGCAGTACGGCCTCGCCACGCTGCTCGTGTTCGTCGGCGGCAAGATGCTGCTCGAGGACGTGGTCGGCGCGCCGCCGGTCGGCGCCTCGCTGGGCTTCATCGCGGCCGTGCTGGCGGCGTCGGTCGTGGCGTCGGTCGTGACGCGGCGCAAGCAGCCGGTCGAGGTCTGACGAGTCTGGCCGCGGGGCGGGCTCGGCGAACTGCTTGCAAGTGAGGGGGAGCCCGGATCGGCCCGCCGGGAATCGATCACTGCCGTGCGGGGTGTGTGTAAATCTAGTTCGACCTGGTCGAACCCAATTGACACACGCCCCGCGACGCGCGATCGAATGTGGTCGATCGCGCGCGCGAGGCTCGTGCCGGCCGGGCCGCCGACCTCGCCCGATCACGCGACCCGGCACCCGGGTTCCGGGCTCCCCTCACTTGCATGCTTTTCGCGCCCTACCCGCCGCGCGCCTCGCCGGCGCGCAGCAGCCGCTCGCGCAGCTCCGCGGACTCCTCCGGGCTCGGGTCCCACTGGGAGACGTCCGGCAGGTCGTCCACCGAGTCCAGGCCGAACAGCCGCAGGAAGACCGGCGTGGTGCGGTACAGGACGGCGCCGAACTGGGAGCGGCCGGCCTCCTCGATCAGCCCGCGCTCGGCGAGGGCGGCGGTGGCGGACTCCGAGGCCACGCCGCGGATTCGCGCGACCTCCGGGCGCGAGACCGGCTGCAGGTAGGCGACGATCGCGAGCGTCTCGGCCTGCGCGGGCGTCAGCGCCGGCGTGCGCGGGCGGGCGAGCAGGCGGCGGGCGGCCTCCTCGGCGTCGGGGTGCGAGGCGAGCGCGTAGCCGCCGGCCAGGCGCCGCAGGACGACCCCGCGGCCGGCCAGCGAGGCCTCGAGCTCGCCCAGCGCGCCGCCGACGGCCTCCTCGCCGGCCTGCAGCGCGTCGGCCAGCTCCGCGACGGAGACGGGCTCGGGGGCGAGGAACAGCAGCGCCTCGACGTGGGCGGCGAGCGTCACGCCGCCACCCTCGCGGCCGCGGGCGCGGTCACCGTGATCTCGCCGAACGGCTCCTCCTGCTCCCACCCGGCCTCGCCGCGCTTGTAGAGCTCGAGCAGCGCGAAGACCGTGACCGCGACCGTCACGCGGTCGGCCCCGCGCACCGCGTCGTCGAACGAGAAGGCGCCGCGGCGCAGCAGCGCGCGCAGGTGCGCGAGCCGCTCGGCGACCGAGACGCGCGGGGTCGCGATGTGGCCGACGTCGATCGGCGGCGGGGTCCGCAGCAGCCCGCCGAGCGCGGCGCCCAGCACGCCCGGCTCGTACGCCGCCTCGATGGCGGCCAACCGCCGGAGCGCGACTGGCAGCGGCGCGACGCGGTTGAGGAACCCCTGGTTATGCGCCCCGCGCTCGGCGAGGTGCGCGCCCGCGGCCCGGAACCGCGCGTACTGGAGCATGCGCTCGAGCAGCTCCTCGGCGGCCTCGGACGGCTCCAGCTCGTCGAGCTCCTCGAGCTCCTCCGTGGGCAGCATCAAGCGCGACTTGAGCTCCAGCAGCGCCGCGATCAGTACGAGGAACTCCGTCGCCGCCTCGAGGTCGAGCTCGGCGCGCGACTCCAGGTGGTCGAGATAGGCGACGACGACCTCGCCCAGCTCGACCTCCAGCAGGTCGAGCTCCTCGCGCAGGATCACCGCGAGCATGAGGTCGAACGGGCCGGCGAACACGTCGAGGTCCAGCTCGAGCAGCTCGAGACGTGAGGGAGGCACGGACCGGGAGGCTAGGCGGCGGGCCCGACGGATCGGCGGGCGGGACCGACGCCCATCGCCTCGCGCACGTCGGCGACCGTGTCCGAGGCGATCGCCCGCGCCTTCTCGGCGCCGAGCCGGAACACGTCCTCGAGCCGGTCCTCGTCGGCGCGCAGCTCCTCGTAGCGCTCGCGCGTCGGGGCGAGGACGTCCACGACCGCGTCGCCCACCGCGGTCTTGAAGTCGCCGTAGCCGGAGCCCGCGAACTCGCGCTCGACCACGGCGTGGTCGACGTCGCGGACGGCGGCGAGGATGTCGATCAGGTTGGAGATCCCCGGCTTCTCCGGCGCGCGTACGATGTCGCGCCCGGAGTCGGCGACCGCGCGCTTGAACTTGCGGCGGATCGCGTCGGGCTCGTCGAGGATGTAGACCGCACCCTGGTCGGTCGACATCGTCGTCGACATCCGCTTCTCCGGGTTCTGGAGGTCCATGATCCGCGCGCCGACCTCCGGGATTCGGTGCTCGGGCACCACAAGCGTCTCGCCGAAGCGGGCGTTGAACGTGCGCGCGATCTCGCGCATCAGCTCGACGTGCTGGCGCTGGTCGTCGCCCACCGGCACCTCGTGCGCCCGGTAGGCGAGCACGTCGGCCGCCTGCAGCACCGGATACAGGAACAGCCCGGCCGACACCAGCTCGCGGTGCTGGGCGGACTTCTCCTTGAACTGGTGCATGCGGTTGAGGTCCCCCCACGAGGTGACGCTCGTGAGGTGCCAGCACAGCTCCGTGTGCTCGTGCACGTCGCCCTGGCGGAAGAAGATGCAGCGCTCGGGGTCCAGCCCCGCGGCGAGCAGGATCGCCGCCGTGTCGTAGGTGTACTGGCGCAGCTCGGCCGGCTCATAGGCGACGGTCGTCGCGTGCAGGTCGACGATGCAGTAGATCGCCGGGTCGGCGCGGTCCTGGCCGCGCACGTACTGGCGGATGGCCCCGATGAAGTTGCCGAGGTGCTTGCGGCCCGTGGGCTGGATGCCGGAGAAGATGACCATCCGGGCCGCTCAGGGTATCGGCCCGCGGCGGGGGCCCCCTCCTAGGACCCCCGCCGCGGCGGGGCTCAGCCGGTCGGGCTGCGGGGCGCGAGCGCCAGGGTGGCGTTCAGCGCCTGTGCGAGCTGCCCGAGTGGCGTATTGCCTCGGGGTTCAGCGCGTTCGTGATGCCGCACAGGAGATCCTGGCCCCGGCACGGCGTCGATGCATGAAAAGGTGTTCCCTGGCGGAAACGATTTCCCGGCGCGGTACGCACCGAAAACCGGCGTGCCGATTTCCCGACAACCGCCAACGACGGTTGACGGACTCCTTACAAGGGCTGGCGTATGACGGGGCGCTTGGCGGCGCCGGCCTCGTCGAGCCGTCGCACCGGGGTGCCGTAGGGGGCGTTGCGCGCGATCTCGGGGTCCTCGGCGCCCTCGCGCAGGATGGCGGCGAGGGCCTCGGCGAACGCGTCGAGCGTCTCCTTGGTCTCGGTCTCGGTCGGCTCCACCAGCAGCGCCTCGTCCACCAGCAGCGGGAAGTAGACCGTGGGCGGGTGGAAGCCATGGTCGAGCAGGCGCTTGGCGAGGTCGAGCGTGCGCAGGCCGAGCTCGCGCTTCATCGGCGCGCCGGAGAGCACGAACTCGTGCATGCAGACGCGGTCGTAGGCGGCGGGGAGGTATTTCGTGACGCCGAGCTGGTTCAGCTTGGCGAGCAGGTAGTTGGCGTTGAGGACCGCCGTCTCGGACGCCTCCTGCAACCCCTCCGCGCCCAAGGACAGGATGTACGCGTAGGAGCGCACGAAGACGCCGTAGTTGCCCTGGAACCCGCGCAGCCGGCCGATCGACTTCGGGCGGTCGAAGTCCAGGTCGAAGCGGCCGTCCTCGTGCCTGACGACCTGGGGGCGCGGCAGGAACGGCTCGATCCGGTCCGACACCGCGATCGGCCCGGCGCCCGGCCCGCCGCCGCCGTGCGGCTGGGTGAACGTCTTGTGCAGGTTGAAGTGGACGATGTCGAACCCCATGTCGCCGGGGCGTGTGCGGCCCATCACGGCGTTGAGGTTCGCGCCGTCGTAGTAGAGCGTCGCGCCGACGGCCTCGACGATGCGCTTGATCTCCTCGATGCTCTCGTCGAACACGCCCAGGGTGTTGGGGTTGGTGAGCATCAGGCAGGCGACGTCCTCGTCGGCCTTGGCGCGCAGGTCGTCGAGGTCGACGCCGCCGCGGTCGTTGGTGCCGACCTTGACCACCTCGTAGCCGCCCATCGTCACCGTGGCGGGGTTCGTGCCGTGGGCGGTGTCGGGCGTGAGCACCTTCGAGCGCCGCTCGCCGCGGTCCTCGTGGTAGGCGCGCGTGAGCAGGACGCCCGCGAGCTCGCCGTGGGAGCCGGCGCTGGGCTGGAGGCTGACGTGCGGGAGCCCGGCGATCTCGGCGAGCGCGCGGCTGAGCTCACACATCAGCTGGAGCGCCCCCTGGGCGCGCGCGGGCGCCTGCGCGGGGTGCAAGCGGGCGTTGCCGGGCAGCGCGGCGACGCGCTCGTGCAGCTTCGGGTTGTGCTTCATCGTGCACGAGCCGAGCGGGTAGAAGCCCGTGTCGAGGTCGAAGTTGCGCCGCGAGAGGCGGTTGTAGTGGCGGACGATCTCCGGCTCGGCGATCTCGGGCAGGCGCGGCGGCTCGCGGCGGCGGAAGCGCTCCGGGAGCTCATGGCTCGGGACGTCGAGCTCCGGCGCGGTGAAGGCGCGGCGGCCGGGCTTGGACCTCTCGAAGATGGTGGTCGCGCGGTCGCGCTGCTGGTCGGTCTCGACGAGCGCCGAGCGGCGCGGATGCGGCTGGTGGGCCTCGATGCCGGGGTCGGCGTGGAGGCGGTTGTCGCTGACCGTCATGCGCGCACCACCTCGGTGCGCTCGGCGGCGACGGCCGCTTGGAGGGTCTGAGCGAGGCGGTCGATGTCCGCCTTCGTGCGCTGCTCGGTGATCGCGACCAGCAGGCCGTCGTCGAGCAGCGGGAACCCGGGGTTCACGCCTTGCTGCGCGCAGCGCTCGATCACCTTGTGGACGGGCGCCTCGAGGGTGAGCGCGAACTCGCGGACGACGGGCTGCTCGTGCGCGAGAGACACGCCGTCGAGCGCCGCGAGCCGCTCGCGCGCGTACTGGGTGCGGGCGAGCAGCAGCTCGCCGAGCTCCACGATCCCGGCGCGGCCGAGCCAGCTCAGGTAGATCATCCCCGCCAGCGCGTTGAGCGCCTGGGCGGTGCAGATGTTGTGCGTCGCCTTCTCGCGCCGGATGTGCTGCTCGCGCGTCTGCAGCGTCAGCACGAAGCCGCGGCGGCCGTCGACGTCGGTCGTCTCGCCGGCGATGCGGCCGGGCATCCGGCGCAGGTAGGCCTGCTGGGCGGCGAAGAAGCCGAACGACGGCCCGCCGTAGTCGAGCCGGTTGCCGAGCGTCTGCCCCTCCCCCACGGCGACGTCGACGTCGAAGTCGCCCGGGGGCCGCAGGACGCCGAGCGTCAGCGGGTCGCATTGGACGATCAGCAGCGCTCCGGTGGCGCGGGCGGCGGGCGAGAGCGCCTCGAGGTCCTCGATCGCGCCGAGGAAGTTGGGCTGCTGGAGGAAGACGGCGGCGACGTCGTCGCCCATCGCCTGCTCGAGGGCGTTGAGGTCCGTCGCGCCATCGGTCAGCGGAATCTCCTCGATCGTGGTCCGCCAGCCGGCCGAGGTCGTCGCGAGGGTCTCGCTCGAGTGCGGATGGAGGCCCGTGGAGACGAGGAAGCGCGGCTTGCGCGTGTGGGTGTGGGCGAGCCACCCGGCGGCCGCCACGGCGCTCGGGCCCTCGTAGACGGAGGCGTTCGAGACCGGCAGGCCGGTCAGCTCGGAGATCGCCGTCTGGTACTCGAACATCACCTGCAGGCCGCCCTGGGAGATCTCGGGCTGATACGGCGTGTAGGGCGTCAGGAACTCCGAGCGGGTGATGATCGACTCGACCAGCGCCGGGACGTAGTGGTCGTACATGCCGGCGCCGAGGAACGAGATCTCGTCCTCGCTCGAGACGTTGCGGGCGGCGAGGTCGCGCAGGTAGGCGTAGACCTCGTGCTCGGGCTTGCCGGGCTCGAGGGCGAGGGGGCGGCCGAGCCGGACCCCTTCGGGGACGTCGGCGAACAGGTCGTCGATCGACCCGACGCCGATCGCCGCGAGCATCTCGCGCCGGTCGGCGTCCGTGGCGGACGTGTAGCGGCTCATTCGCGCGTTGAGGTTAGGACAGGCTGTCCCGGTACCCCGCGGCGTCGAGCAGCGCGTCGACCTCGGCGGGGTCGCTGAGCCGCACCTTCACGAGCCAGCCCTCGCCGTAGGGGTCCTCGTTGATCTGCTCGGGCGACTCCTTGAGCCCGTCGTTGACCTCGACGATCTCGCCGGACAGAGGCGCGACCACGTCCGACACCGCCTTGACGGACTCGACCTCGGCGTACGGGTCGTCCTTGGTCGTCGACGCGCCGACCTGCGGGGGGTCGAAGAACACGACCTCGCCGAGCTGGTCCTGCGCGTACCACGTGATCCCGAAGGTCGCGACGTCGTCCTCGACGCGCGCCCAGTCGTGCTCGGGGTGGTACTTGAGGTCCTCTGGGTAGCTCGCCTCGGCCACGTTCAGGTCTCCTTGCTGTAGAGGGGCTTCGTGCGCACCTCGGCGGGGCGCGACTTGCCGCGGACATCGATCTCGATCGCGGTGCCGGGCTCGGCGCGCTCGGCCGGCAGGTACGCCATGCCGATGCCGGCGCCCAGGCACGGGGACAGCGTGCCGGAGGTCACCTCGCCGCCGCCGTGGACCGGGTTGCCCTGGCGCGCGATGCCCGGGCCGGTCAGGACGAACGGCGCGAGCTTCTCCTTGGGCCCGGCTTCGCGTGTTGCCCGTATGGGCTCGGAGCCGATGAAGCCCGTGTCCTCCTTGCAGCACCAGCCGAGCCCCGCCTCGATCGGCCCGCGCTCCTCCATCAGGTCGTTCCCGTAGAGGTGGAAGCAGACCTCGAGGCGCAGCGTGTCGCGCGCGCCGAGGCCGGCGGGGGTGGCGCCGGCTTGCGTGACGGCGTCCCATATTTTCGGCGCATACTGGGGCGCGACCAGCAGCTCCACGCCGTCCTCGCCGGTGTAGCCGGTCCCGCACACCAGGACCTGCGGCGCGCCGGCCACGGTCAGGTAGGCCGTCCGGAAGCGCTTCGGGAGCTCGCCGTCCGTGAGGGTTGCGACCAGGTCGCGGGCCTCCGGGCCCTGGACCGCGAGCATCGCGTAATCGTGCAGCCGGTCGTGCACCGCGACTTCGAAGCCCGCGGCGTGTCGAGCGAACCAGGAGAGGTCCTTCGCGTGGTTGGACGCGTTCGTGACGGTGAGGTAGCGGTGCTCGTCGAGCCGATAGCTGAAGAGATCGTCCAGGACGCCGCCGTCCTCGCGGCAGAGCACCGAGTACTGCGCCCCGCGCTCGGCGATCTTGGACACGTCGTTGGACAGGATCCGCTGCAGGAACCGCTCCGCGTCGGGCCCGGTCGTCTCGATCTCCCCCATGTGCGAGACGTCGAAGATCCCGACGCCGCTCCGCACCGCCAGGTGCTCCTCGCGAATGCCCTGGTACTGGACCGGCATCTCCCAGCCCGCGAACGGGACGAGCCGGGCCCCGGCTTCGACGTGCCGGTCACGCAGCGGCGTCCGCTTCAGCGTGTCCGCGCCGGTCGCCATGGGGTCCGGACCCTACCGCGCCTGGTGACCCGCGCGATGTGCCACTATGCTGGCGATCGAGTGTTGGCCGGATCGATGCGCAAGGATGCTGCATTGATGGCGGTGATCGGCACCGCCATCCTCCTCTGCTCGGCCCCGGGCGCTGCCCGGGCCGGGACGTATGACGTCGTTGCGTGCAACGCGCCGGGTGCGAATCTGATCAACCGCGCGTGGACCGTTGAGACGTACAACTTCAATGGCGGCGCGGCGCCCCCCGCGTCCAGCTTCTTCACGCTGCCGAGCGCGACGGATGTCAGCAAGTGCAACGCCGGCTACGGGGTCTCGTTGCAGTCGCTCAACGCCCGACGCACCGTGAAGGCCAGCGAGGGCGCCGCTTGGACGTTCCACGCGCCAGAGGGTACGACCGTGCAAAGGATCCAGATCTGGCGCTTCGGCGAAGCGCGCGCGAGCACGGACGACACGTCGACGGCGCCCGTGGAGAGCAACGTGTGGCAGGTGATCTTCCGGGCCGGGAACGCCCCGGGCGGGTCCACGACTCCGGGCGGGCCGCCTGCGACGACCGACTGGTGCGCCGGCCCGCCGTCGTCGCCCACCCAGTACTGCATGATCGGAAACAGCCCGTTCGCGCCGGCGAGCTTCGTGACGTATGACGACGTTGACAGGCCAGTGATTCAGTGGGGAATCGAGTGCGCGGGTCCGCAGACGCAGGTGTGCTTCACCGCCGACACCGCGAACGCCATCCACGCGGCGATCAATCTCGAGGGCGCACGCGTCACTGTGGAGGACCTCGTCGCTCCTGCGGTGGCGTTTGGCGGCGCGCCGGGTGGCTGGCACCGCGCTGTCGAAGGCCAGACCGCGAGCGCGACCGACTCCGCGGGCATCCGGGAGATCCGCGTGCTGGTCGACGGGACGGAACGCGCCACGACGTCGCCCACGTGCGACTTCCATCTGCATGCACCGTGCCCCACCTTGCTCACGACTCCGTTCGACTTCGCCGGCGTACCGGACGGCCCGCACACGGTCAGCATGGTCGCCGAGGACACCGCCGGCAACGTCGCCAGCACGGAGCGCACGATCGACATCGACGGCACGGCGCCGACGGTCGACCTGCTGCCGGTCAGTGGCCGCACGATCAAGGCCAGGGTCTCCGATGCCGGTTCCGGCCTCGCCGGCGGCACGATCGCGTACCGGCGCAAGCCCACCGGGCCGTTCGTCAACCTCCGCACCGCTCGCCACGGATCGCAACTCGTGGCAAGGGTTCCGCAGGGGCAGCGCGCGAGCAGCGTCGGGATTCGTGTCTCGGTGGCAGACGCCGCCGGCAACACGACCTCCGACGTCGCAACCTCCATGAGCCTGAACCGCCGCGTCGGCAAGACCGTGCGGAAGGTGCGCGCCGGGCGCGTGAGCGTGCCGTACGGGCGGCCCGCGACGTTCTCCGGCCGCATCACCACCACCGACGGCGTCCCGCTCGCAGGCCAGACGGTGTCGGTCACCAGCACGCTGCGTCAGACCGCCGCGACGCTGCAGCCCTTCGCCACCGTCACCACTGACGCGCGTGGCCGGTTCTCCTTCACGCTGCCGGCCGGGCCTGCCCGGCTGCTGAGCGTCGAGTACCGCGGCGGCGTGGGCTTCCTGCGCCGCATCCGCAGCGTCACGGTCCGGGTGCCGGCCGCCGCGACGATCCATGCCTCGGACGAGCTGATCTCGGGCCGCACGCGCGTCCGCTTCTTCGGCCGGCTGCTGCTGCTCGGCACCCAGCTTCCGCCGGGCGGCAAGCTCGTCGACCTGCAGGCGTTCGCCAACGCGCACTGGATGACGGTCGCGACGACCCGCGCGGACGGCCCGAGCGCAACCTGGCGCGCCAGCGCGCCGTTCAGCGGCCGCCCCGGTCGGTATCCCGTCCGTCTGCGGATCCGCCGCGAGCGCGTCTTCCCGTACGACCTCGGTTACTCGCCGTCCGTGGTCGTCCGGGTGCGTTAGGTCCCGCCCGCGCCTGGTGCAGAGCCCTCCGTGAGTGTGGACGGATCGATGCGCAGGGCGTGGCGGGAGCTCGTCGCGGGGAGGCTGGAACGGCATGGGGCGGGACGTACGACCTGGCCGCGTGCAACGCGCGCCGGGGCCGGAGGCGTCAACAACTCACGGACCACGGAGCTCAGGACGCTTGCCGGAGCCGACTTCCGGCCGGGGGCGCTTCAGTTCGGCGGGACGTGCGCGGGCGGCCTCCTCGTGCGCCCTCGCACACGCGAGCAGACGACGGCCGGGTGGCCCACCTCGGCGGTGTTCGCGTTCGATGCTCCTGCGGTTCCACGACCTCGGCTGCTCGCGGTGCATCTCGGCCCATGTCCGCTGAGGACTCACGTCACTCGCACCACGACCCGCCGCGACCGCCAGGCGGCATAGGGGTAGCCGCGCTGTGCATCGACAAAGACCTGGAACCAGTATGTCGTCGGGGCGAGCGTGCGCGTGAAACGATACGCGTAGCGGAACTGGCCCCGCTGGTCGGCGTGCAGAACCGCGACCGGTACGCGCGTTCGGCCTCTCGCAGCGACGGCATACAGGGCGACCTGCGTGCTCGCTCGCCCCGGACCGCCGAGCAGGCGGCCGGTGAACACGATCCGGCCATGCGGCCCCACCCGCCGCGGCCGGACAGCGAGCCGCACTCCAGCGCGCACGTGCACGGTCCCAAGGATCTCGACGCTCGCGGTATCGTCAAGCGCGAAAGCGCGGTAGCTGACCTTGACTTGGCGCGACGCGCCGCGGGGCACGTCCACCCTCCAGCCCCCGGAGGCGTTCGTGACCACGCCGGCTTGCTCACGCCAGCCGGAGCCTGGGCGGTCGATCCTGAACGCCACATCGAGCCGCGCGTTGGCGATGGGGCGCCCGGAAGGGTCGGCAAGGCGCCCCTGAAGCCACGCGGGCTGGCCGAAGCCGACCGTGCGTCGAAGCGGCGCAGAGCTCTTGGCGCCGTGGAATCTCGCCGTGAGACCCGCCAACCGTGTGGCGCCAACCCCGTTCGGTGCTCCATCGTTCTGCACCGTGACGGTTACCGGGGCGCTGAGCGTGGTGTTTCCGCCCACATCCGTGACAGCGACCTCGAACCGATGCGGCCCGTTCGAGACGGACCGAGTGTCCGCCTCGAGCGTGAACGAGCTCCGCAGCGGACATGGAACAACGGCGACGTAGGGATCCGCACACGTCGCGACGAAGCTGTCAGGCGCACTGCTGAGCAGCGGCACACCATCGACGAGCAGAGTCGCGCGAGCAAGTCCCCCGCCGCGATCCTCCGCGGTCAGCCTCACGACGCGTAGGCCCTCCACTGGCACGGTCGGGTCGAGAAGTCCGCCTGCCGGCTTGGCTGTGATCACCGGCGGAACGAGGTCGCGCAGCGTCATCCATGCGGCGTAGACGGCGACGGCGCGTTCGAGATCCCCGTCACAGCTGACCTTCCCGCCGACGTCCGAGGTGCATTGGGCGGACGCGGTCAGCCAACGAAGCGCCACGCCGCCGCGGTATATGCGGTTCAGCGCTGAGAGTCTCTGACTTGGAATCGCTGTTCCGCGCTCGTAACAGCCATCGCGCGTGCTGCAACGGTCAACCGGGCGTACCCCACCCGCATCGTCGTACCACAGCAGATCGCGGTACGTTCCATTGATGTACTGTCCCTGTGCGTGCTCATGGCGGTAGAGCATGTACTCCGTAATCACCGTGTCAGCCGGTGCCGTAAAGGTGAGATCCGCGCGTGAGTCGGTCGTGGCTGGTGGGCCAACGAGAGTTGGATCATAGATATTGGCCCCTGGGTGCAGCCAAGCGCTGAGTGATCGGTCGGCCCAGTTCACGCTCTGACATGTGTTACTCCAGCGACCGAGACCGTCCGGGCTCCCGTCGAACGTCCACCCATCGACCGGCGCGGGACTCCCGTCAGGCAACGAGCAGCCGTAGACCGTATACGTGCCTGCGATGGCAGGCTCGGCAATGGCCGCCGCCAGCATGCAGCCAGCGATCGTCAATCGCGCCGCGCGCTTCCATGCTCTCCACATTGGTGCCTCCCTCAGTTCCTTCGCGATGAGGCTATAGGCGCGGTGTCGTGCGGTTCGCCCCGGCTCGTCGAGGTTGGCGCGTAGGCGCTCGCGGGCTCAGGCGCCGAACAGCAGGCGGTCGAGGCCGCGGAGGACGCCGCGGATCTTCGGGACGCGGCGGATCGCCAGCAGGGTGCCGGCGATGTAGGGGTCGGGGGTGCCGCCGGCCTCGTGGCGGATGACGAGGCGCTCGTGGGGGGTGGTCAGGATCGCGTCTGTGGAGACGACGTAGCCCGGGAGGCGGAGGGAGTGGACGCGGGTGCCGGCGATGTTCGCTCCGCGGGCTTCCGGGGCGCCGAGGACGTGGGCGTCGTGGGTCGCCGGGGTCGGGGGGTGGATTTCGCCGAGGCGCTCGGCGAGCTCGCGGGCTGTGCCGCTGGGGGCGTCGGGCTTGGTGGCCGACGCGTAGTCGATGACCTCCCAGTGGTCGATATGGGCGGCGGCGCGGGTGGCGGCGTGGAGCAGGGTGGCGGCGAGGATGGAGAAGTTGCCGGCGGCGACGATGCCGAGCCCGGCGTCGCGGGCGATGGTGTCGAGTGACGCGTAGTCGGCGTCGGTGAGTCCGCTCGAGCCGACGACGGCGTGGGCGCCGTGGGTGAGTGCCGCGTCGACGTTGGCGCGCACGGCGGATGCGCTCGTGAAGTCGACGAGCACGTCGGGGACAGCGGCGCCGAGCCCCTCCGCGACTGTCGCGTGGATTCGGCCCGCGGCGCCCGGGGCGACGTCGCTGAGCGGGCGGCCCTCGGCGCTGCGGGCGACGCCGGCGGCGAGCTCGAGATCCTGCGCGCCCTCGATCGCGCGAGCCAGCGGCGCTCCGGTCCAGCCCGTGATCCCCGCGACGACGACCCGCAGCATGGCAGGGGATCATCGCGGACGCCCAGGGAGACCGGCGTCAGGGCGCGCCCGGCGATGCGGCGCAGGGCGGCTCGGCGTGCGAAGCGGCGTCAGGCCGCGCCCGGCGATGCGGCGCAGGGCGGCTCGGCGTGCGACGCGGCGTCAGGGCGCACCCGGCGATGCGGCGCAGGGGTCGGCGTCAGGGGCGCTCGGCGACCCGCGCGCGGCGCGGCTCGCCCTAGGACACCGGCGTCAGGACGCGCTCGGCGAGTGCGGCGCAGAACGCGTCGACCACGGCGGGGTCGAACTGGGTGCCCGCGCAGCGGCGGAGCTCGGCGATCGCGGCGGCCTCGGGGCTGGCCGCGCGGTACGGGCGGCCGGAGGTCATCGCGTCGAAGGCGTCGGCGACGGCGATGATGCGGGCGCCGAGCGGGATCGACTCGGCCGCCAGGGCGTCCGGGTAGCCGGCGCCGTCCCAGCGCTCGTGGCTGGAGCGGACGAGGCGGGCGACGCCGGTGAGGGCGGGGGCGGCGGAGATGATGCGCTCGCCGGCGACGGTGTGGCGGCGGATGAGGCTCCACTCGCCCTCCGTCAAGGGGCCGGGCTTGGCGAGGATCTCCTCGGGGATCGCGACCTTGCCGACGTCGTGCAGCTCGGCGGCATGGCGGATGACCTCGACCTCCTCCGAGGGCAGCTCGAGGCGGCGGGCGGTGGCCTCGGCGAGCCGCGCGACGACGCTCAGGTGGCCGCCGAGCTCGGGGTTGCGCTCGGCCAGCGCGCGCAGGAGGACGTCCTTGCTCTGGCGGCTGGCCGACATGCGGCCGGCGTGCTTCTGGGCGTACATGCGTTGGCCGGCGATGCGCAGCGCGTCGGCGGCGTCGGTGGCCTCGTCGGGCAGCGTGATCGCGCCATAGGAGCAGCCGATCCAGAAGCCCTCGCCCTGCTCGGACAGCGCCAGGGCGGCGCCCTCTACGAGCATGCCGGCCTCGCGGCCGCGCGGGTCGAAGAGCGCGCAGAACTCGTCGCCGCCCATCCGGAACACGCGCCCGTCGTCGGCGAAGTAGCCCTTCAGGTTCGAGCCGAGGCGTGCGAGCAGCGCGTCGCCGGCCGGGTGGCCGAAGGTGTCGTTGTAGTGCTTGAAGCCGTCGAGATCGAAGAGGGCGAGCACGAACGGGCGGCCGTCTTCCGCCACCTGCCGCATCTCCTCCAGCTCGCCCGCCAGCGCGCGCCGATTACCGAGGCCGGTCAGCGCGTCGGTCAGCGCCTCGTCGCGCGACGCGCGCAGCATCGCGATGTTCTGGCGGAAGGTGACCGTGAGGCGCGCCATGACGGAGACCAGCGAGGCGGCGGCGAGGGCGATCGCCAGCGGGTTGAGGTCGCCGGCGCAGCCGTAGACGAGCAGCTCGAGGCCGATCGAGCCGAACAACACCGGCACGGCCACGAGCCGCACGGACTCGTCGGCGGGAC
>JBIOTP010000272.1:0-17212 GCA_044865965.1 Solirubrobacteraceae bacterium
CGTCGCGGTCATGCGGGCCGGGATCATCCAGCAGGTCGACACCCCGAAGGTGCTCTACGAGGAGCCCGGCAACCTGTTCGTGGCCGGCTTCATCGGCAGCCCCGCGATGAACTTCGTCCCCGCCCGCATCGAGGCCGACGTCATCAAGCTGCCGTTCGGCGACGCGCCGCTGGTCGACGAGGTCCGCCGCAAGCTGCAGGCCGGCAAGGGCGGGCACGCCGCGCGCGACGTGATCGCCGGCGTGCGGCCCGAGCACTTCGAGGACGCCGCGGTCGAGGACCGCGACGCGCCCAACCGGCTGCACTTCAAGGTCAACGTCGACGTCGTGGAGTCGATGGGCTCCGAGCTGTACGCCTACTTCGACATCAAGACCCAGGAGGTCCACACCGCGGAGCTCGACGAGCTCGCCGCGGACGCCGGCATGGAGGACCTCCCGCACGCCGGGCAGCAGGGCCAGCAGGTCGTCGCCCGCCTGGACGCGGCGTCCGACGCCCGCCCGGGCAAGGAGGTCGAGATCTGCCTGGACGCCAGCCAGATCAAGCTCTTCGACCCCGACGGGGGCCAGTCGCTGCTCACCGCCGACGGCGCGAAGGCGGGGTAGGCAAAGGCGGCCCGGCCTGCCCGCGCCCGCGCGGGCAGGCCCCCGCCCCCCAAGTGGCACCGCCCGTAAGTACGCACACCGCCAGGCGGCCGCTGATCACCGCCTGGCGGCGTCCTCGACCACTTGAAATCCCAAAGGGATTCCTGCGGGTCTGCGTCCTTGCCAGACGGCGCCAGCGACCACCTGGACGGCGCACGTACCTACGTGCGGCACCACTAGGAGCGGTTGTAGTACTGCTCGCTCGCGAGGCCGCGCGGCTCGGCGTCCGGCGTCGGCGTCCCAGGTGCGTGCAGGAGGTTCTTGACGCCCTTGATGCCGTCGATCTTGCGCGCGTGGTCGGCGAGCCGCTCGATCCACGCGGGGTCGGCGACCTCCCCGCGCAGGTACGCGACGCCGGCCTGGACGTCGATCGACACGTTCCCCTTCGGCGCCTGCGGATCGCGGAAGATCTCGGTCTCGACCTTGCGCGCCAGCGTGACGTCGTCGGCGTCCTCGAGCCGGGTCGGGCTCGGCGTGACGGCGGCGGCCGCGCCCTTCATCTGCCCGGCGGCGTACTGCGCCTGGGTCTGGGCCGCGGACGCGGCGTCACGGGCCTTCGACGCCGCCTGGTCCTTCAGCATGCTGCGCCGTCGGCGCCCGCTCTGGGGGTCGAGGAAGTGGGCTGCGGCGGCCCCGGCCGCCGCACCGACGGCGAATGAGATGACGCTCTTCAAGTCGTTCCTCCTTGCGTGTCGTCCTGAGCCCTCGGCTACCCGTGGGCTCCCCGGACGACACGTTCAGTACGGCCAGCGGCGGGGGCGGCGCGGCGGCAGGCGCTTGCGGCGCCGGTAGCGCCGCTGCTCGGCCCGGCGCAGGCGGTCGAGCACCTCGTCGCTCCACTCGTGCGTGCGCAGCAGCAGGTAGCGGTCGGCCGCCAGGCGCAGGTAGGCGTCGGCCTCGGTCTCGCCGCGCTCCACCACGCCGCCGGCCGCGAGCATCTGCGTGACCGGGGAGTACTCGTCGTCGAACCACAGCCGGGCCACCTCTTGGCGCTCCATGTAGTGCCCGCGCGCCTGCATGGCGCGGAACCCCCACGCCTCCACCGAATCCGCCAGCGAGCCGAAGTCCCACGGGTCCGACAGCGAGATCTGCTTGCGGCGCTCGGAGTCCAGCGGCACGCGCTCGCGGAACAGCCGCTCGTGGTCCTTCAGCGGCAGCTCGGACACGCGCAGGTCGCGGCCCAGCCGCAGGCGCGTCTGCACCTCGGTCACGTAGGCGTCGATGTCGTCGCGGCCGAGCGACTTCGCCACCGAGACGCGGTGGTGGCCGTCGCGGACGAAGTACAGGTCGCCGACCCTGAACAGCGACACGGGCGGCAGCGCCTCGCCGCGCCGCTGCGCGGCCGCGATCCGCTCCCAGCGCGAGCGCAGGCGCGCCGAGGTGGGGCGGAAGCCGCGGTCGAAGTCGACGGAGCGGTCCACGGTGCCCACGATCGCGTCCAGGGGGACGACCTGGAGCCCGACGTCGGTCTGGCCGATGCGCCCGAGCGCCTCGACGACCTCCTCGAACGGGAGGATCAGCCCGACGTCGTCGGGCTCGCGGCGCAGGCGCCGGGCGATGTCCGACAGCAGCCGCGCGCGCCGCGCGCGCGTGAAGTCGCTTTGTGCGTCCGAGGCGTGGAAGCCGGTTGCCATCCGGCTTCCGAGGCTACCTAGCCGCCCGCCCCTACCGCGTCGCCATTGAGCGCCTCGTCCAGCGACGAGACGATCGTGAACACGCCGTCGAGCCCTGTGATGCGGAAGGTCTTGACGATCGCGTCGCTCGTGCAGACGACCACCAGCCGCCCGCCGTGGCGCCGCAGGCGGCGGTGCGCGCCGATCAGCACGCCCAGCGAGGAGGAGTCGACGAACGTGGTCGCGGTCAGGTCGACGACGAGGTGCGTCCGCCCGGCGTCGATCGGCGCCGACACGCGCTGCTTGAACTCGGGAGCGGTGAAGAGGTCGATCTCGCCGGTGACCGCGACGACATGCGTGTCGTCGTCGACCGGCCGGTCCTCGATGGCGAAGTCGATGGCCATGGCCCTCGCGTCATGCCCCGCCGCGCCGCTTCTCAATCATCAGGCCCCGGCGTACTCGAGGCGGACGTGGAGGAACTCGCGCTCGCCCTCGGGCGCGACGCGCAGCTCGTCCGCGAGCTGCTCGATGACGTTGCCCACCCCGGGGACCGCCGCGTCGACCACGAGCGCCTCGCCGCCGCCCGGCCGCAGCGGCCCCACCTTGAGCTCGAGCGTCCGCGGCCCGGGCTCGAAGGCGACGTCCACCGTCCCGTACAGGATGTGCGCGGGCGCGCGCGCGGCGATCAGGTCGGCGACGAGCACGGCGTCGTCGAGGCGGTCGAGCGGCAGATCGGCGCGGGCGGCGAGCATCCCGACCACGCGGCGCAGGATCGGGCCGACGAGCGGGCCGGCGGCGATCGAGACCGTCGTGGGCGCCTCTCCCCCGCCCGGCCAGGACGTCACCTGGGCGCTCCGCGGCCCCGCCGCGCGAACGTCATCTCCAGCCGGCTACCCCCGCCGGGGCCGGGCTGGAGCTCCACCGACTCCGCCATGGCGGCGATCAGCGGGAGGCCGAGACCGGGCCCCGCGTGGTCGGCGCTGGCGCCGAGGCCGCGGCCGCGGTCGGTCACGACCAGGCTGACCCAGGCCTCGTAGGGCCGGATCTCGATCTCGACGGGCCCGCGGGAGCCGTTCGGATAGGCGTGCCGGATCACGTTCGTGCACGCCTCCGTGACCGCGAGCCGGAGGTCTTCGACGAGGTCGTCAGGGAGCCGCAGGGTCTCGGCGAAGGCGCCGAGGATGTGCCGGATGACCGCCACGTTCTCGGGCCGCGCCGGGAGAGTCAGCTTGACATCGGTCTTTGGCTCCTCGATGGGCGAGATCACCACCGAGCGAAGCTGTGCGTTGCTGCCCATCGAATCCTCGCGTCCTTCTACCCCACCCCCAGAGCGGCGTAACGGCGGCCGGTCGGGTTGCGGGCGGTCTGGAGCATGACACGTCCTCCCGGCCTGCGCGTGCGTCAGATCGGACGTGGATTCGGGTCGGGCGGCAGCGGGATCGGATCGGGCGTGGGCGCCGGCGGCTGCGGGTCGGGAGGTCGCGGCGGGCGCGGGTCGGGCGTCGGGCCCGGGTGGGTTGCACGAAGGGGCATATTCAGAGCGTTACCCGACGTCCACCGCTCCTGAAAACCGATCGGGGCACCCGAGGGCGCCCCGATCGCTGAGGAGGAGGGTTGTGGCGCGCCGGCCGGAGAGTGGAGGGCATCCGCGACGCGACCACGGAGTATGTGCCCAAGGTCGTTCATTCCCAAACCAACAGGAACTCAACATGCCCTCAAAGCGTCCAAAATGTCCGTGCGCGGACCATTTCCTCGCAGGCCCCCTAGTCCACGCTGCGCCTGCCCTCGGCCTCGCCGCCCACGGTGGACGGCGCGACGTCGGGGGCCTCGCGCTCGGGCTCGGAGCGCTCGGGGCGCACGCTCGACTCGGCGGACACGTTGCTCCTGCGCGTGGCTTTGCGCACCAGCAGCACCATGGCCGCGAGCGCGACGAGCACCAGGATCACGGCGGCGATCATCCAGGCCATGGCGCTCGCCTACCCGCGCCGCGTGACGCGCGAACCGGCGCTCCCGGGCGGGCAGCCGAGGGCCTGGAGTCCGCCTGCGGGTTTGAACGTGACGCTCGCCGGATAGACGGCCGGGGTAGCCGGCTTCGGGAGGCGTCCGGCCGCATGGACGACGGACGCTGCTATGGATACTGCCGAAGCTACCTCGCCGGTCGTGCCCCCGGGCCCAGCCTTGGCGCGCGTCGCGGCGAGAGAGGAGGCGCTCGCCGCGATGACCCCCGTCCCACCGGTCCGGACGAACGGCCAGGAGGACGGCCCCACCCGCTCGGAAGAGGATCGCCGGCTGCTGATCCGCTACCACCGCCACGGCGACCAGCTGGCACGCGAGCAGCTCGTGCAGCGGCTGCTGCCGCTGGCGCGGCGGATGGCGCGGCGCTACCGGCGCTCGGACGAGCCGCTCGACGACCTCGTCCAGGTCGCGACGCTGGGACTCATCAAGGCGATCGACCGCTTCGACCCCGCCCGCGAGACGGCGTTCTCCTCCTACGCGGTGCCGACGATGCTGGGGGAGCTCAAGCGCTACTTCCGCGACAACGGCTGGGCCGTGCACGTCCCGCGCGGGATGCAGGAGCGGGTCATGCAGGTCGACAACGCGGTCAGGGACCTCTCACGGCGGCTCGGGCGCTCGCCGTCGGCCAAGGAGGTGTCCGCCGCGCTCAAGCTCAGCACCGAGCAGGTGCTCGAGGCGATGGAGGCGGCCTCCGCCTACGACGCCGTCTCGCTCGAGTCATATCGCTTCGGCGACGAGGGCGACGGCGAGACGTACGCGGAGTCCATCGGGATCGAGGACGAGCGCTTCGAGCTCGTCGAGTACGGCGCGACGATCGCGCCGACGCTGCAGGCGCTGCCCGCGCGCGACCGGATCGTGCTGCACCTGCGGTTCGTCGAGGACATGACGCAGGCCGAGATCGCCGAGCGCGTCGGCGTCTCACAGATGCACGTCTCGCGGCTCATCCGGCGGGCGCTCGAGCGCCTGCGCACGGTCGCCGAGCACGCCGGCTGACGGTCATCGACCTGATCATCGCCGAGTGCCGGCCGCCGCGGCCCGGGTAGCACGCACCCATGAGCCTCATCGACAAGATCAGGGGACGCTTCAAGAAGGCCGCCGGGGACCTCGCGGACGACGCTTCGCTGCGCCGCGAGGGCCGCCAGGAGGAGCGCAAGGGCGAGGCGAAGGACGAGCTCGCCGCCGCCCACGAGAAGGCCGACCGCAAGGCCGAAGAGGTCGCGAACCTCGAGCGCAAGACCTGAGTGGCCGCGGCCGAAGGCCGCGAGCACTAGCACGGCATGCGAGATGTATTACCGATATCTCGCTATCCGCGCCGGCGGCTCCCCGGCCCGACCTCGAACCACACGTGCGTCGAGCCCTCGTGCACGCCCCAGCTCATCGCGACGCGGTCGACGAGGTGCAGGCCCCAGCCGCCGTCGAGCGTGGGCTCGGGCGTCATCTCGACCTTCGCCCGCTCGCCGTCGCCCTGGTCGATCACCTCGCCGCGCACCACGCCGTCGCCGCCGATCCGCAGCGACAGCGTGATCGAGCGCTTGGGGCCGAACTTCACGCTGTTGGTGACGAGCTCGGACACGACGAGCTGGAGGTCCTCCAGGACCTCCGGCGCCAGGATCTGATCGAAGACCTCCAGCGCGCCGCGCGCCTGCGCAGGCGCGTCGTCTGCGGGTGGAAACTGAAAGCTGAACTGCATGGGGCGGACCCGGCCCCTCCCGGAGACAGCCTACGCCCCGGTCCGGCTCGCGGCATCCCCAAGGTAGGCATGGAGACCACGGGAGCACGCCACGTGTAGCCCAGGCGAACATTCGGGTTGGGCGGGGAGGGTCGGCGGGGTATGCGACCGGCAGGCCCCAATGCGACTTGTCGAGGAGAGCATCGACATTGGAGTCCCCGTGGCCACGGCGTACAACGTGTGGACTCACTACGAGGACTTCCCGGAGTTCATCGAGGGGATCCAGGAGATCCACCGGCTCGACGACGCGCACGTGCACTGCAAGACGCGGATCGCCGGCGTGGAGCTCGAGTTCGCCGCCGAGATCATCGAGCAGCGTCCGCACGAGCGCGTCGCCTGGCGCGCCACGCTCGGCCCGGCCCACACCGGCGTGGCGACGTTCAAGCGCCTCGGCGACGGCAGGACGCGACTCACGCTCCATATCGAGGAGGAGCTCGAGGACGCGACCGAGCGCGGGCGCGACGGGGTCCTCAGCCGCCACGTCCGCGCCGACCTCGGCCGCTTCAAGCAGATGCTGGAGGCGGCCGCCGACACGCGCATCCGCCGCTTCGAGCCCGAAGTCAACCGGGGTCAGACCCCGTTTATGTAACGGAGAGCGAGGACGGCGATGTCGTCGCGCGGGGCGGCGGTCCCCTCCAGTCCGCCCGCGACCAGCCGCTCTACGAGCGCCGCCGTGCCGGCGTCCGCCGCCGCCGCGGCGCGGACCGCCTCGGCGAGGTCGTCGGGCCCCCACACGCGCGCGGGCGCGTGCGCCTCGGTCAGGCCGTCGGTGTAGAGCACGAGCCCGTCGCCCGGCCCGAGCTCGGCGCTGCGGTCGCGCAGCTCCGGGTCCGGGACGAGCCCGAGCAGCGTGCCCGGGAACCCGAGCGGCTCGACCGCCCCGCCCGCGCGCACCAGCAGCGGGAGCGGGTGGCCGCCGCAGGCGACGGTGACGCGCGCCGGGTGCTGCGTCAGGTCGAGCTGCGCGCAGGCGATCGTGCAGAAGCGCCCGTCGGCGGCCTCCTGGTCGAGCATCGCGTCGCCGACCCAGCGCAGGATGGCGGCCGGAGAGCGCTGCCGGACGGCCGCGGTGCGCACCGTGAAGCGCGCCAGCGCGGTGACGGCGGCGGCCTCGGCGCCCTTGCCGCAGACGTCGCCGATCACGAGGTACCACTGCCCCTCGATGGTCGAGAACACGTCGTAGAAGTCGCCGCCGACCTCGAGCCCCGCGCCCGCCGGGCGATACGCGGCGGCCAGCTCCACGCCGGGGACGTCCGGCAGCCGCGGCGGCAGCAGCGACGTCTGCAGCGTGCGCGCGTTCTCGGACGCCGTGCGGTAGAGGCGGGCGTTCTCGACGGCCGCCGCGGCGCGGAGCCCGAGGTCCTCGGCGACCGCGAGGTCGGACCCGTCGTAGCGCCGCGCCGACTCGGCCGAGACGAGCGTGATCACGCCGATCACCCGTCCGGAGACGGTCATCGGCACGAGCATCGCCGAGCGGATGCCGAGCGACCGCGCGACGCGCAGGTGCTCCTCGTCGATCGCGGCCGCGCGCAGCATCGCGTCGTCGACCTCGGGCACGAGCCGTGCGACGCCGGTGCGCAGCACCTCGGCGACGCCGGGGCGCGAGTGCGCGCGCGGCGGGTAGCGGCGCCCCATCTCCTCGGCCAGCGCGCGCCGCGCGGGATCCGTGTGCGCGGCGACCACGCGCTCGTGGCCGTCGTCGCCGGCGAGGTCCACGATGCACCAGTCGGCGATCGCCGGCACCGCGAGGCTCGCGACCGCGGCGAGGGTGCGCTCGTAGTCGAGCGATCCGGCGAGCGTGCGGCTGGCGTCGGCGAGGAAGCGCTGCGCCTGCTCGGACCGCTTGAGCTCGGTGATGTCCTCGACGAGGTTGATCGCGAGCCGCACGTGCCCGTCGCGCTCGCGCACGGCGGTCGCCTTGATGCGCGACCAGCGCTCGATCCCCGTCTCGCGCTCGCGCGAGCGCACGATGATCGGCTCGGGGTCCGCGCCGGCCAGCGCCAGGCGCCCGGGCAGCAGGCCGAGGTCGAGCGGCCGGCCGGCCTCGTCGACGACGTCGTAGGCGCGGATGTAGCGCTCCGTCGAGAACCCGGCGAGCTCTTCGTCGCGCGGGAGCCCGTAGAGCCGGCAGGCCGCCTCGTTGGCGTAGATGAGCCCATGATCTGGCGCCTGCACGGTCACGGCGTCCGCCACGCCCTCGAGCATCGCCCGGAAGTCGTCGCGCGAGCGCGCGGCCTCGCGCCGCGCGTGTTCGAGCTCCGTCACGTCCTCGAATGTCATCACGATGACATTTCGGCCGTCGGGGAGCCGAATCGCGTCGCCCGAGACGACCAGCGAGCGCGGGCCCCCCGGCGCCTCGTAGTCGAGCTGCACGTTGCTCAGCGGCTCGCCGCGGCGGGCGGCCCGGACCGCCGCCGGCGCGGCCTCGGCCGGGGTCTGGGCGGCCGCGTTGGCGTACAGGATCCGCGCCGTGCCGGGCTCCACGAACAGCAGCGGGACCGGCAGGACGTCGAGGATCGGCTCGAGGTCCGCGAGCCCGGCGACTGTGAGTGGAGGCTCCACTCTCACCTGAGAGCGGAGCCTACCTGGGGCTGGTCCCGGCTAGGCGAGGCCTTCGGCCTCGTACTCCCGCAGGAAGCCCTCGAACAGCCGGCGGTGGCCCTCCTCGTCACGCAGGATGTTGATGACCATGTCGTTGGTCACCGGGTCGATCCGGTCGGTGAACTCGATGATCCGGTTGTAGTGCTCGATGGCGCCCGTCTCGGCCTCGATCACGCCCTTGATGACGTGCACGATGTCGGTCTGGCGATCGGGCGGCGCGAGGTAGCTCTGCTCGGGCGTGAAGTCGACCGAGGACGGCACGACGCCGTAGAGCTCCTTGATCCGCGCGGCGAACTGCTGCGCGTGCCCGAGCTCCTCCTGGATGTCCTCCTCGAGCGACTCGCGGATCTCCTGCGCGCGCACGCCGTCCGGGTTGACGGAGTTCGTGACGTAGTTGATGACGGTCTCGAGCTCCATCCAGTAGGCCTTGGTGAGCATCGCGATGATCTCCTCGCGCTCCGAGGCCTTGTCGTCGGACAGGATTCCCTGGGACGTGTTGCGCGTTGTGGTCATGCCGGGCGTCTACCCGGTTCGGGGCACCGCTGACTCACGCGGCGTCGGGGCCGCCGCCCTGCTGGCGGCGATGCTCCCCCAGGTCGGCTACCTGCCCGGGCTCCAGCGCGTCGCGCAGGCGGTCGATCGCGGAGACGACCTCGCCGGTGTCCTCGGCGGGGCGCTCGAAGCGGCCCGTCGGGCGCATCAGGTCCTGTCCGCGGACGGTCTGCGACGACGCGGGCGGCGGCTTGCGCGCGAGCGTCTCCGCGTCGGGCGGGTCGCCCCGCAGCAGCCACGAGCCGTCGGGCCGGCGCACCAGCTCGTTGCGCTCGGCGAGCTCGGACAGCGCGGTCGACACCGTCGGGCGGCGGGCGCCGACGAGCTGGCCCAGGATCCGGTGCGTGAGGGCCAGCGGCACGATCACGCCGTCGCCGGACACGCGGCCCCAGCGCTCGGCCAGGTGCCAGAACAGGGCCTTCAGCCGGCGGTCCACGCGCGTGAGCTGCGACACCGCCTGGGTCGTGGCGAGGCGCAGCGAGCGCTCGCTCATGCGGTCGAACAGGGTCGCGGTGATCTCCGGATAGCGGGTCATCTCCGCGGCGAAGCGGCGGTCCAGCACCGCCACGGTCAGCGGCGACAGCACGGACCAGACGGCGTCGACCGGGAGCAGGCTCGCGCGGCTCGTCGGCTGCCACGGGCGCACCAGGTCGCCCGGGCCGAGCAGCTCGGCGCTCACGTGGTCGGCGACGATCAGCTCGCGCGAGAGCACGCCGTCTATGATCAGCAGGCCGACGTGGTCGGCCGTCGCGCCCGCCAGGCGCGATACGTCCCAGGGGCCTACGGGCAGGCGATGCGTTCGTACGACGAGCTCGCGCTCGGCCTGCTCGCGGCGCGCGTCATTGAGCAGCGCGCCCAGGTCCGGGTCGGCGTCCAACAGGCGGACCATGTCAGGGGACCGGGACAACTGGCTCGCGCCTCCTCTCACGCTCCTGGCGTACCCCGCAGCGTCGGATTCCAGACGTGCCATCCCCGGCGACTGGAGGAACGAGCACTCCGGTTTCTGGCTGGTTTATCCATGGCCCCGAGCGGTGAGTCAAGGGGGCAGCAATGAGCTTGGAGCGCGACGCCTTCAATGGGGCCATCGCAGCACTCCTCGACCGCGGTGAGGAGCGCGGCTGCGTCGACCTCCGCGAAGTCGACGAGCTCGCCCAGTCGCTCGACCTCGAAGACGAGGATCTCGGCGCGCTGTACGAGCAGCTGCGGACCCGGCACATCGAGCTGCGCGACGACTGCACGCGCGAGAACGCCCCTGAGGCGCCCCTCGACGACGCCGCGTTCGCGACCGTCACCACCGACACGCTACAGCTCTTCCTCAACGAGATCGGGCGACATCGCCTCCTGACGCCCTCGGAGGAGATCGACCTCGCCAAGAAGATCGAGCGCGGGGACCTGGCGGCCAAGGACCGCATGATCAACGCCAACCTGCGCCTGGTCGTCTCGATCGCGAAGAAGTACCAGGGATCGGAGCTGACGCTTCTCGACCTCATCCAGGAGGGCATCCTCGGCCTGATCCGCGCCGTCGAGAAGTTCGACTGGCGGCGAGGTTACCGCTTCTCCACGTACGCGACGTGGTGGATCCGGCAGGCGGTCGAGCGCGGGATGGACGCCAAGGCGCGCACGATCAAGCTCCCGATCAATCTGGTGCGCGCACAGCGCAAGGTCGCGCGCGCGGAGAATCAGCTCGCGCTGAAGCTCGACCGCGCGCCGCGCGACGAGGAGATCGCCCGGGAGGCCGAGATCCCGCTCGAGGACCTGCGCGCGCTGCGCGATGCCGCCCGCACCGTGACCTCGCTCGACCGCCCGCTCGGCGAGGGCGAGGACGCCGCGTTCGGCGACCTGCTGCCCTCCGAGGGGCCGGCGCCGGAGGACGTGGTGCACGTGTCGCTGCGCGAGGAGATGCTGCGGCGGGCGCTCGAGGAGCTCCCGGAGCGCGAGCGGACCGTCGTCGCCCTGCGCTACGGGATCGACGGCGGCGAGCCGACACCGCTGCGCGAGATCGGCCGCCAGCTCGGGATCACGCCCGAGCGCGTGCGCCAGATCGAGTCCAAGGCCCTTGGGCGGCTTGGGCGCATGCGGGAGCTCGCGGCGCTGCGGCAGGCTGCGTAGACGCGCGGCGGGCCTGGCGAACTGCTTGCAAGTGGGGGGAGCCTGGAGTGGCTCGCGCCTGCGGGGCGGTCGGGAGAGGTCGATGATCGCGCGTGGGCGCTACTTTCGCGCGCGATCGATCATGCTCGATCGGTGGCCGAAGGGGCGGCTTACGAAGGTATGAATAATTCATACAAACGTCACGCACCCCTTGCGCGGGAGTGATCGTTTCGCGCTCGCGCGGCACTCCGGGCTCCCTCACCTGCAAGCTGTTCGCTCGCTACACGAGCAGAATCAGGCCCCGCCGGCCGCCGGGTCCCAGCGGCCGTCGGCGCCGAGCGTGCCCCGGGCAGGATTGCTTTCCGCCGGGTCGCCGCGGGCGTAGGCGAACGTCATCCGCACCTCGGTGCCCTGGCCGGCGCTGCCGCGCAGCTCGAAGGAGTCCGACAGCGCGGCGATCAGCGGCAGCCCAAGGCCCAGCGCCGGCGGCTCCGAGCGGGCCGGCCGCGGCTGGATGCCGCTGCCGTGGTCGCGCACGACGATCGTGAGGCCCGCCGCGTCGGCGAGCATCTCCACCTCGAGGACCCCGGCGTCCTCCTCATAGGCGTGGACGACGACGTTCGTGCATGCCTCCGTCACCGCCATCTTCATGTCGGCCAGCACCGAGGCGTCAAAGTCCAGCGCGTCGGCCATGCCCGCCAGCGCCTGCCGCACCACGCCCACGCTCTCGGGCCGCGCGGGCATCGTGAGCAGGACCTCGGGCGTGGGGTTCATTCGCCGGCGCCGTTGGTGGTCCTCGCCGCCTCGATCGCCTCCTCGCGCCCCCGCAGCACGGGTAAGACGGGGACCAGGCCGGTGATGTCGAGGATCCGCTGTACGCCCGGCTCGACCGTGTCGCCGACGCAGACGACGTAGCCCTGGCGCGCCTCCAGCGCGCGCCGGCGCGCGTCCAGCAGAGCCCCGAGCACCGAGGAGTCGACGAACGTCGCCGCCGTGAGGTCCACCACGATGCCGCCGCCGCGCGCGAGCGCCTCCTCGAGCCGCTCCCGCAGCGTCGGAGCCGTGTAGATGTCGTGCTCCCCCTCGACGACGACCACGACGACGTCGCCCGCGGTCTCGTCGAGAACGATGGGGTTCGCGTCCATTTGGCGGTGCACGATACCCACATGGCCCGAGATCTAGCGTCACCGATCGGCTATGAGTAGTCCGATGGGCGATCGCCTGGAGCGCTACCGTGCCAAGCGGGACTTCGCGGCCACGCCCGAGCCCGCCGCCGAGCAGGACGCCGCCCCCGCCGCCGGCGAGGCGCCGCGCTTCGTCGTGCAGGAGCACTCCGCCCGCTCGATGCACTGGGACCTGCGCCTCGAGCGCGAGGGCACGCTGGCCTCCTGGGCCGTGCCGAGGGGCATCCCGCCCGACCCGAAGCGCAACCACCTGGCCGTGCGCACCGAGGACCACCCGCTCGAGTACCTGGACTTCCACGGCGAGATCCCGGAGGGCGAATACGGCGCCGGCACGATGCGGATCTTCGACCGCGGGACCTACGAGACGCACAAGTTCCGCGAGGACGAGGTGATGGTCACCTTCCACGGCGAGCGCGTGCGCGGCCGCTACGTCCTGTTCCGCACGGACGGCAACAACTGGATGATCCACCGGATGGACCCGCCGGAGGACCCGGACCGGGAGCCGATGCCGGAGTCCGTCATGCCGATGCTGGCGCGCACCGGCCCGCTCCCGAAGGGCGACGGCTGGGCGTTCGAGATCAAGTGGGACGGGGTCCGCGCGATCGGCTTCGCCGAGGGCGGCCGGCTGCGGCTCGCGAGCCGCCTCGGGCGCGCGATCACGCCGCGCTATCCGGAGCTGCGCGAGCTCGGCCGCGCGCTCGGCAGCCACGAGGCGGTGCTGGACGGCGAGGTGGTGGCGCTCGGTCCCGACGGCCTCCCGAGCTTCCAGCGCCTGCAGCGGCGCATGCACCTCACCTCGGAGTCGCTCGTGCGCCGGCTCGCGCAGTCCGAGCCGGTCGTCTACATGATCTTCGACGTGCTGTACCTCGACGGCCGCTCGCTGATGGGGCTGCGCTACGACGAGCGCCGCGAGCGGCTCGCCGACCTCGAGCTGGCGGGGCCGACCTGGCAGGCGCCGGCCCACCACGTCGGCGACGGCGCCGCGCTGCTCGAGGCGTCGCGCATGCAGGGGCTGGAGGGCATCATCGCCAAGCGGCTCGACTGCCCGTACATCCCGGGGCGCCGCTCGCCGGGCTGGGTGAAGGTCAAGAACAAGCGCGAGACCGACGTGGTGATCGGCGGCTGGGTACCCGGCGAGGGCGGCCGGTCCGGCCGCCTCGGCGCGCTCCTGATCGGCTTCTACGACGACGGCGAGCTGCGCTACGCGGGCCGCGTCGGATCCGGCCTCACGCAGACCGAGCTCAAGCGCATCGAGGGCCTGCTGGAGCCGCTGGCGCGCGACGACAGCCCGTTCGCGGCCGCCGTCCCGTGCCAGGTCACCCACTTCGTCGAGCCGCGCCTGGTGGCCGTCGTCGAGTACGGCGACATGACGGAGTCGGGCACGCTGCGCCACCCCGTCTACAAGGGCCTGCGCGACGACGTCGAGCCCGCCGAGGTCGGCCCGCCGGAGGACTGATCCGCACGCAATCGTGCGCACGTTGAGCGACGACCGCTCGGCGTAGCAGAATGTACGTATGGCGCGATCAATGTGGAGCGGAGCGATCTCGTTCGGGCTGGTCAACGTGCCCGTCAAGCTGTACTCCGCGGTGTCAAGGAAGACGGTGCGCTTCCACCAGCTCAATGCCGAGACCGGAAACCGGATCCAGCAGAAGCGCGTGGACCCCGAGACCGGGGACGAGGTGGCCTACGAGCAGATCGTCAAGGGCTACGAGCTCACGCGCGACCGCTACGTGATCATCAACCCGGACGAGCTCGACGCGCTCGATCCGGAGAAGACGCGGACGATCGACATCGAGGACTTCGTGAGCCTCTCGGAGATCGACCCGGTCTACTACGACCACCCCTACTACCTGGTCCCCGACAAGGGCGCCGCCAAGGCCTACGGCCTGCTGCTGGGCGCGATGCAGGAGTCCGAGAAGGTCGCGATCGCGCGCGTGGTGCTGCGCTCGAAGGAGCAGCTCGTGGCGATCCGCCCGTCGGGCGACCTGCTGATGATGGAGACGATGATCTTCGCCGACGAGGTCGTCCCGCACGACGAGCTCGACGGGCTGCCGGACGCCAAGGAGCTCAAGGCATCCGACCGCGAGCTGACCATGGCGCAGCAGCTGATCGAGTCGCTTTCCAGCGAGTTCGAGCCGACGAAGTACCGCGACGAGTACCGCGAGAAGGTCCTCGACCTGATCGAGCGCAAGGCCGAGGGCGAGGAGATCGCGGTCCAGCCCGAGGCGCCGCAGCCGGCCAAGGTGCCCGACCTCATGGCCGCGCTGGAGGCGAGCCTCGCGGCGGTGCGCAGCGGCGACTCCGACGGCGACAGCAAGAAGGGCAAGTCCGCGAAGGCCGGCGCCCGCTCGAAGTCCAAGGCGAAGTCCTGATCGGCGTCAGTCGACCTTCAGCCCGGAGCCGTAGGCGTAGAGCTTCTCGAGCGATGAGCGGATGATCCGCGACACGTGCATCTGCGAGCAGCCGACGTGCTCGGCGATCTCCGACTGCAGGAGGTCCTCCTTGAAGCGCAGCCGCAGGATCTCGCGCGCCCGCTCGTCGAGGATGGCGGTCAGGTGCTCGATCGTCACGCCCGCCTCGACGCGCTCGTACCCCGCGTCGGTCTGGCCGATCAGGTCGCCCGCCGACGCCGAGTCGTCCTCCTCGTCGTGCACCGGCGCGTCCAGCGAGCGCAGCGAGCGGCCCTCGGTGGCTTGCAGCGCCTCGACGATCTCCTCGGGCTGGCGGTTCAGCCGCTCCGCGAGGTCGGCGACGGTCGGCGAGCGCCCGAGGTCGCCCCACAGCGCCTCGCGCGCCTCCTCCACCGCCAGGCACAGCTCCTGCAGGTCGCGCGCCGGGCGCACGTCCCACGTCGAGTCGCGGAAGTAGCGCCGCAGCTCGCCGAGGATCGTCGGCACGGCGTAGGAGGAGAAGGCCAGGCCGCGATCGGGATCCCAGCGGTCGACGGCCTTGACGAGGCCGACCGAGGCGACCTGCACGAGATCGTCGAGCGGCTCGGACGCGCGCCGGTAGCGCAGCGCGAGCGAGCGCGCGAGCGGCATGTAGCGCTCGATCAGCTCATCGCGCGCGCGACCGTCGCCATCGCGGACGCGTCGCATCAGACGCTGGTCTTCGCGCTGCCGACGGGCTCGGTCGACGGGAGCCGATCGCGCGCGATCTGGCGCGGAAGCGATGTGAGCCATCAGAAAGCTGCCGTACCCCTGCGGATCGTCGAGTACCCGCATCGCCGCGTGCCATCCGTCTTTTTGTTGACAGCGACGTGACTATCAACGCCGGCTTACAGGCGGCTTGGACGCTCACGGTCAGGGGACGGACGGTCCCTGGCCGGATGGGTCGGCTCCTACAGCCTGCTCGGACCTAGGATGAGTAGGCCGTGCAGGATGATCGTCGCCGGACGCTGGACGCGTTGCAGGAGCACTTCCTCGAGGAGGCCGTCGACCACCTCGTAGCAGCTGGGCTCATCGATCGCCGCGCGGTGGACCACGGCACCGCCGAGATCGCCGGCCGCTGGTCCAACGGCACGCTGGACGCGCTCGCGAAGGAGCTCGAGGCGCTGCGCGGTCAGGCCGCCCGGCAGCGCAAGCGCGCGGCCGAGCAGGGGGAGGAGCCGGCGCACGCCGAGGAGCGCGACGAGGCCGTGGTGCAGCTCGACGAGCGCCGGCGCCGCAGCGCCGGGGATGAGCTGGCGACCGTCGCGGCCGCGCTCGACAGCGCGCAGCGCGCGCTGGCCGGCGCGCTCGCGGCGCTCGCCCTGGCCCGGGAGCGCCGCTGGACGCCGCCGTCCCCGGCCCGGCTCGGCGACGGCGGCTTCGGAGAGCTCGAGCTGTGCGAGCGGCGGCTCGGGAACAGCGTCGTCTACGCCCTGCGCGGCGAGGTCGACCTCGCGACCGTGGGCGCGCTGCGCGACGCGCTCGAGCGCGCGTCGGGGGCCGCCGAGGCGGACGTCCTGGTCGACCTGACCGACGTGGGATTCATGGACTCGACGGGGCTCACGACACTGGTCGGCGCCCACCAGGCGATCGCCGCCCAAGGCCGGCGCTTCGCGGTCATCTGCCCGGACGGCGCGGTCCACCGGGCGCTCGAGCTCGCGGGGCTCGATCGCGTGATGACGATCTTCGGAGACCAGGCGTCCGCTCAGGCGCGCTGAGGCGAGCGCTCGCGCTCGCGCAGCCGGCGCTCGAGCTCCACGCACACCGCCGCGCAGTCCCCGTGCGCCTCGCGGGCGCGCGCGAGCTGCTGCGCGACCTGGGAGCGCAGGTCGTGCCTCCGGGCCGCGAGATCGGCTTCGCCGAGGCGCCCCTTCCAGGGTCCCGTCCGCTGCGCCGTCGGCAGCATCCAGGTGCCGTCCCGGCGCCCGAGCGCCGCTCCCCGCCCGCGCAGCGCGTTCACGGTCGCGCTCATCTCGGAGTCGGGAACCGCCGCGAGCCGGCCGAGCGTGGGCAGGTCGAGCGGCAGCGGGAGGACGACGCCGCCGGCGGCGGGCAGGCCCCACCGAGCCGCGAGATGCCACAGGATCGCCAGCAGCCGGTCCTCGGCGCCGGGCAGGGCGGCGGCGGCGGCGAGCGCGGCATGGCGCGCCTCCTGGCGGCTCTCGCGCTCGAGCAGCCGGGCGGAGATCCGCGGCCAGGGACGCATCGCCTCCATGAACGAGCGGCCGATGACCGCCATCCGGACCGGCGTGCAGGCGGTCCAGCGGGCGACCGTTCGCCACGGGTCGACGAGGTCGCCGGGACCCACGAGCGCGGTGGTGTGGGCGCCGCCGGCGTGCGCGGTCTCACGCAGCAGCAGC
>JBIOTP010000273.1:0-3206 GCA_044865965.1 Solirubrobacteraceae bacterium
TGGCACGTGTGCGCCTGCCGGGTGCCGGCAGACGCGGGCCGGGCCCGCCGGAATGCGTCGTACCCGCGGACGGGGCCGCTACAGGCGCTCGACGATCATCGCCTGGCCCATGCCGCCTGCGACGCACATGGTCTCCAGGCCGTAGGTGCCGTCGAGCGTCTCGAGGTCGTTGAGCAGCGTCGTCATGATGCGCGCGCCGGTCATCCCGAACGGGTGGCCGAGCGCGATCGCGCCGCCGAACGGGTTGAGCCGCTCGGGATCGATGCCGAGCTCGTCGCGGCAGGGCACGACCTGCGCGGCGAACGCCTCATTGAGCTCCACGACGTCGATGTCGTCCATCGTCATGCTCGCCTGGGCGAGGACCGCCTTCACGGCGGGGATCGGACCGAGGCCCATGATCTCGGGCCGGATCGCCGATATCGCCGAGGCGACGATGCGGGCGCGGGGCTCCAGGCTGAGCTCGCGGGCGCGCTCGTCGGACATCACCAGCACGGCGGCCGCGCCGTCGTTGAGCGGGCAGGCGTTGCCGGCGGTGACGGTGCCGTCCGGCCGGAACGCGGGCTTGAGCTCGGCGAGCTTCTCCATCGTGGTGCCGGGACGCGGGCCGTCGTCGCGGGCCACCTCGACGCCGTCGGGCGTCGTGACGGGTACGATCTCCGTGTCGAAGTGGCCGCCGTCGCGCGCCGCGACGGCCCGGTTCTGGGACGTCATCGCCCACTCGTCCTGGGCCTCGCGCGAGACGTGGCAGCGCTCGGCGACGTTCTCGGCCGTCAGGCCCATCGGGATGTAGACGTTGTACGGCGCGCCGTCGGAGCCGTCGAGCTGGGGATGCGGCGTGAACGGCGCGTGCTCCGGGAAGCGCGACACCGCCTCCACGCCGGCGGCGACGTACTGGTCGCCCTCGCCGGCCTTGATGGCGTGGAAGGCCATGCGGATCGTCTGCAGCGACGACGCGCAGAAGCGGTTCACGGTCGTCGCCGGGATGTGGTGGTCGAGCCCGGCGAGCAGCGCGGCGTTGCGGCCGACGTTGTAGCCCGCCTCGCCCAGCGGGAACCCGCAGCCCATCATGATGTCGTCGGTCTGGGAGAAGTCGACCCCCGGGTTGCGCTCGACCAGCGCCCGCAGCGGCACGGCGGCGAGGTCGTCGGCCCGCACGTCCTTCAGCGCGCCCTTGGCGGCGCGCCCGATCGGGGTCCGGATGGCATCGACGATGACGGCTTCAGGCATGGACGCTCGGCTCCTCGGATACTGACTGACTAGTCAATCATACGCCCCCGGCGGATCGAGCTCGCCGGGCGGCGAATCGCCGCGGGTGGGCCGGTCGCCGGGCGACGAACCGCGGTCGCCGGCGGGCCGGCCGCCGGGCTGCGACACCGCCTCCGCGGCGAGCCGGGCGCCGGCGGCCAGCGCCGCCGCGGGCGGGCCCGGCCAGGCCGACAGGAACCCGGCCGCGAACGCGTCGCCCGCGCCGGTCGTGTCGAACGGGCCGGGCACGTCGACCGCCGGCACCCGCTCGGTCGTCCGGCCGTCGGTCCACAGCGCGCCGCCGGCCCCGAGCTTCACGACGACCTCGCCGCCGCCGGCGAGCACGGCGGCCGCCGACGCCGGGTCGCGGAGCCCGGTCAGGACCTCCGCTTCCTCGGCGTTCGGCAGCAGCAGGTCGACGCGACCGGTGCGGTCGAGGAACGCCGGGTCTGCGGCCAGCGGCGCCGCCGAGGACGGGTCGAGGCTGACGCGCATGCCCGCGTCGCGCGCCCGCTCGATCGCGGCCTGCGCCGCCGCACGCGAGCCGGGGCGCAGCAGCGCGTAGCCCGCCACGTGCAGCACACGGCCGGGCTCCAGCAGGTCGGCCGTGAGGTCGTCCTCCGACAGGCCGTCGTTGGCGCCCGCGTCCGGCAGCATCGTGCGCTCGCCGCCGGGCCCGACGAGCACGACGCAGGTGCCCGTCGCACGCTCGGGGTCGCGGGTGACGCGCACGTCCACCCCGTCCAGCCCGCCCAGGGCGATCTCGGCCGCGGCGTCGGTGCCCACGCGCCCGACGAGCGCCACGGGGACACCCGCATGCGCGAGCCACGCGGCGACGTTCGCCGCCCCGCCACCCGGCCGCAGCGCGATCCGCGCCGCCGTGTCGCTGCCGGCAACGATCGGCGCGTCATGGGCCGCTACGACGTCGGCCATGATGTCGCCGATCACCACGACGCGAGCGCCGCCACCGCGACCGCCGCCGGCAGGCCCGCCGCCGCGATCGCCGCCGCCCGCCCCACCGCCGCGCCCACCGCCGCGATCGCCGCCGCCGCCGACCCCGCCGATCATGCCGCCGCGATCTCCGCCGCGAGGGCGGCGTTGCGCAGCACGAGCCGGACGTTGGCGCGGAGGCTCTCGCCGGCGGTCTCGCGGTGGAAGCGCTCGAGGAGGAACGGCGTGACGTCGCGGCCGGCGACCCCGGCGGTGCGGGCCGCCTCGAGGCCCTCGCGCAGGACGCGGTCGTGCAGTGCCGGGTCGAGCTGCTCGTCCACGGGCAGGGGGTTGGCGACGACGACGGCGCCGGGCGCGCCGATCGCCTCGCGCTCGCGCAGGACCGCCGCGACCTCGGCGGGCGTGTCCACGCGCCACGAGACCGGCAGCCCAGAGTCCGTCAGATAGAAGGCCGGAAAGCGGTCGGTGCGGTAGCCGAGCACGGTCACGTTGAGCGACTCGAGGCGCTCGAGCGTCGCCTGGATGTCGAGGATGGACTTGACGCCGGCGCACACGACGCAGATCCCCGTGCCCGCGAGCGTCGTCAGGTCGGCCGACTCGTCGAACGTGTCGCGCGCACCGCGGTGCACGCCGCCGAGCCCGCCCGTCGCGAACACGCGGATCCCGGCGCGCGCCGCGAGATGGGCGGTGGCGGCGACCGTCGTCGCGCCGTGGCCGCCGCGCGCGAGCGCCGGCGCGAGGTCGCGCACGCCGCACTTGGCGACTCCGTCCGCCGCCGCGAGCGTCTCCAGGCCGGCGGCGTCGAGGCCGATGCGCGCCTCGCCGCCCAGCACGGCGATCGTCGCCGGCACGGCGCCGCCGCTGCGCACCGCCGCCTCGATCTCGCGCGCGATCCGCAGGTTGTCCGGCCGCGGCAGTCCGTGCGCGATGATCGTGCTCTCGAGCGCGACCACCGCGCGCCCGCCCGCGAGCGCCGCTTTGACCTCCGGGTCGATGCGCATCGCGAGCAC
>JBIOTP010000274.1:0-42245 GCA_044865965.1 Solirubrobacteraceae bacterium
AGGGCCCGGACGACCGAGTCGACGCGCGTCATCAGCTCGACGGCGACCTGGTCGCCCTCGGTCTCGGTCAGCCGGGTGAACGACTCGACGTCGACGAAGACGATCGTCGCGTCGACGGACCCCCGTCCCCCCACGGCCTCCGTATCGACGAGGTGGATGTAGGCGTCCTCGATGTCGGCCAGGAGGAGGTGCTCGTGCAGCACCCGCTCGACGATCCCGTCGATGAGCGGGAGGGCGGCCTCCTGCAGTCCGTGGATTCGCCGGATCACCTCGTCCTCGGGCACGCCCTCGTCGAGCAGCCGCTCGTGAATGTGCACGTGCACGAGCCGCACGAGCGTCTCCGCCAGCCGCCTCAGCGTGTCGCCGAACACGCGCGCGCCTTCCAGTGCCGCCTCGCGCGGCATGCCGGCGGCCTCGACGGCCTTGAAGGCCTCGAGCATGCGCAGGTCCGCGTCGAGGAACTCGCGGCGCGGCCAGCCGAGCGCGGTCAGCAGCTCGCGCACCATGCCCGGGTCGAGGCCGGAGCGCTCGGCCGCCTGCTCCACCGTCAGCCCCGCCTCGCGCGGATAGACGTACTCGCCGAGGAACGGCTGGACCTCACCGCTCGCGAGCGCGTTCGCCAGCCGCTCGGCGTCGTAGCCGAGTGGCTCGTAGTGGCGGATCGCCATCAGCCGGATCAGGTCCATATCGTCGAAGTGCCCGTCGCCCGCGGGATCGAGCAGTCCCGCCGCCGCCCAGTCCGCGATCTGCGACCGGTCCACCCGCACCAGCGCGGCGAACTCCTCGAGCGACAGCTTGGCTCGCATCGGCCGTGCGGTCTCAGTCACACCATCATCGCGATCGTCGCGACGACCAAGAGCGTGGAACCGCCCATCATGTGCGTTCGCCTCCTGTGCCTCTGGCAGCGCCCGACGACCGGTGGCGGAAGCTACGGCCGCCTGAAGACACCGAGGATAGGCGGACCCGTCGCCCCCGCACCAGGGCCGCTACTGACCACTCCGACAGCGCGCCTTGCACGACCGCCGACGGCGCGGTGCCGGCGCGCCGCGCAGGCGACGTACACGCGCCGGGTGATTTCCGGCGTAGCGGGGGGTAGCTTCCTGGGCGGTCGCGGTGAGCGAGCAAGCACCCACGCCGGTCGTGCGCCGGGCCGGCTCGACGTCGGTCGGGCGGCCTCGGGCGGCGGCTGCGAGGCGGATCACCACGACGGGTCTGCGACTGCCCGCCCGCCGGCTGGCGGACGCTCTGCTCGTCGTCGCGGCCGGGGCGGCGGCCGCGGTGCCGGTCATCGTAGCCACCGCGCACGCGGTCGAGGTCGGCTGGATGCCGGGCGCCGACCAGGCGATCATCGCCACGCGCGCGCACGACATGTTCACGTCGCACATGCCGCTGGTGGGTCAGTACACGACCGCCGCCGGCGTCATCGAGCACGCCACGAGCGATCCCGGGCCGATGCTCTACTGGCTCGTCGCGATCCCTGCGCGGTTCGGCAGCCCCGCCAGCGTCACGGTGACGATGGGGACCGTCAATACGCTGGCCATCGTCGGGTGCGTGGCGCTCGCGCGGCGTCGCGGGGGCCTCGTGCTCATGTTCGCCGCGGCCCTCGCGATCGCGTTCATGTGCCGCTCCCTGGCGGCCGAGACGTTCCATGACGAGTGGAACGCCTCCTCCGGCCTGTTCCCCCTGACACTGCTGATCTTCGCCGCCTGGTCGCTCGGCTGCGGCGACTACCGCCTGCTGCCGTTGGCCGTACTGCTCGCGAGCTTCGCCGCGCAGGCGCACCTGGCCTACGTGGCGCCCGCTCTGGGCCTGGTCATCGTCGGCGTCGGCGGGCTGGCGGCGTCGCCGCCGGCGGCACGCCGGTCGCTCGTGCGCTGGGCGCTCGCAGCCGTCGTCATCGGCTGCATCTGCTGGACGCCGACGGTCGTCGACGAGATCGGCCACCACCCCGGCAACCTCACGCGCGTCATCCAGCTCGCGACCGAGCGCCAGGCGACGGTTGGCGCACGCGTCGGCTGGCACGCCGTCGTCCGCGCCACCGGCCTCCCCCGACCATGGTGGACGTACGTCCCGAGATCCCGCTACGACCGCAAGTACGACGTGCGCGCCACGCCGAGCTCGTTGCGCACCGTCACGGCGATCGCGGTGCTCGCGGCGCTCGGCCTGGTCGCGCTCGCCGGCCTGGTGTGCCGCCGCGCGGAGGTGGCGATCGCGGCGGTCATCGGGCTCGTGCTGTGCGCCGCGCTCGCCGTGGTCGCCGCGTCCACGCCGACGCCGCGGGTGATGTCGGCCACGCTCGGCTACACCATGTGGTGGGGCTCACAGGTCGGCATGTGGGCGTGGCTGACTCTGGCCTGGTCCGCCTGGCTGGCGCTCATGTGGGCCGCCCGGAAGCTGCCGAGGGGCGCGCTGCGCGTCCCCCGCGCGGCGACCGCCGCCGCTTCGGTCGCCGCCGCGCTGCTCGGCGTCGGCGCGACCGCGATCGTCGCGCGCGCGTCGGCGGCCACCGAGAGCCCCGACGAGCATGTCGCGCTGTATCGCCCGATCGCCTCACTCGTCGCGCGCCTGGACCGCCGGATCCCGCCGGGGCGCACCGTCCTGCTGGAAGGCCGCCTGGACGTCTCCCCAATGCCGGTCAAGCCGGCGCTGCGCTACTTCCTGGTGCGCCATGGGGACCGCGTCCTCGGACCGGATTCCTACCTGCGGCTCGGCTGGTGGTACGAGCTCGACCACCGGCCCTACGACGCCTCCGTCTACGTCGCCGACCGGACGAAGCGCCCCGCGAGCCACCTCAGGCTCGTCGGCAAGGCCGCCTACACCGACGGATGGGGCCCGCACGTCGTGACCGTGTGGATCGGGCCGGCCCGACGAAGCGCGGCGCAGTAGCTCACTGCAGCCGCTTGTCGGCGAAGAACTTCCAGACTTCCTCGTTGGCCTCGAGCTGGGACGGGTTGCGGCTGGGGTACGGCGGCTTGGCGCCCGGCCAACCGTGGTCGGTGCCCTGCAGACGCAGATGCTCGACCACGTAGCCGGCGTCACAGTCCTTGTGCGTGAAGCGCAGCACCTGGGGCTCCGGACGCGCGAACACCGGCTTGGGATTGCACCCATCGCGCCGCACCCAGCCCCCCAAGAACCCCACCACCGATCCCGCGCCGTCGGACCGGCGGCCGGTGTAGGGGACGACGCGATCCGCGTCGCCGTGGATCTCGAGCACCGACGTGCGGTGACCGTCCGGACAGGGATCCAGCGCTCTGTAGCCGCCGGCGACCGGCGCGATCGCCGCGATGGCGTCCGACATCTCGCAGCCGACACGCGCCGCGAAGCCGCCGCCGTTGGAGACACCGGTCGCGTAGATCCGCGCCGGGTCGGCGCAAGAGGCCGCCTCCGCCTGCGGCAGCAGCGCGCGCAGGAGCGCGACATCGTCGGGATGCATCGAGCGGTTCAGGCTCCAGAAGCGCGTCTTTCCGCCGGCCGTCGGGTAGAGGACGGCGAAGCCGTAGCGGTCGGCGGTCTTGGAGAGCCCGCTCTCGCTCGGAAACCAGGGGCCGTAGCCGTGCGAGCCGTGGAAGGCGATCACGAGCGGCAGCGGAGCCTTCGGACGGGGTGGAACGTGCACTAGCGCGTCGCCGAGCCGCCGGTCTCCCGGAGCCGGCCTGCAGTCCTGAGCCGCTCTCGCGCGCGGTACGGGCGGCGTCCAAGCGCCGAGCGTCAACACGCCTGCCACGACGACGACGAGCGCGAGCACGGACCACTGCACAAAGCGGCTGGGCATACGAGCAGGAACGCCCGAGCTCTCTCCAGGGCGAACGCCGTCAGCGTAACGGGCGCGACGGCGGCTACCGGCGGCCCGTCCGACTCGACGCCGCCGAGGGCCCCGCGCGCACGCGCTGCTCGCCGGGCAGCAACCGGTCTACTGCAACGTCCTCTGGCTCATCAAGCGGTGCGATAGAGCGCGCGCCGCCGAGACGGCCGTCCCTGCAATGCCACATGTCGTCCAGGGCGGGAGCCGGTGGGCGCAGATTCGAGACGCTCGCTTCCTTTGAGGAGAGTGCCCGCTCGACTCGATCCAAACTCACACCGCTGGGCGCGACCTATCTCTGGCTCGCGATCTGTATCAGGTTGCCGCACGTGTCATCGAGCACGGCAGTGCTGACCGACTGGACCTCGAGCGGCTCCTGCGTGAACCGGACCCCCAGCGCGCGCAGTCGGTCGTACTCGACTTTGACGTCGTCGACGGCGAACGACGTGTAGGGAATGCCGTCATCGACGAGCGCCTGCTTGAACGGCTTGGCGGCAGGGTGGCCGTCCGGCTCGAGGAGCAGTTCAGTCCCGTCCGGGTCATCCGGTGAGACGACGGTCAGCCAGCGCGCTTCGCCGACGGGAACATCGGTCTTCTTCACGAATCCGAGAATCTCCGTGTAGAAACGGAGTGCCTTGTCCTGGTCATCCACGAGGACGCTTGCCAGGTTGATCCTCACCGCTTCGGCCTCCTCTTCGGTCCTCGATCGACCATCGCTGCACGATGCCCTTCAGCGGCGTGGTGTCGAGGAAATGGAACTTGTATCTGCCGTCGCGCCGGCTGCTCACCAGGCCAGCCGCCTCCAGCACGTCCAGGTGCTGCGAGATCGCCTGTCGCGACAACCCGAGGTCGTGCTTCATCGTGAGTCTGGTGCAGAGCTCGAACAGCGTCTGGCCGTCTCGATCGTGGAGCTCGTCGAGAATCGCTCGCCTCGCGGGCGCCGCAAGCGCATGGAAGACATCGCTCAATGCGGCGATTATAGGCAAGCGGCTGCTTGCCTATGGGCGATGCCGCACGCTAGCCGGCCCGATGATGTGAGCCGCGCATGCCGATCCGCTGGCTGACGGCCGCCGCGACGGCGACGATGTCGTCCACCGCTTGGGCGACGCTGGCCGCGTCGAACAGCTTCACGGGGCCGGCCACCGAAACGCCGCCGACGACCACGTGCTGAGCATCGACGACGGGAGCGGCGACCGAGACGCGTCCGGGCTGGAAGTCCATGTTCACCACGTACCCTCGCCGGCGCACGCGGGCCAGCTCCTCGTGCAAGAGCGTGAGGTCCGGGACTTCCAGGTGCTCGGCCGTGCAGGTCTGGCGCACGCGCGAGGCGACGTCCTCCTCGTTCAGCCGCGAGAGGGCTGCCTTGCCACAGCCCGTGCGGTGCGCGGGCGCCCGCATCCCCACGCGGTTGTTCATCGGCGCGCCGTGCCGGCTCGTGCGCCGGTCCAGGTAGACCACCCAGCCGCCCACGAGCTGGGCCAGGTGGGCCTCGGTCCCGTCGCGCCGCAGCGCGCGCTCCAGCAGCCCACGGGCGGCCTCGACGAGGCCCGTGCGGTCCATGACCTGGCCGCCGAGGGCGACGAGCGCCGGCCCCAGCTGGTAGCCGCGGTGCGGGACTTCCTCCAGCAGCCCCGCGTCACACAGCGTCACGCACAGGCCGTGGGCGGTGGACCGCGGGATGCCGGTGCGGCGGACGATCTGGCGCAGGCTGAGAACACGCACGAGCGGCGTGAAGGTGCCCAGGATCACCGTGGCCTTGGCGACCGAGTTGACCCTTCCCTGGTGCCCGGCGGGGCCGGACGCGGCCACGGACATGGACCAAATCTAACCTGTCCGGCAGCGTCGGACGCGAACCACGACCGCTCGGGCGCCGGGGGCTACGGTCGCCGCCGATGCCTGACGGAGTGATCGCCGGATTCCTCGCTCCCCACGCGCCCCATTTCATCTACGGCGAGAACCCGCCGCAGAACGAGGCGCGCTCGCGCGGCGGCTGGGAGGTGATCCGGTGGGCGTACGAGACGGCGCGCGCCGATCTCGCGCGCTTGGCGCCCGACGTGCTGATCGTCCACTCGCCGCACTGGATCACGCCGGTCGGCCACCACGTGCTGGCCGTCCCGCACCTGCGGGGGAAGTCCGTCGATCCGATCTTCCCCAACCTCTTCCGCTTCCACTACGACATCACCGTCGACGTCCAGCTGGCCGAGGCGATCGTCGAGGAGGCCCGCACGCGCGGCCTGCTGGCGCGCGCCATGCGCAACCCCGCCTTTCGCGTGGACTACGGCACGATCGTGACGCTGCACATGCTGCGTCCCGCCTGGGACCTCCCGGTGGTCGGGCTGTCCTCCCACAGCTGGCCCTACTGGGACGTCCCCACGCCGGACGAGGAGATCCGGGAGGTGGGGGCGCTCGGCAAGGCGACGCGCGCAGCGGTCGAGCGGCTGGGCCGGCGCGCGGTGGTCCTGGCCTCCAACTCGCTGTCGCACCGCCACTTCTCCGAGGAGCCCGACCCGCCCGACGACATGAGCCAGGAGCACCACTACAACGACGCGGGCTACCGCTGGGACATCCGGATGATCGAGCTGCTGCGCGCCGGCCGCACGCGCGAGGTCTTCGAGCTCCTGCCCGAGTTCACTCGCGAGGCGCTGCCGGAGACGAAGTCGGGCTCGTTCACGTGGATGTTCTCGGCCATGGACTATGCGGAGGTGGCGGGCACGCTGTACGGCTACGGCTCCGCGATCGGCACCGGCAACGCCGTGATGGGCTTCGACCTCACCGGCACCGCCACGCGGGCGACGACGGCGAGCCACTAGCCGATGCCCGCGGTCAGCGCCTTCCTCGTCCCCGGCAGCCCGCTGCCGCTCCTGCGCGGCGACGCGCCGCCCCATCGCGCCGTGCGTGAGGCGCTCGACGCGCTCGCGGGGCGCCTCGCCGCCAGCCGTCCGGATGTGCTGCTGGTCTACTCCACGCGCTGGATCGCCGTGCTCGACGCCCTGTGGCAGACCCGCCCGCGTCTGCAGGGAGTCCACGTCGACGAGGTCTGGCACGACCTCGGTGACCTTCCGTATGACCTGCGCATCGACACGGAGCTGACGCACGCCTGCGTGGCGGCCACGAACGAGATGGGCGTGCGGGCCAAGGGCGTCGACTTCGACGCGTTCCCCGTGGACAGCGGCACGGTGGTGGCCAACGCGCTGCTCAACGGCGGCGAGCGGCCCGTGCCGCTGGTCATCACCGCCAACAACATCTACCACGACGGCCCCGCCACCGAGCGCCTCGGCGCGCTGGCCCTGAGCCTGGCCGAGCGGCAGGGCAAGCGCGCGGCCGTGCTGGCCGTCGGCGGCCTGTCCGCCCGGTTCCACAGCGCCGACATCGACCTCGCCGACGACCGCATCGCCGAGCCCGGGCAGGACGACCTGAACCGCCGTCTGCTCGATGTGCTCGCCGCCGGCGACGCCGGCGCGATCCGCGCCTTCCTGCCGGAGTTCGCGCAGCGCGCCCGCGGCGACCACCACATGAAGCACCTCTGGTGGCTGCTCGGCGCCAGCGGCGGGATCGAGGGCGCGACGCTGCACGCCTACGGCCCCGACTACGGCGCGGGCATGGCGGTCATGGAGTTCGCGCCCGTGTCCGCTCCCGCCGCCGCGGCGGACGGCCCGGTCGTCGGCGTGGTCGCGGACCGGCAGTCGCCCGTCTGGCAGGCCGCCATGCGGCCCGGTCGCCGCCGGGCGTCCGCGCGCTCGTGGTCGCGTCCGGGGCCGTGAGGTGTCCCGCACGACCGGACGGTCGCCTCGCGGACGGCTGACGTGACGCCTACGGTCGCGCCATGAGCGAGGCAGCCGGGTTCATCGAGGCCGAGGGGTTCGTGCCGATCTTCGACGCCATCGATGCGATGGTGAAGGCCACCAACGTCACGGTCCGAGGCACCATGCGGCTGGGCGGCGGCCTGGTGGCCGTGGCGCTCACCGGCGAGCTCGCCACCGTCGAGGAGGCGACCGAGATCGGCGAGGAGAGCGCCCGCGCGGTCTCCGGGCGGCCGGTCAACTCGATCATCTTCGCCAGCCCGAGCGAACCGGTGGCCGCCATCGCGCACAACCCGGCGCTCGTCGACGGATAGGAGGGCGGCAGTGGCAGGCCAACGTTCCATCGGTCTGATCGAGACGCGCGGGATCGTCGCGCTCACCGCCGGGATCGAGGCGATGGTGAAGACCGCCGACGTGCAGTGCACAGCGGTGCAGCGCGTGAGCAGCGGCTTCTTCGCCGCGGCCGTGGAGGGCTCGGTGGCGTCCGTGCGCCAGGCGCTGGAGTCGGGGACGCAGGCCGTGCGCCAGTACGGCGAGCTGCGCTCGGCGCAGATGTACCCGCGGCCGCACGAGGTGTCGGTCGGGGTGCTGGACAACGGCACGCGCGAGACGCTGGCGGGCGCCCGCGCGCTCGGCGCCGGCCAGGGCTCCTAGCGCTCGGTCCGATGATCCTCGGCGAGGTCGTGGGCCGGGTGTGGAACGACCGGGAGGTCCCGGGGCTCCATGGCCGGCGCCTGCTGCTCGTGCGCGACCTGGCCGGCGAGGCGCAGCTCGTGGCCGTGGACCTCGTCGAGGTGGGCGCCGGGGACCTCGTGCTCGTCGCCCAGGAGGAGGCGGCCCAGGCGGCCGCCGGCGCCCCGGTCGATGCGGCGGTGGTGGCGCTCGTGGCGGGCGCCGACGAGCTGCCCGGGCGCGAGGAGGGCGCCGCCGCCGGGAAGCCCGCCTCGCCGTGAGCGCGATCGAATGGATCGGCGGCCAGGCGCCCCCCGACCCGGCGCAGCTGGGCGGCAAGGGGGCCGGGCTCGCCCGCCTCGCGGCGGCCGGGCTGCGCGTGCCGCCGGCCTTCGTGGTCACGGTCGACGGCTACCGTCGGGCGATGGACCCGCGCCTGCGCGCCGAGCTCGAGCGCGCCGCCGCCGGCGTCTCCCCGGACGCGCCGGCGTCCGAGCTCGAGCGCGTGGCCGCCGCGCTGCGCGAGCGCGCGCTCGAGGGCACGGCCGATCACCCCCTGCGCGGCGGCCTCGCCGCCGCCTACGTACGCCTCTCCGAGCGCGCCGGCGAGGCCGCCGTGCCCGTCGCCGTGCGCTCCAGCGCGGTCGGCGAGGACGCCGCCGACCGCAGCTTCGCGGGCGAGTACGAGACCTACCTCTGGGTGCGAGGCGCCGAGGACCTCGACGCACGGCTGCGCGACTGCTGGGCCAGCCTCTACACCGCGCGCGCGCTCGCCTACCGGGCGGGGCGCGAGAGCGGCGGCGAGGTCGCGATGGCGGTCTGCGTCCAGCAGATGGTCGACGCCCGCGCGGCCGGCGTGTTCATGACGCTCGACCCGGCCAACGGCGACCGTTCGACGATCGTGGTCGAGTCGGTGTGGGGGCTCGGCGAGCCGCTGGTCAGCGGAGCGGTGACGCCCGACCGCTTCGTGATCGACAAGGTCACCGGCGGCATCGTGCGCCGCGACGTGGTGGCCAAGCCGCACGAGCTGGTCCGCCATGCCTCCGGCAGCGGCACGGAGCGGCGCGACGTGGCGGCGCCGCGCCGCGACCAGCCGTCGCTGCGCGACGACGAGCTCGCGGAGCTGGCGCGCATGGCCAAGCGCGCGGAGGCGCAGGCCGGCGCGCCGCAGGACGGCGAGTTCGCCGTCGCCGCGGGCGAGCCGCCCGACAACGTCCAGCTGCTCCAGAGCCGCCCGGAGACGGTGTGGAGCCGGCGCTCCCGCCGCCCGCTCGTGGGGCGGCGCAGCGCCCTGCAATCGGTAGTCAGCACGCTCACGAAGGAGCATCGATGACGACTGCGCCCGCCAGCTTCCAGAGCCCGTACGACGTCGCCACCCCCGAGGGCGCCGAGGGCTGGGAGCAGATGTACAACTGGTACCACCAGCGCGGCGAGGAGCGCCGCGCCGAGGACGAGCAGCGCTTCTGGTTCCACGACCGCCTGCACCACCCGCGGGTGCTGGCGCCCTACGACGAGATCCAGTGCGAGTGCTGGTGGCAGGCGCTGGGCGCCTTCAACACGCGCATCCTGCCGATGCCTCCGGCGCAGGGCGTCGACCAGCGGATCATCAACGGCTACGTCTACGTCAGCCCCGTGCCCGCCGACCCGGCCCAGCTGCAGGCGCGCGCCGAGATCTTCCAGCGCCGCGCCGGCCATTACTACGAGAACTGGGACGCCATCTACGAGGAGTGGAAGGTGAAGGTGATGGCGCGGCTCGAGGAGATCCGCGCCATGGACTTCTCGCCGCTGCCCGACCTGGAGGACGAGTCGGTGGTCTTCGACCACCGCGGCTACTCGAGCGGCTTCAAGATGATCCGGGACTTCCAGCGGCTCGTCGTGGTCATGTACGAGACCTACCAGTACCACTTCGAGATGCTGAACCTCGGCTACGCCGCCTACCTGACGTTCTTCGGGTTCTGCAAGCAGGCGTTCCCGAACATCACCGACCAGGCCATCTCACGGATGGTCGGCGGGCTGCACGTCGACCTCTACCGGCCCGACGACGAGCTCAAGCGCCTGGCCAAGGAGGCGATCCGCCTCGGCGTGGACGAGGAGGTCGCCGGCGCGGCATCGGCGGAGGCGCTGTTCGCTCGGCTGGCGGAGGGCGACGCCGGCCGGGAGTGGGCGGCGGACTGGCAGCGGACGGCCGACCCCTGGTTCCTCTTCAGCACCGACGCCGGCCACCCCGGCGGCTACCACGACGCCAAGCCGTGGATCGAGGACCCCGACGTGCCGCTCGCCGCCGTCAAGGAGTACATCGCCCGCCTGCGCGAGGGCCAGGTGATCGACCGGCCCACCGAGCAGGTGCTCGCCGATCGCGAGCGCATCGCGAGCGAGTACCGGGCGCTGATGGCCGACGAGGACCGCGAGGCGTTCGACGAGATGCTCGAGCTGGCGCGCACCGTGTTCGTGTACATCGAGGAGCACAACATCTACATCGAGCACTGGATGTGGGCGACGTTCTGGCGCAAGAGCCGCGACCTGGCGGCGGCCCTGCACGCCATGGGCGCCTTCGACGGGCCGGAGGACATGTTCCTGCTGCGCCGCAGCGAGGTGGCGGAGGCCATCTACGACATCGTCGCCGGCTGGTCGGTGGGGAGCCGCCCGCGCGGGGCCGACTACTGGCGCCCGATCATCGCCGAGCGGCGGCGGATCTACGAGGTCCTCAAGGCCTGGGACGCGCCGCCGGCGCTCGGCATCCCGCCCGAGGAGGTCAACGAGCCCTTCACCGTGCTGCTGTGGGGCATCACCACCGACCAGGTCGCCGCCTGGCTGTCGGGCGCCGGCGAGGACGGCAGGACGCTGCAGGGCCAGCCCGGCTCGCCGGGCGTCGTGGAGGGGCCGGCGCGGATCGTCAAGGCCGTCGAGGAGCTCGACGACGTCCAGCAGGGCGAGATCCTCATCTGCCCGGCCACCTCGCCGTCGTGGTCGACCGTGTTCTCCCGCGTGCTGGCGACCGTCTCGGACGTGGGCGGCGTCATGAGCCACGCCGCGATCATCTGCCGTGAGTACGGGATCCCCGCGGTGGTGGGGACGGGCAGCGCGGTCGCGTCGATCGCCAACGGCCAGCGCGTGCGCGTCGACGGGGACCACGGCACGGTGACGATGCTCGACTGATGAGCGACGTCGACCCGCACGGCTGGGCCACCCGGCGCCGCCAGGGCGTGCGCCGGGCGGCGCTCGGCCGCGGCGCCGACCCGCGCGCGCGGCGCATCGCGGCCGTGCTGCTCGACATCGGCGGGGTCATCATTCCGCAGCTCTTCGAGTCGGTCCGCCGCCCCGGCTTCCCGCGCGGGCCGTTCGGCGGCGACGAGCGCTACCGGGCGGTGCAGCGCGGCGAGCTGAGCGAGCGCGACTACTGGGCCGAGGTGGCCGCCGCGCTGGGAGTGGACGTCGCGGCGCTGTGGCGCGAGCACACCCACGTGCGCGAGGACATGCAGCACGCGCTGCGCGCCCTCGCCGGGCGCGTGCGCCTCGTGGCCTTCACGAACGACATGAGCCACTGGTTCGGCGAGCGCTGGCCGGCGCGCTACCCGGTGTTCGCCGTGTTCGACCAGCTCGTCGAGGCCGCTCGGCTCGGGCCGCCCAAGCCCGACCCCGAGGCGTTCCTGCGGGTGGCCGCCGCCATCGGCGAGCCCGTGGAGCGCTGCCTGCTCGTCGACGACCTGCGCGCCAACATCGACGGCGCGCGCGCGGTCGGCATGCCGACGCGCTACTTCGACGTGCGCGACCCGGCGGGGTCGCTGCTCGCCGTGCTCGACGACCTCGGAATGGCCGAGCTGCCGCCCGAGCCCGGGCCGCGCGGCCGCGCCGTCCGCGTCCACCGGCCGCCCCGTGCCCGCTGAGGAGCGCCTGCGCGAGCTCGGCCTCGCGCTGCCGCCGCTGCGGCGGCCGGCGGGCAACTACGTGGGCTGGGCGCGGGCGGGCGACCTGCTGTTCCTCTCCGGCCAGGGGGCCGACGGCTTCACCGGCCGCCTGGGCGCCGACATGACGGTGGAGGACGGCCGCGCGGCCGCGCGTGCGTGCGCGCTCAACCTGCTCGCACAGGCGCGCGACGCCATCGGCTCGCTCGACCGCGTGGTGCGCGTGGTCAAGGTCCTGGGCTTCGTGGCCTGCACGGACGACTTCACCGAGGAGCCGGCCGTCATCGACGGCGCTTCGAACCTCCTGGGCGAGCTGTTCGGCGACCGCGGCCGCCACGCACGCTCGGCCATCGGCGTGCGGGCGCTCCCGCGCGGCTTCGCGGTCGAGGTCGAGATGGTGCTCGAGGTGGGCAGGGCGGGCGGGCGGTGAGGCCGCGTCCCGCACCACCGGACGCTCCGGTTGATCCTCGCGCCGATCCGTGGGAGGCGTTCGATGAACCGAGAGGAGGAGCACCGTCATGCCGGTCGACTACTCAATCCGCGTCCTGAACTACGCGCACACCGACCTCCCGTTCGAGTTCTGCGGCGGCGTCCCGATCCACTCGGGCGAGGGGCTGGCGACGCTGGCCATGCACTACACGCTGATCAGCGGCCGCGACGACGACGGCGCCGTGCACCACCACCTCGTCGACTGCGGCTTCGACGAGCCGTGGATCCCGCGCTTCGGCTTCTACGACTACGAGCCGCCGGAAACCGTGCTCGCGAAGGTGGGCGTGACGCCGGCGGACATCGAGTCGGTGCTCGTCTCCCACATGCACTTCGACCACGTCAACAACATCTCCCGCTTCCCGAACGCGCAGGTGTACGTCCAGTGGGAGGAGTTCCAGGGCTGGTGCAAGGTTCTCGGCCTGCCCTCGCGGTTCACGCCGCTGGGCGAGTCGAGCTGGATCACCTCGTCGTTCGACCGCGGGGACCTCGCCGTGTTCGCCGGGCTCGCGGGCGAGGGCCGGCTGCACTACATGGCCGACCTCGACGAGCCGCTCGCGGGCATCGCCGGCCACCTCAGCGCCGGCGGGCACACGTTCGGGATCCAATGGTTCACGGTGCCGACGAGCAACGGCGAGTACGTCGTGGCCAGCGACACCGCGATGTGGTACTCGAACATCGAGGAGATGTGGCCGAGCGGATACACGAACGGCGGCACCTACCAGATGCTCATGACCTACGGCGAGCTCCAGGAGCGTGTCGGCGGCGAGCTCGAGCGGGTGATCCCGGGCCACGACATGAAGGTGTTCGAGCGCCATCCGAGCTGGCTCGCGGGCCCGAACCACGTCGCCGAGGTGCACGTGGCGTCCTGGGACGAGAGCCGGCGAGCGGCCGCCACCGCCGCGCACGACGGCGCGACCGCCTGAGATGGCGCGGACGCTGATCCGCGGCGGGACGCTGCTCACCGCGGACGAGGCCCGCCCGGTCATCGACGACGGCTACGTGCTGATCGAGGGCGAGGCGATCATCGACGTGGGCTCCGGGGCCGGCCCGTCCGACGGCGCCGACGAGGTGCTGGACGCCTCCGGGATGCTGGTGACGCCCGGGTTCGTCAACGCGCACACGCACCTGTGCATGATCTTCGGGCGCAACCTGGGCACGGACCGCAGCCTCCTCCACTGGCTCTCGGAGGCCCAGGTGCCGCTGATGGGCGCGTTCGAGCCCGAGGACTACGAGACCAGCATGCAGCTCGGCGCGATCGAGAACCTGCGCGCCGGCAACACGACGATCTGCGAGGTCTTCTTCTCCCCGCACTACGACCAGGAGGTCGACGTCCTGGCCGCGCGTGCGCTCGACGGCTCGGGCATCCGCGCCGTGTTCTTCCGCTGCGCCAACGACGAGTCGTTCTTCGAGGGCTTCGTCGAGCGGCGCGCGGACATCGTGGAGCGCTCCGAGCGGCTGATCGGCGAGTTCCAGGGCGCCGAGCGCACGCAGATCGGCGTCGGGCCGCTCGTGCCGTGGGGCTCCAGCGCCGGCTCCTTCCGCGACGCCGTCGAGCTCTCGCACCGCCACGGCGCGCGCATCCATCTGCACACCGCGGAGACGCCCGAGTACAACGCGCTCGTGCGCGAGCGCACCGGCAGGAGCAACGTCGAGATGCTCGCCGACGTCGGCGCGCTCGGCGACGCGGTGATGCTCAACCACTGCGTGCACCTCTCGGAAGCCGACATCACGCTGATCGCGGACACCGGCACCCACGTCATCCACGACCCCACCAGCAACATGATCCTCGCCTCCGGGGTGTCGCCGGTCCCCCGGCTGCGCGAGGCCGGCATCAACGTCGGCCTCGCCTGTGACGGCCCCGCGTGCAACAACGCCCAGGACATGATCGAGGCGATGAAGGACGCCGCGCTGCTGCACAAGGTCACGTCGGGCGCGGCCGAGACGCTGGTCGCCCGCGACGTCTTGGAGATGGCGACCCGCAACGGCGCGCGCTCGATCGGGCTCGGCGGGCGCCTCGGCGCGCTCGCCCAGGGTCACCTGGCCGACGTCGTGCTGCTCGACGCGCGGGCCCCGCACCTCACGCCGATGAACGACCCGCTCGCGGCGCTCGTCTACTCGGCGCGGGGGGCCGACGTCCACACGGTGCTCGTCAACGGCCGGGTCGTCGTGCGCGACGGGCAGGTGACGACGCTCGACGAGCAGCGGATCCGGGCCCGCGCGCAGGAGCGCGCCGAGCGGGCGCGATCGATCGCCGGCGTCTGATGGCCGGGCGCGCGGACGTCGGCTATCCGGCGGAGGCGCCGGTCGGCTGCGCGGCGAGCGTGGCGCGGAGCGTCAGGTGGCGCGCGCCTCGGAGTACGCCGAGCGTCAGGGCCTGACCGGGGCGGCGGCCGGCGAGCATCGCGATCAGATCGTTGACACCGCGCAGCGGCTTGCCGCCGACGGCGTCGATCACGTCGCCGGCGTGCAGGCCGGCCTTGGCGGCCGGGCTGCCGCTCGCGACCGCCTGGACGATGACGCCGTTGCCGCTGCCCGTCCCGACTGCCGGCGCCGTCGCGATTCCGAGGTAGGCGTGCCTGGCCGTCGCGCCGCGCTCGAGCGCGCCGAGCTCGGCCCTGGCGACGTCGGCGGACACGGCGAACCCGACGCCGGTGCTGCTGTCCGCGCCCGAATTGCCGGTGGCGATCTGGTCGACGATGCCGATCACCCGTCCGCCGGCGTTCAGCAGCGGCCCGCCGGAGTTGCCGGGATCGATCGGCGCGTCCGTCTGGATCGCGTGGCCGACGGAGAAGCCGTTGAGGCCTTGGATGGTGCGGTCGAGGCCCGACACGATGCCCGTGCTCATGCTCCGCTGGTAGTCGAACGGATCGCCGATGGCGGCCACAGGAGCGCCGACCTGGAGGGCCGCCGCGTCGCCGAGCCGCAGGGGGTGAAGGGTGAGGCCGGCAGGATTCACGTCGAGGACGGCGAGATCCGTCGAGGGATCCTGGCCCAGGACCCGCGCAGTCCGGGCGGTGCCGTCGGAGAACGTGACGGTGACCGAGGACGCGCCCCGGATCACGTGGTCGGCCGTCAGGATGTGCCCTCGCCCATCGATGACCATGCCGCTCCCGGTCGACGTCGACTCCTGGCGCGAGGGACCGAAGGGGTTGAACGGATTCTCGACCGTGCTGGTGCTCCGCGCGGTGATGTCGACCGTGCCGGGCGCCGCGTCGGCGTACAGCGCCGTCGGATGGAGCGGGCCGGACCCCACGGTCGCGCCGGCGGTCAGCGGCTCGACGACGGTCGTGCCGTGATCCACCGCGCCGGTGGCGAACAGGATGGCGGCGAGCACGGCCGCGCCGAGCAGCCCCGATCCGGCCGTCGCCACGGCGAGGCGGCGCCACCCGCCGCGCGGATTCGGCGGCGCGGGGCCCTCGGAGCGATCAGTGCCGTCGGCAGCGCGCATCGGGGCGGCTGTCATGGGTTGCGACTCCTTCTTCTGCGTGGTCGGGCGGTGCATTCGGCTGTGGCGATGATGGTCCGCGGGAGCCCCTTCGTCATCGGCCGCCGGGCGACTCTTGCGGCTACTCCGCAGGGTGCAGGGACGCCGCGTGGGGCGACTATGCTCGGCACCGATGTCCCCCCTCCGCTGGCTCGCCCGTCAGCACCGTCACTCGACGTTGCTCGGCGTGGCGGTCGCCGCGGCCGCCGTGGCGGCGTGCACGCTGCTGATCTCGCCGCTGAAGGATCTCGCGCCGGTCGACTCCCTCGGCCCCGTTTACCTGGTGGCGGTCATCTTCGTCGCCGCCGGCTGGGGGCCGCGGCTCGGCGTGGTGACCGCGGTCGCCAGCGCCGCCGCCTACGACTGGTTCCACATCCCGCCCGATCACAGCCTCGGGATCACCGGAACGCGGAACTGGGTGGCCCTGGGCGTGTTTCTCGTCGCCGCGGTCGCGGTGGTGATGGTGGCCAACCTGGCGGAGCGCCTGCGCGAGGTGGAGGCGCAGCGCCGGCGGGAGGCCGAGTCGCGGGCGCGGGTGCTCGCGGCCGCCGACAACGAGCGCCGCCGCGTAGTGCGCGACCTTCACGACGGCGCGCAGCAGCGGCTTGTCCACACCGTCATCACGCTCAAGCTGGCGCAGCGCGCGTTCCGCGACGGCGACGCCACGAGCGAAGCGCTTGTGACGGAGGCGCTCGAGCAGGCGGAGCGAGCGACGAGCGAGCTGCGCGAGCTCGCCCACGGGATCCTGCCGGCGCCCCTGACGCGCGGAGGGCTCCGCGCCGGCGTCGAGTCGCTCGTGTCGCGCGTGCCGCTGCCGGTGACCGTCGACGTGCCGGTCGAGCGTCTGGAGCCGGCGATCGAGGCGACGGCGTACTTCGTCGTCGCGGAGGCGCTCACGAACACGGTCAAGCACGCCGAGGCGAGCAGCGCGGAGGTGACGGCCAGGATCGAGGGAGGCGCCCTGCAGGTCGAGGTGCGCGACGACGGCGTCGGCGGCGCGCGCCTCAACGGCAGCTCCGGCCTGCTCGGCCTCGAGGATCGCGTCGAGGCGCTCGAAGGACGCCTGGCGATCGACAGCCCGCGGGGCGCCGGCACCATCGTGCGCGCGACGCTGCCGGTCAGCTCCGCGAGCCGCGAAGGTACGTGAGCACCGCCATGACCCGCCGGTGCTCGGTCGAGGTGGGTGTGAGCCCGAGCTTCTGAAAGATGCTCGTCACGTGCTTCTCGACGGCCGCTTCGGTGACGAACAGCGCCTTCGCGATCCCCTCGTTCGACTTGCCCTCGGCCATCTCGGCGAGCACCTCGCGCTCACGGGGCGTGAGCTGGGCGAGCGGGCCGCGCGGCGTGCCGCGTCCGAGCATGCGCGCGACGATCTGGGTATCCAGCGCGCTACCGCCGGCGGCCACGCGGCGCACCGCGTCGATGAACACGTCGACGTCCCCCACGCGCTCCTTGAGGAGGTAACCGACGCCCTCGGCGCGATCGCCGATGAGGTCCACCGCGTAGCTCTCCTCGTAGTGCTGCGAGAGCACGAGGACGCCCGTCTCGGGCCGCTGACGCCGCAGCTCGACCGCCGCGCGGAGCCCATCGTCGGAGCGGCCCGGCGGCATCTGGACGTCGACGACCGCAACATCGGGCCGGTGCGCCAGCGCCCTGCGCAGGAAGGCCTCGGCGTCGCCGGCCTGGGCGACCACCTCGAAGCCGGCCTCCGCCAGCAGCCTGGCGATTCCCTCCCGCAGGAGGACGTCGTCCTCGGCGATGACCACGCGCAGGGCGTCCGTCACGGCCCTACCGTACCGGCAACTACCGCTCGCCGAGGAGGTCGCGAAGCGCGGCGTTGGGCAACTGGTCCTTGGGCACGAAGGCGATCGCCCCGCTGCGCCGGACGTCGCTCGGGGTGGCGGCCTCGGCGTCGCTCGAGGTCAGCACCACGCGCGGGCCCCAGGGGAGCGCGACGAGCTCCCGGGCGAGCGCGACCCCGTCGCCGTCGGGCAGGCCGACGTCGACGAGCACCGCGGTGGGCTCCAGCGCCGCCGCGGCGGCGATCGCCGCCGCCACGGTCGCCGCCTCGCCCACGACGCCGAGATCGAAGGCGGCGAGGACCCGTCGCGCCAGGCGGCGAAACGCGGGATCGTCGTCGACGACCAGGACTCCTCCGGGCACCGCGCCATCATCGCAACGGCGGCGCAGGCCGGAGGTAGGGAGAACCCGAGTCTCGCGCTCCGGCATCGCTTCAGGCGGGCGGCGCACCGACCGGCTCCCCGAGCCCGTTCACGCTCGACGCGATGCGCCAGCTCGTCGGCGGCGCCTGGAACTCGTCGAGCTCCGGCGCGTTGGCCGGACGCAGAAGGAAGCCGATCGCCTGCCCCCGGTAGGAGACGGTCACCAGCCGGTCCAGCCCCTGGGCGGTCACCCGGTAGTGGAGAGCGTCGAGCTGCGCGTTGGACGAGACGGTCCGGCCTCCGAGGGTGAGCCCCGCGCCGCCGAAGAAGCTCTCGCAGCTGGAGCGGACGGCGTTGCGACCCTCGAAGTCGACGCGCGAGCGCGCGGTGAGGTACTTGCAGGCGGTGACGCCGTCGTTGTCGACGACCGCGGCGCTGAGGAAGTCGCGCACCGTCGCCGCCGGCGTGCCGTGCGGCCGCGGCGCGGCGGCGACGGCGCCCGCCACCACGAGCGGGACCAGCAGCCCGGGCATGACGGCGAGCCGCAGCGCGCCCGCCCATCCCCGCCGGCGGTCGGCGGCGGGCTCCGTCTCGCGGGCCAGCAGGCGGCGGAGCTGGAGCGCCAGCGACGCCACCAGCGCGAGCACGACCGCGACGCCGCCGGCCACGACCCACGGACTGTTGGTACGCGCCAGCCAGATGACCATCGCCACGCCGGCGAGTGAAGACGCGGCGAGGGCGGCCAGCAGCGGCGGGCCGGCGCCGACTGCCTTGAGCTTGGAGATTCGCATCGTGGTCGGCTCCTTCGGGATCAGGCCGCGAGACGGACGGCGGGAGGTCGCCCCGGCGGCTCGAGGGCGGCGGCGCGGTAGGCGTCCGCCTGGTCGAGGGTCTCGCGCTCGAGCAGCGCTTCCGTGAGCCGGTCGAGGCGCCAGCGCTCGTCGGACAGGAGTGCGAGTGCGTCTTTGTGCGCCGTTGCGACGATGCGGCGCACCTCGCGGTCGACCGCGCGGCTGGTGGCCTCGCTGACCGAGGCCGGCGCCGGTACCGGGCCGTCCGCCGGCTCGGCCAGCAGCGCGACGGGCCCGAGTGCGCGGCTCATGCCCCAGCGCGCGACCATCGCGCGTGCGAGCTGGGTCAGCTGCCGGATGTCGGACTCGGCGCCGGTGGTCAGGTCTCCGAACACGAGCTCCTCGGCGGCGCGTCCGGCGATCGCCACGCGAATCCTGGCCAGCAGCGAGCGCTCGTCGTAGTTGAAGCGATCGGCGTCCGGTGCGGCGTACGTCACCCCGAGCGCGTCACCGCGCGGGATGATCGAGACCTTCCGGACCGGGTCGGCCCCCGGCGTGAGCATGCCGACCAGCGCGTGGCCCGCCTCGTGGTAGGCGGTGCGGCGGCGGTCCTCCGGGCTCAGCACGATCCTGCGCTCGGCGCCGAGCACGACGCGCTCGAGGGCATCCGTGAAGTCGCGCTGCTGGACGCGGTCGTGGTCGCGCCGCGTGGCCAGCAGCGCGGCCTCGTTGGCCAGGTTCGCGAGATCCGCGCCGACCATCCCCGGGGACGCGGCCGCGAGCGCGTCGAGATCGACGTCCTCGGCGAGCGGCAGCGAGCGCGTGTGCACCTCGAGGATCCGGCGCCGGCCCGCGATGTCCGGCGGCTGGACGGCGATCCGGCGGTCGAAGCGGCCGGGCCGCAGCAGCGCCGGGTCGAGCACCTCGGCCCGGTTCGTGGCCGCCAGCACGACCACGCCCGTGCCCGGCTCGAAGCCGTCCATCTCCGTGAGGATCTGATTGAGCGTCTGCTCGCGCTCGTCGTTGCCGCCGGGCAGCAGGCCCGCCGTGCGCGCCCGCCCGATCGCGTCGAGCTCGTCGATGAAGACGATCGCCGGCGCGGCGGCCTTGGCCTGGACGAACAGGTCACGCACGCGCGAGGCGCCGACGCCGACGATCATCTCCACGAACTCCGAGGCCGACATCGAGAAGAACGGCACGCCGGCCTCCCCGGCCACGGCTCGGGCGAGCAGCGTCTTGCCCGTCCCCGGCCGTCCCGCCAGGCTTCGGGCTCGGATACAGCGCCCCCGCCACCAGCCAGTTGACGGCGAGCAGCACGACGACGATCACCAGGTAGCGCGCGGGGAACCGCGGCCGCGGCTGGCTCACCGGCGCGCCGGGCATCGCTCGCCCCCATCAGTGGAGTGGCAGCGGGTCGAGCGGACGCCGGCAACGGCACGGGGCGGCCCGTCGGCGTCGCGCTTGGCCCGCTCGACCGCCTGGCGCCGCTCGAGCTTTCTCACCTCGGCGGTGATGATCCGTTCGCGCGCTTGTCGGTACATGGCCCTGCTCCTGGCTATCGAGGGATCGCTAGGGCAACGATCGTGGCGCGCGGCGGCCGGTCCGTCATCGGCCTGGCGGCGGCACTTGCGCGTACGCCTCCGGACGTACGGCGCACGGTCGGCGGTCAGGCGGGGCGCTCGTGCCCGCCGGCCCAACGAGTCGCCAACACGACCTTGACCCCGCGCCAATCCGCCGGCGCCCAGGCTTGGCCGCATGTCACGCTCAGCCTGGAGTCGATCACTGCGCCGCGACGGGCACGCAAGCGCGCGCGCGACGCTCGCCGCCGCGGGGCTCGGCGCCGCGCTCGCGGGATGCGCGGCAGCCCCGAAGCCGGCGACCGCCACCGCCGCACCAGCCGGATCCTGCAGCAGGACGGTCAGCACAGAGATCGCGAACATCGCGAGCCGGATCTATGGGCAGGCCGCCCACGGGCGCGACGTCGCCGGCGCGGTCGCGCGCGTCGAGCGCTCGGCACCGCTCGCGGCGGCGGTCGCGCGCGACGACCCCGCCGCCACGCGAGCGGCGCTGCGACCGCTGCTGCGAGCCGACATCAGACGCATCGAGATCGCACGCGGTCACCACGCGTTGGCGTCGTTCGGCAGCGGCGCGGCGCTCGCGCCGGCTCGCGGCAGCCTCCGCGATGCCGCCGGCGCCCCCGTCGGGCGCTTCGCGTTGGCGACCGGGACCGACTCCGGCCTCGCCGGCATCATCGAGCAGCTCACGGGCGCCCAGGTCGTGATGCGCTCCGGCCGGCGCCAGGTCCTGAGCACGCTGCCCGTCCCCCACGCGCTTCCGGCAGGCGGGACCGCCACCGTCGCGGGGACCGGCTACACGCTGGCGACGTTGCCCGCCGAGTCATTCCCCTCTGGAGGCCTGCGGATCGAGCTGCTCATCCCGGCGCCGGACGCAGCGCTGTGCGGGAGGAGCTCGAGCGCGACCGCGGCCAACACCGTGGGCGCGGTCGGCCGGCGCCTGCTCCGGTCCGAGAGCGCCGGTCCGCAGACCGAGCACGTGCTCCACGTCGTCGCGAGCGACCCGCGCTTCATCCGCGCGGTTGCGGACCGCAACCCGGCCGCCGTCCGCACGCGGATCGTCCGGTTCTTCGAGGACCCGCACCTGCACGTCGTGCGCATCCGCGCCCGCGACCAGAGTGAACGGTTGATCAACGACGTCGGCGGCCCCTACGTGCTCGCGCCGGCGTCGACCGTGGTCCGTTCGCACGGTCGGCTGGTCGGCACCGTCACGCTCTCGATCCAGGACGACACCGGCTACATCAAGCTGATGCATCGCTTCACGGGCGCCGACGTCGTCCTGCACACCGCGACAGGAGAGGTGCCGGGCAGCACGCTCTCACCGGGACGAGCCCGGCTGCCGGCGCGCGGCGCGGTCACCGTGCGCGGGCGCCGGTACCAGGTGTTCTCGTTCGACGCCACGGCGTTCCCATCGGGGCCGCTGCGCGTCTCGCTGCTCACCTCGTGATGCCGGCCCGCGCCCCGGCTCCGCATCATCGACGCCATGCGGAGTGGTGGCCGGCGTTCGAGCGCGAGTTCGCCGACTACGTGTCCGACCTGGGCGCGGTGGCGGACCCCCAGCTCCCTGACGCATCGGATGATCCCGTCACGCGGCGATGGGACGGACGTCGGCTCGCCGGATCGAGCCGGTCGCCTCGGGTCGGCTGATCCCGGGGCGTCCGGACGACTCCGGCCAGTGCGGACGCGGCCGCACCAGCCCCGCTTCGTAGGCGAGGATGACGAGCTGCGCGCGGTCGCGCGCATTGAGCTTGCACAGTGCCCGGCTCACGTGGGTCTTCGCGGTCGCGCGCGTCACGACGAGCTGTTCCGCGATCTCCTCGTTGCTCAGCCCGCAGGCCACCAGGCCCACGACCTCGCGCTCGCGCGCGGTGAGCTCGTCGAGCTGCTCGGAGGTCGAGCGCAGCCGCTCCGGCCGCGCGAGGAAGTCCGCCACGAGCCTGCGCGCGAGGCTCGGCGCCAGCGGCGCGTCGCCCGCCGCCACGGCCCGGACCGCTCTCACGAGATCCTCCGGATCGGCGTCCTTGGGCAGGAGCCCGGTGGCACCGGCCCGCAGCGCCCCGAACACGGCCTCGTCGCTCTCGGACGTGATGAGCATCACCACGTGGCTCGCCGGGGCCTCCGTGTCGTCGAGGATCCGCTGCGCCGTCGCCAGCCCGCCGCCTCCGGGCAGATCCATGTCGATGAGCACGACATCCGGGCGGACTTCGCGGGTTGCGGCGACCGCGTCCTCGCCCGTGGCCGCCTCGGCGGCAACGCGCATGCCCTCCTGGCGCTCGAGCAGGGCGCGAAGGCCCGCGCGGACCAGTCCATGCCCCTCGGCGACCACGATCCGGAGCGGGTCGGGGACCGGGGCGCCATGGTGCGGACGATCCGCGTCGAGCGCGACGAGGCGAGCTGCGGACTGTTCGCGCCTGCCGCGGGCCGGCGGGACATGAAGCGTCGGTGCCATGGAAGCCTCCTGGTGCTCTAGCGTCTCAGCGGTAGTCGCACTCTGGCTGCCTGCGTGGGCCGCCTCCATGGCACCCGGCCCGACTGCCGCCTCCGGAAGACCCCCGCCGGGGGTCGGGCCAGCCGGAGCTTCCGCCGTGATCACGCCGTTCACGGGCGAGCCGGTGCCGGAGATCCCGCGGGAGCGCGTCATCTTCACGCTCCCGCGGGCCTGGCCACAGAGGTGGTCAGCCTGTGTGGGGGAATGCGGCGTAGAGCGCGCACCGCGCTCTATCGGCGGCCAGCCCTGAAGCGGATCACACCCCGCCGGCGTGCCCGCGCGGCGGCGCGAGCCTGGCGCCATTGCGGGAGCGTGAGCTCGGCGGCGAGGTCGCACTCGATGTAGTTCATGATGCGATCGGGCTTGGTCGTGCCGGCCATCGGCCGCCGGGCCATCGGGGTTTCGTGGTCGTTGCGCATCGATTGGCCCGGACCTCGTGTGCGGGTTTCCCGGGGGTCACATCACGGGGATGGTCAGAGGTGCACCTCGACCGCGCCGGAGCTGCCCGACTGCGTCGTGTAGTTGAAGAAGCAGTTGGTCGAGCCGGGGAAGCACGGTTGCGCGGCGTACGCGTTCGCGCTCGCGGTGATGACGGCGGGGCCGCCGTGGAACGGCGCGCCTGCGGCACTCGCCGAGACCGGCACGGTCACGGTCTGCTCGCTTCCGTCGCAGGCGAAGAGCAGCGGCGAGGGAGTCATGCCGACCGGCCCGCCCGACAAGAAGCCGGAGCCGGACGCGATGCCTCGGCCCGAGGCCTGCTGGACGGAGACGAACACACCGTCGGACACGTGCGTGAGCGCGGGGTCGAACGGCGTGCAGGAGACGCTGACCGGCACCCGGAGCGCCACGCGGGCGACCAGGTCCGGATCGCCGACGCGCACCGTCATCGCGTGCGCGGCAGGCGCCGCGACCGCCAGTGCGCCGGCGGCGGCGAGCGCGGCCGTGAGGCCTTGCATCTTGGAGAGCATGATGTGCCTTTCCGCGCCGCGGCGGCTCGCCGGGCGCGTTGCGAGGGAGATTTAGCGACGGCTCGAAGCTAGGCGGCCTCGGCAGGCGGCACATCGGGCGATCGCTCGAAATCGCTCCCGCGCATCACCCGATCTTCGAGTGGCTACCGCCCGACGCGCGCCGTCAGATCGCCTCTCGCGATCGGCACGCCGTCGCCCGCGGTTTGGGGCCTCGCGCGAGCTGCCCGCGGTGCTGCTCGGCGGAGCGGCGTTCCTGTTGACCAACATGGCCCTCGTGGGCGTGGCGGTGGCGATGCACGTCCGGAGGAACCCGCTGCATTACTTCCCGACGACCTCGCCTTCAGCCTCCACGTCGGCGCCGTGCTGCTGTCGCTGACCCCCGCGGTGCTGGCGCTGCTGCGGTTCTCACCGGCGCTTTACCCGGCGTGTCTGCTGCCGATCGCGGCCGTCTATCAGGGCAGTCGGGTCGCCGCGCGCAGCGAGCATCAGGCCAACCACGACGCGCTGACCGGCCTCGCCAACCGGCCGCGGCTGCTCGGGCTGATGGAACGGGCAGTCGATGAAGAACAGCGCTTTGCAGTGCTGCTGATGGACCTCAACCGCTTCAAGGAGATCAACGACACGCTCGGTCACCATCATGGCGACCTGCTGCTCCGCCAGGTCGCGGAGCGCTTGGTCGCGGCCGTGCGTCCGTGCGATCGCGTCGCGCGGCTCGGCGGCGACGAGTTCGTCGTCCTCGTCACGGGGCTGTCGCAGGACGAGGCGTCCCGGGAGGCCGAGCAGGTGGCCGAGCGCATCACGGCCGGGCTGTCGGCGCCATGCGATCTCGACGGCCTCGCGCTCGAGGTAGACGCAAGCATCGGCATCGCCGTCCACCCCGCCCACGGTGCGGACCCTCACAGCCTGCTGCGGCACGCCGACATCGCGATGTACTACGCCAAGCGCGCGCACCTCCCGCACGCGACGTACTCCGCGGCAGATGATCACCATACGCCCGAGCGCCTCGCGCTCGCCGCGGATCTCCGTCGAGCGATCGGCGCGGACGAGCTACGGCCCTGGTACCAGCCGCAGGTCGACCTCGCCACTGGACGCGTTGCCGCGGTGGAAGCGCTCGCGCGGTGGCAGCACCCGTCGCTGGGCCTTCTGGAGCCCGCAGCGTTCTCGACATCGCGGAGACCACGCGCCTGATCCGCGTCCTGACGCTCGAAGTGCTGGAGGCGGCGCTGGAGGACCGCCGGCGGTGGGCCCGAGAGGGACTCGACCACATCGTGGCGGTCAACGTCGCCGCCGGAAACCTGGTCGATCCGGCGTTCCCCACCGAGGTTGCGCGGCTTCTGAACGCCACCGCAACTTCACCGGAGCGGCTCAAGCTCGAGATCACCGAGAGCGCGATCATGAGCGACCCCGACTGCGCGCTGGGCGTTCTGCACGAGCTCGCCGGCATGGGCATCGAGCTCGCGATCGACGACTTCGGGACCGGTTACTCGTCGCTGGCCTACCTCCGGCGGATGCCCGTGGCAGAGCTCAAGATCGACCGGTCCTTTGTCCTGAACATGGACACGAACCCCGGCGATCAGATCATCGTGCGCTCGACGATCGACCTCGCACAGAATCTCGGGCTCCGCGTGCTCGCCGAGGGCGTCGAGACTCGCGAGTCGCGAGACGAGCTGCGCCGGCTCGGCTGCGACGGCGCCCAGGGCTACTTCTTCAGCCGCCCCGTGCCCGCCGAGCGCGTCGCCGGCACGACGCTCGCGCTGGAGGCCGAGCAAGCGCCGCGCCGGCGGCACGAGCGCGTCGCGTGAATGCTGCTCGTCCTGCTCGCGATCGCCTCTGTTGCGACTGTCCCGCTCGCCGGCGGGCGGCTGTCTCGCCTCCTGGAGGTGAGGCTCCGCGGCAGCGCTGCCGCCTTTGTCGCGATCGCGGTCCAGGTGGCGATCACCGAGTTCGGCGGGGGCGGTCACACGCTTCATGCGGCGCTGCACGTCGCGAGCTCCGCGCTTGCCGCCACGTTCCTCGTGGCTAATCGCACGCTGCCCGGGGGCCGGGCGATCGCACTCGGCGGCGCACTCAACTTCGCCGCGATTGCCGCCAACGGCGGCGTGATGCCGGCGTCTCCCGCCGCGCTCGCGGCGGCCCGGCGTGCCGGCCCCCGACGGATTCGAGAACTCCGCGGCCGTCGCCGAGCCCCATCTGCCCGCGCTCGGCGACATCATCCCGGTCCCGGCGCCCTGGGGGCTCGGGAACGTGCTGAGCATGGGCGACGTCGTGCTCTACGCGGGAGCCCTCCTGTTGCTGCATCGGGCCTGCCGCCGCCGGCCGGTCCTGCGATAGAACCCTGACGTACCGACCGAGGAACCGACGGGCCGCCGGCGTGCCGAGCCGATGGTCCACCTCGGTGAACCGGCAGGGGGCGACGCCGGAATCGTCGTGCGTGCCATCTACCCCGGCGAGCGAGCCGGCGCGCGGCAGCGCGCGAGGTCGTGATCGCCCGACCGCCTTGTCGCGCACGACCACCGGCAACGTCGGACCGGTGGCCCTGGGCCTGGTTCTCAGCCTCGATCAACCGCGATGGTGGGCGGGGTTCTCTCCGTCAGCGACAAAGAATGACCTCCTGGTTGGGTGGCCGGGGGCATCGCAGCCCCCGGCTCCGGCAGATCCCGGCGTGACAGTCTCCCGTCACCGGGCTCTTCTCACCGGCCGTCAGGCGGCGCGGACCCATTGCCATTTGGGCGAACAGGCCAGGCTCGCGTTGTTGGAGTCCGGCCCACCACCGCTTGAACCGCTTGTAGGTCCGCAGCCGTCGGTACTTCTTCCCGGCCCAGCGCCTCAGGTAGGTGTTGACGCGCCACAGGAGGGGATGCAGCGCCGACCGGTAGAACCGTACACGACCCGCCGTGCTTGGCGCGCGCCTCCCGTGCCGAAAGGTGTAGCCGAGGAAGGTGAACGAGGTGTGCTCGTGCCTGGTCCGGCGCTTACCGTCCTTGCAGTAGACGATCCGCGTCTTGTCCGGGTGCAGCGTGAGCCCGACCTCTTGCATGCGCGCGGCGATCCGGGCGAGCACGTACTCGGCTTGCCGTTTGCTCACGCAGTGCACGACACTGCCGTCGGCGTAGCGCTCGAACGGGCAGCCCGGGAACTCGCGGGCCATCCACGCATCGAACGCGTAGTGCATGAACAGGTTCGCAAGGATCGGCGAGACCGCCGATGCTTGCGTGTTCCCCAGGTTCGCTGCTGAAGGGTGCCGTCTGGGAGCTGCAGCGGGGCGCCCAGCCACCGCTTGACGTACAGCAGCACCCAGGGGCTGTCGGTAATCGTCGGATGACGATCGACGACGTCGTCGGGAAGCCGTTGCTCGACGAGCCGCCGATGTGGATCCGCGAGGCGGTCAAGCCCATCACAGCCGCCCTCCTGGACGCGCAAGGAGATCGGCCGCCGCACGGACGGCCCAGCCGTGATCCGGCTCGCCCCGGATATGAATCGGCCGCGGCTACACCGCCTCGCGGGACCTGGCTCCGCGAGCGAAGGATCGGCATGCGCAGGAGGGGGACGGCTCCAGGAGCCGCCCCCCTCTTCTCGTGCGCTAGTGCAGTCGCGACGACTTGGTGGTCGTCGCGCTGGGCCCGGTCTCGGCGCTGGACGTCAGCGTCATCGCCGGCGAGCCGGTCGCGTCGGCGGCCGTCGCGGATTCGACCTTCCCGGTGGTGCCGCCGGTGAGCTCGCCGTAGCTCGTCGGGTCCTCGCCAAAGAAGCTGGACCACGAGGCCCGGCTCCAGCTGGCCCGCGTCGTCGTGCTGTCGCCGAGCATGTCGGCGGTACACGCGCAGCTCCAGCTGGCGCGGCTCCAGCTGGCCCGGAGCACGTCGCCGGCGGTCGACCAACTCGCCCGGCTCCACGACGCCCGGGTGTAGTCGATGTCGCCCGTGGTGGGGTCGATCAGGTCGTTCGGCGTGAGCCCCTGGTTGGAGCTCAGCTCGTCCGCGGTGGCGGTGAGCGCGTTGTCGGCCGCGACCTCCCAGGCTCCGTCGGCGGTCGGCCGCGGGTTCCACCACTTGGAGTTGTGGCCTCCGCGGTAGGTCAGGGCGCCCTTCACCTGGTCGGGCGTCCAGTCCGGGTGGGCCGAGATCAGGTCCGCGGCGATGCCGGCCACGATCGGGGCCGCCATGGAGGTGCCGCCGATGCGGAAGTAGCGCCCGTCGACGACGCACGCCGGGCACAGCGACGGAAAGTCGCTGTCGGGGGCGAGCGGCGCGACGATGTGCGCGCCCGGGGCCACAAGGTCGGGCTTGGCGAAGCCGTCCTGCGTGACGCCGCGGCTGGACCACGCGGCGAGCGTGTCGTCGGTGGTGTCCTTGGTGCCGCGGTCGTCGACCCCGCCGACCGCGATCACGTACGGGTCGTTCGCCGGTGCGTAGGAGACGGCATCGGCCGCGGTCCCGCGGTTGCCCGCGGCGGTGACCACCACGAGGCCGTGGAACCAGGCCGCCTCGGCCGCCGCGTCGAGCGGATCCGTCCGGTAGGACTGCGCCACGGCGGAGTTCATCGACAGATTGACCACGCGGATGCCGTAGTCCTCCTTGTGGTCCACCGCGAACTGCAGGCCGGCGATCACGTCGATCAGGGTCGAGTTGCCGTGGTCGTCGGATGCCTTGATGGAGACGAGATCGGCCTCCGGCGCGGTTCCGGCGTAGCGTCCGAGGAGCGGGTCCGACGCGTCCAGCGCGGTGCCGTTGCCGGCGACCAGGCCGCCCACATGCGTGCCGTGCCCGTAGCGGTCGCTGGCCGTCGTGGCATCCGGGTTGGTGACCACCGAGGCGATCACGCGCGACGTCCGATCGGTGTCGGACACCCGAAAGTCCGGCAGGTCGCCGGCGACGCCGGTGTCGATCACCGCGACCGTCACGCCGTGACCGGTCGCCTGGTAAGCGTTGCTCGCCCACGCCTTGTCGGTCCTCGTCGACTGCACGAACGCGGTCGCCAGCAGATCGGAGTTCCACGCGCCCCAGTGGGTCCCGCTCGAGGCGCTGGTCGTCACGCCGGTGTTGGCGGTCACGGCCTTGACTCCGCGCGTGCGCGCCAGCCGCGTCGCCGCGCCCGCGGGCAGGCGCACGCCAAGCCCGTGGATGACGTGCAGGTCGCGGATCACCCGGCCACCCGCAGCCTGCACGGCGGCGCGCTGCGCGGCGGGCCTCACACCGGCGTCGAACTGGACGATCGCCTCGCCGGACCGGGTCGACGCCTCGGCCGCGCCCGGTCCCGCGAGGGCCAGTACGGCGGCGCCGCACATGACCCGGCGCAGGAGGCTCAGATCGCGCATCAGTAGCCCCATGCGGCTGACCAGGAGCTCATGCTCCAGCTCGACATCGTCGGGTCGACGGCCGCAGGGTCGACGCCGCAGGTGGAGCAGCTCCAGCTCGACATCGCCCAGCTGGGGCCGGAGACCGAGCTCCAGCTCGACATGCTCCAGCTCGACATCGTCGAGTCGACCTGGCCGGTCGCCGCGGCGACGAGCAGCGGGCTCGGCGGGACGCCGGCATTGACGCCGGAGTACGGGGTCTGGGTCCCGACGGCCTTGGCGACGTTGAGCTCGCGCACCGTCCCGAGGTTGACCAGCGAGCGGCCGGTCGCCATCAGCGTCGTCTTGACCTGGTCGGGCGTCCAGCCGGGATGCGCCTGGTAGACGAGCGCCGCGGCGCCCGCGACGACCGGGGCGGCCATCGAGGTCCCGCCGGCCTGGAAGTAGCCGCCGTCGCGCACGCACGTCGGGCACAGCGTGAGGAACTGGCTGTTGGGGGCCAGCGTCGAGATGACATGGGCGCCCGGGGCGGCGATGTCGGGCTTCGCGAACCCGTCCTGGGTGCGTCCGCCCGACGACCAGCCGGCGAACTTGTCATCGTCGGCCGCCTTGGTGCCCGCGTCGTCGACGCCGCCGACGACCAGCGCGAACGGGTCGTTGGCCGGCGAGTAGCTCACCGCGTCGGGGGTCGTGCCGCGGTTGCCGGCGGCCGCGACCACGAGCAGTCCGCGGAAGTAGGCCGCCTCGACCGCGGCGTCGAGCGGGTCGGACGTGTACGACTGGGGCGTCGTGGACTGCAGCGACAGGTTGACGACCTTGATGTTGAGGTCGTCCTTGTGCACGATGGCGAACGCGAGCCCGGAGATGACGTCGAGCACGGTCGCGCGGCCGGCGTCGTCGCCGGCCTTGATCGCGATCAGGTTCGCCTCCGGGGCGACGCCGATGTAGCGCCCGCGCAGCCCGTCCGACCGGTTCCAGCCGTTGCCGGCCAGGATGCCCGCCACGTGGGTGCCGTGGCCCATGAGATCGCGCGCCGTCGTGGCGGCCGGGTTGGTCGTGGCAGTGGCGATGACGCGCGAGCGACCGTCGGTGCCCTTGAAGTCGGGCAGGTCGCCGGCGATGCCGGTGTCGATCACCGCCACACCGACGCCGCGGCCGGTGGCGCCGCTGTAGTTCCACGCGGACGGGGCGTTCGCCGCGAACGGGTACGACGTCTGCAGGTTCCACGCGTCGATGCCCGTCGGCTTGACCGGCGAGTTGGGGCTCACCGCCTTCACGCCGGCCTTGCCGTTCAGCGTCCGCGCCTCGGCGGCGGACATGTCGGCGGCGAGTCCGTGGATGAGGCCCAGCTGCTGCTGGACTTCGCCGCCGGCCCGCTTGACGGCGTCTGCGCCGGCCTTGGCGGAAATGCCGCCGTCGAGCTGGACGATGTAGTTGGCGCGCGGCTTCGCCTGCGCCGGCGCGGCGAGCGTTGCCGTCGCGAGGGCGGCGGCCGCGGGTGCGGCCCACATCGCCCGCCAGCGTCCGCGACGCCGGTGGGAAGGGGTCTTGGTCATGTTCAGCGCAACCTCCATGTCGCTCGGTGCTTCGAGCGTCGTCAAGCTGGCGGCTGGGCCGTCTCGCCCTCTTGCGAGACCCCTGGCTTTGCGTCCCCGCCTCGCGACGGGTTTGCCCTGAGCAGCATCCTTGCCTGCCCTCTAATCGAACGCTGCGGTGCCGTCCTATAGCCCGGGTGGACGAGTGATCGAGGCGCCTTCGTCACGCCGGCGGCGGTCGTGCCGGCCGGCGCTCGCGGCCGGAGCTGGACGATTGGATGAGGGCCGATCGCGGCATCCCGCTTCAAGCCCGGGCGTCCGCTGCCGATTCCCCCGGCCAATGGCGCGTCACGCCGTCCGAATCCCGCGTCCCGCCGGGTCCGCCGCAATCTGGCTCTATGTGCTCACGCTTGCCGCGCTGGGCGCCGGCTGCTGGATCGCGTTCGCCCACGGCACGCCGGCGGCCGCGCGACCGCACCTGCCGGTCTGGGTCGTGGCCGTCGGCTTCGTGTTCGGTGAGCTCTGCGTCGTGCACCTCGAGTTCCGCCGCAGCGCGCACTCGTTCTCGCTCGGGGACCTGCCGTTCATCTTCGGCTTGGCCTTCGCGAGCGGCGACGGTCTGGTCCTCGGCGCGCTCGTCGGAACGGGACTCGTGTGGGCCTTCCACCGCCGGCTGCCGCTGATCAAGCTGGTCTTCAACCTCGCGCAGCTGAGTCTCGCCGCCTCGCTCGCCGTTGTGATCGCGCATGCCACCGCGGTCCCGAGCGACGCGCTGGCGCCGGCCACGTGGCTCGGGCTGTACGCGGCGATCCTGGCGAGCAGCGGGCTCACGATCCTGTGCATCGCGGGCGCGATCGCGATCACCGAGGGCGGACTCCGGCTCCGCACGCTCAGCCAGATGCTGGCCATGGGCGGCGCCGTGAGCGTTACGAACTCCAGCATCGCGATCGCCGCCGCGCTCGTGGTGGCGACCGATGCGCGCGCTGTGCCGGTGCTGCTGGTGCCCGCGCTGATGTTGTTCGCCGCCTATCGGGCCTACATCTCCGAGCGCCAGCGCCACGAAAAGCTCGAATTCCTCTACGAGGCCAATCGCACGCTGTCCCGCTCACCCGAGGTGGCCGAGGCGATCGAAGGACTGCTGGCGCGTTCGCTGGAGGCGTTCCGCTCCGAGGTCGCCGAGGTCCTGCTGTTCGGCGCCGACGGCACGCCGCTCCGGACGACGCACGGCCCCGGCGCCACGCGCGTCACGATGCAGCCGGCCGACCGCGAGATCGCCGACGAGCTCGCGGCGCTCGTCGACGAGGAGACCCCCGTCGTCGCGCTGACGCCGCCGTTCGGGAGCGTGAGGCTGCGCGCCTACCTCGAGCAGCGCGGCATCCGTCATGCGATGGTCGGCATGCTGCCGGGCGAGCAGCGCACGATGGGTACGATCATGCTCGCCAACCGGGTCGGCCTCGCGCGCGAGTTCGGCCCCGACGACCTGCGCCTGCTGGAGGCCCTTGCGAACAACGCGAGTGTCGCGCTGCAGTACGACCGGCTCGAGCAGGCGGTCACGAAGCTCGAGAGCCTTCAGGAGCAGTTGCACCACCAGGCGTATCACGACCCGCTGACCAACCTTCCGAATCGCTCGCTGTTCATGGAGCGGGTGCGCGAGCAGCTCGCCCGCGACCACGAGCGCGTCGCGGTGCTGTTCATCGACGTCGACGACTTCAAGACCGTCAACGACTCACTGGGCCACGGCGTCGGCGACGCACTGCTGGTCTCGGTCGCGGAGCGCCTCCTCGGCTGCGTGCGGCCGCAGGACATCGTCGCGCGCCTCGGTGGCGACGAGTTCGCTGTCGTGCTCCCAAATGTCGACGATCCCGTCGCGGACGGCCGGGTCGTCGCCGATCGCATCCTGCGCGCCTTCAACCTGCCCGTCCAGGCCGGCGCCGAGCTCGTCTCGGTGCACCTCAGCGTGGGGGTCGCCGACGGCCGCCAGAGTGGCGCGGACGGAGACGAGCTGATCCGCAACGCCGACGTGGCGATGTATGCCGCCAAGTCCAAGGGCAAGGCGCGTTTCGAGCACTTCGAGCCGTCGATGGCCCACGCCATCCTGCGCCGTCACGGGCTCAAGGAGGAGCTCGCCAAGGCGATCGAACGTGAGCAGATCGTCGTGCAGTACCAGCCGATCGTCTCGCTCCCGACCGGCCGCATTGTCGCCGCCGAGGCCCTCGTCCGATGGGAGCACCCGAGCCGCGGGCTCGTCCCCCCGTCGGAGTTCGTGCCGCTCGCGGAGGAGACTGGCCTCATCGCGCCCCTCGGCCGCTTCGTGCTGCAAGCGGCGTGCCGGCAGGCGCGCCGCTGGCAGGACGCCGAGACGGATCCCGCCGCCGAGCCGCTCCGGATGCACGTCAATCTCTCCGCGGTAGAGCTGCGCGATCCCGGCCTGGTCGACGGCGTCCTCGGCGCCCTCGCCGAGGCTGGCATCGCACCCGGGCAGCTCGTGCTCGAGATCACCGAAAGCCAGTTGCTCGACGACGCCAGCGGCAGCGCCGCCCGCTTCCAGCAGCTGCGCGAACTGGGGATCCGCATCGCCCTCGACGACTTCGGGACCGGGTACTCCTCGCTCAGCTACCTGCACTCACTCCCGCTGGACGCCCTCAAGATCGCCCGCGAGTTCATCGACGGACTGACCGGTGGCGGGCGGGAGGCGAGCTTCGTCGGGACGATCATCGACCTCGCACGCACGCTCGAGCTCGAAGTGATCGCCGAGGGCATCGAGACCCCGGCCCAGCTCGCCGCGCTCCGCGAGCTCGGCGCAGAGCTGGGCCAGGGCTACCTCCTCGGGCGCCCGAGTGCGCCCGTATTCGGGGCGCTGAGCGCTCACGCCACCACGCAGTAGCCGACTGGTCGCAACCTGCTCGCGGCGCACGGCCAAACTGCGATGGGCCGGGGAGGATTTGAACCTCCGTCTTCCGGATTATGAGATCGCCGGAAACTCGTCCCGTACGGCCGGTAGCGGCCCGTACGGCCGACACGGCCGGAACGAGCCCGTTCAATCCCCCGAGTTGGGAGTACGCAGAGAGTACGGTCCGCGCACGCGTCGCGCGCCGCGGGGAGCCGTCCTGCTCCGTGTCGGTCGCCCGCACTTTCACGCGCGATACGCGGATGACGAGGCCTCGGTCGACATCGAAACCCTCGCTGTCCTAGCGGGCGAGCTCCCGCCTCGCGCCACGCGGCTCGTCGTCGAATGGGCGCAAGCCCACCGAGCCGAGTTGCGAGCGAACTGGGACCGCGCCCGTTGCAAGGAGCTCGCCGTATAGGTCTGCCGGGTCTGGCTGGGGTCGCCGAGCGGGCCAGCCCGATACTCGCGGAGTAGCATCCGGAGGACCGCGATGATCACCGCCTCCGCTTGCGGGTCTGCACGCTGACGATGGCCGAAGTGATCGTGGAGCTCTCGGGCGTGCGCAAGTCATTCGACGGCAGCGTCGTGCTCGACGGCATCGACCTGAGTGTCCACCGGGGTGAGGCTGTCGTGGTGGCGGGCCCGTCGGGTTCGGGCAAGTCCACCATGCTGCGGTGCGTGAACGGGCTGGAGAGCATCGATGCCGGCTCGATCACGTTCGACGGTCAGCGCGTTGACGCCGCGCGACGCGGGATCTCGCGGCTGCGCGCCGAGATCGGGATGGTGTTCCAGCAGTTCAACCTGTTCCCGCACATGACAGTGGAGCGCAACCTGACTCTCGCCCCGGTCCGGGTGCGGGCGGTGCCGCCCGAGAAGGCGCGCAAGCGCGCACGCGAGCTGCTGGAGCGCGTCGGGATCCCCGAGAAGGCGTCGGCCTATCCCGCCGACCTGTCCGGCGGTCAGCAGCAGCGGGTGGCGATCGCGCGGGCGCTCGCCATGGAGCCGAAGCTGATGCTGTTCGACGAGCCGACGTCCGCGTTGGACCCGGAGATGATCCGCGAGGTGCTCGACGTGATGCGAGACCTGGCCCGATCGGGCCTGACGATGATCGTCGTCACCCATGAGATGGGCTTCGCGCGCGAGGTGTGCGACCGGATCGTCTTCATCGACGGCGGCCGGATCGTGGAGCAGGCGCCGCCGGCGGAGTTCTTTACGGGCGCGCGCAGCGAGCGCGCCCGGGAGTTCGTGGACAAGATCATCCACCACTGAGGAGATTCACATGCGCAGGAGGGATTGGTTGCTCGTCGCGTTCCTCGCCCTCGCGCTCGCGCTCGTGGGAGCGGGCTGCGGCGGCGATGACGAGGAGGGCGCCGCCCCGAGCGGCAGGAAGGCCGAGCGGGCTCAGAAGTTCGAGGCCGGGACGACGATGGCCCGCCTCCAAGACACAGGCGAGATCCGCATCGGCGTGAAGTACGACGTCCCGCCGTTCGGCTTCAAGAACCCCACGTCCGGCGCGATCGAGGGGTTCGACATCGACTTCGGCAAGGCGGTCGCCGAGAAGCTCGGCGTCGAGCCGAAGTTCGTCGAGGCGATCTCGGACAACCGGATCCCGTTCATCCAGGACGGGACGGTCGACCTCGTCCTGTCGACGATGACGATCAACGAGGAGCGCGCCGAGCAGATCGGGTTCACCGACCCGTACTTCATCGCGCACGGCCGGATCCTGACCAAGAAGGGATCGGACATCAGCGGCGTCGGCGACCTCGCGGGCAACCGGGTTTGCACGGCGCTGGGCTCCACCTACCAGGACACGCTGAAAAAGCAGGCGCCGAAGGCGGACCTCAAGCTCGTGGACACCTACTCGGAATGCCTCGAGCTCATCCGCAACGGCGCCGTCGACGCGATCTCGACCGACGACGTGATCTTGACCGGCATGATCATCCAGGACAAGAGCCTGCAGCTCGTCAAGGGTGACGTGCTGACCGTCGAGCCTTACGGCGGCGGGTTTAAGAAGGGGGACGCCAAGTTCGCGGAGTTCCTCAACGGCGTCCTGCGGGACTACAAGTCGGACGGCCGCTGGCAGAAGGCCTACGACAAGTGGCTCGGCCGCTTCACGGGCGAGCAGCAGCAGCCGCCGCAGGCGACGCTCGAGGACGCGCTGAAGGGCAGCGTGGAGTGACGAACCGGTCCGCTGCGCCGTGCTCGAGATCCTCACCGAGAACGTCGACGAGTTCGCCTCGGGCCTGTGGGTGACCCTCAGGCTCGTGCTGGCGAGCTTCGTCATCGCGCTCGGCCTCGGGACCCTTGTCGCGGCGCTGCGGGTCTCGCCGTCGCGGCCGCTGCAGGCGATCGGCGCCGTCTATGTCGAGGTCTTTCGCAACACGCCGCTGCTCGTGCTCCTTTTCATCTCGTTCGCCGGCCTGCGCCGCGGCGGCGTGGACATCAGCGCCTGGACGGCGGGCATCGCAAGCCTCGGCGTCTACACGTCGGCCTACGTCGCCGAGGCCCTGCGCTCCGGCGTCGCCGCCGTCAGTCGCGGCCACATCGAGGCGGGCCTGTCGCTGGGCTTCACGTACCCGGCCGTGCTGCGACAGATCGTCCTGCCGCAGGCGTTCCGCACCGTCATCCCGCCGCTGGGATCGATAACCATCGCGATGATCAAGAACTCCGCGATCGTCGGCGCCTCGCTGCTGGCGCTGCCCGACCTCCTCAAGGAGGCGCGGATCGTCAACTCCGCCACCTTCCAGACCACCGAGGCGTTCTTCTGGGCCGCGGTCGGCTACCTGCTGCTGACCGCGACGGCCACCATCGCCTTCCGGGCCCTCGAGGCTCGCTACAGCATCCGCCGCTGATGGGCTACCTGTTCGACCCCGACAACTGGGAGTGGGTGTGGACCGAGAACAACGCCCGGTTCCTGCTCGAGGGGTTTCTCGTCAACGTCGAGATCGCGGTCATCGCGATGGTGCTGGCGCTCGCGCTCGGTCTGGCGCTGGCGCTGCTCTCGCTGTCCCAGCTGCGGCCGGTGCGCCTCGTGGCGAAGCTCTGGGTCGACGTCTTCCGCAACCTGCCACTGATCTTCCTGATCCTCTACCTTGCGCTCTCGCTGCCGGAGGCGGTCAGGGACTTCTGGGCCGACAACGCCCCCGGGTTCCTGCCCGAGGCGCTGCGCTCGCGCCTCGTGCTGGCCGGCATCGGCGGCCTGGTCCTCTACAACTCCGCCGTCCTGGCGGAGATCATGCGCGCCGGCATCCTCTCGCTGGAGCGCGGGCAGCGCGAGGCGGCAGCGGCGCTGGGGATGTCCTACGCGCAGCAGATGCGGTTCGTGATCCTCCCCCAGGGCCTGCGCCGAATGGTCCCGGCGACGGTGTCGCAGCTCATCACGCTCATGAAGGACACCACCCTCGTGTCGATCATCGCCATCCAGGAGGCGGTGCGCTCCGGCCGCATCCTGTCGCAGACCGCGGGCAATCCGTTCGTGGGCGGTGGGGACGTCGAGGCGCCGATCCTCCAGGTGATGATCTTCGTCGGCCTGCTGTTCGTGGTGGCTAACTACGCGCTGTCGCGGCTGTCGCGCCGGCTCGAGATCCGGGAGGCTCGGCGCACCGCGGCCCGGCCGGTGCGCGTGGCCGGCGTCGAGGAGACCGCGACCGCGGCGGCGTGAGCAAGCGTCGCCTCACCGACGGCGCCGACGCACCGCCGCGGTCAGCGCCACGATGACGGTCGCGCCGACGGCGAGCCAGCCGAACGCGTCGCCGACGCGCGTGTAGGGCGTCCGACCGGCGGCCGGCGCGATGCGCGCGACGAGCACGGTCCGCCGCTTCGCGTCGCCGGCGCGGGCGAGCTCGCGCCCGTCCCGGTTGTAGATCGCGGAGCCGTATCGCCAGTCCGAGCGCACGAGCGGGGCGCCGGAGGCGCGCGCCAGCAGCCGGGCGTGAGCACGATGGTGAACGGCGAGTTGCTCCCAGTCGTGGGTGCTGGAGGCGAGCACGCTCGCGCCGCGCGCGGCGAGCCGGCGGCCGGTGGCCGCGTCCTGGTCATCGACGCCGAGCAGCGTGCCGAGGCGGCCGCCGGGCGCCCGGACCGGCGCCGGGGACCGCCGGTTGGCTCCATCCTCCCCGAGGAACCACATCGGGCGCTGCTTGGGCTGTGTGGCGCTGGGCGCCCCGCCGGGCGTGATCAGGACTGTCGCGCCCTGGGCGCGGTCGGGCAGGAAGAACGGCACGGCCAGCGCCGCGCCGGTCCGATTCGCGAGCCGCCGCAGCGCCGGTGCCGCGAGCGGGTCGCGGCGCGGGTCCACCCAGATCGCCGCCTCCGGCCACACGATCAGCTCGGCGCCACGAGCCGCGGCCGCGCGGGTCAGCGCGCCGAGATCCCGCGTCGTGTCGAGCGCCGCGAGGTCGTAGCTGCCGGGCTTGAAGTACCGCAGCTCCGGCCGCCCATCCTCCGCCGTGTCGTAGCCGGGCTGCACAGCGGCGACGGTCAGCGAGGTCCCGCCCCGGATTTGCACGGCCGCCTCCGCCGCGAGCGAGGCGCTGCCGACGAGCGCGGCGATCCCCGCCAGCACCGGCAGCGCCCGGCCGCGCGCGAGCGCCAGCGCAATCGCGTAGTTCACGGCGACGATCGCGAACGTCAGCAGCCACGGCCCCGCCAGTGCCGCCAGGCCGCCGGCGGGGCCGGCGTGCTGGCTCACGAACAGCGGTCCCCAGAGACCGCCCGGATCGACCTTGGCACGCACCACGTCCAGCGCCGTCCACGCCAAGGCGGGGACGACGATCACGGCGAGCGGCCCGCCGCCGAGCCACGGCTCGCCGAAGCGCACGAGCCAGAGCAGCGCCCCGGCAAGCGGCACGCCGACGAGCGCCACCGCGATCACCGGCGAGTCGCCGATCATCACCGGCACCGGAGGTTCCCCCCACTGGCCGGCGGCGATGCCGAATGGGAGCGCCGGGACCAGCAGCAGCTCCAGGTACAGCGAGTACGCGAGCGGCACCGAGAGCCGCGCGCCCGTCGTGGCCGGCGCGCGCAGCACGACGGCGGCGGCCGGCACGAGCGCAAACCAGCCAAGCCACCCAACGCCGACCGCCGGCGAAGACGCCCACAGCAGCGCGGCGCTCGCCACGGCGGCAAGCACGCCACGGCCGCTCATTCGCCGCCGCCGGCCAGGTACTCGACGATCGCCCGGTCGATAAGCCATTCGACCGGTGCGCGATCGTCGGTGTAGACCGGTCCGCCGGACCATGCGGGGGCGAGTCGCGACACGGTCTCGCGCGCGAGGCTCGCGAGGTCCGGGTGCAGATCCGGCGCCGCCCGGAGCAGCTGGCGGCGGCCGGCCGGTCCCTGGGCCGCCAGCAGCAGCGTGTTGCGGGGACGGATCGGGTCGCGGACAACGGTCGGGAACACCGCGCGCAGGCCGGCGGACAGCACACGCCCGAGCGACGTCGAGCCCTCCGGGTGCACCGCGTTGACGATCAGCACGCCCTCGGGGCGCAGACGCTCGCGGGCGAGCTCGAAGAACTCTCGTGTGGCGAGATAGAACGGGATGTACTGCTGGTGGTAGGCATCGACGAAGATCGCGTCGTACCGCGCCCGCGTGCGGCGCAGGAACGGCCGCGCGTCGTCGGTCACCAGGCGCAGGCCGGCTCGTTCGCGGAGCCCGAAGAAGCGCTTGCCGACCTCGTGCAGATGCCCGTCGAGCTCCACGGCGTCGACGCGGGTTGCCGGGAAGTAGTGGCCGTAGGCGCGCGTGGTGGTGCCGGCGCCGCTGCCCAGGATCGCCAGCCGCCCCGGCGGCCGGCGCCGCGCGGCAAACGGCAGCACCAGGTAGCCGTCCCAGACACCGTTCGACAGCCTCGTACCGGGGACGTAGCGGGAGTGCACGCCGTGGCCCTCGTTGAGCTCCAGCCGGCGGCTGCCGTCCGGACGTTCGACGACGCGGACGTACTGGTGCGCCGTCTCCGCCTCGTAGATGACGCGGCCACGATCGGCGGTGGCCTTGATCCCGCCCGCGGGCATGGCGAGCAGAACGGCGAGTCCGAGCGACAGGAGCCGATGGCCCGGGCGTCGCAGGACCACCGCGACGGTCAGCGCCAGCGCGAGCGCGAAGACCAGGAACGTGCGGCGCGTGCCCACGAAGGGGACGAGCAGCAGGGCGGCGAGGAACGTGCCCACGAGCGAGCCGACGGTGGAGATCGCGTAGAGCCGCCCGGCAGTGCTGCCCGCATCCTCGACGCGCTCGAGCCGCAGCCGGATGGCCCACGGCGACGCGGCTCCCAGCAGCATGACCGGCAGCGCGACCAGCACCAGAACGCCGACCAGCGAGCCCGCGAACGCGCCGACCGAGATCGCGTCGAACGCCCTCACGGAGAAGTCGAGGAACGGGTCGGCCGCGAACGGGACGAGACCCAGGAGCGTCGCTGCGGCGAGGCAGAGCACGCCGAGGCCCCGCACGTGCGAGTACCGGTCGGCCAGCCGGCCGCCGAGCCAGTATCCGACGGCGAGCGCGACGAGCACGGTCGCGATCGTGTTCGCCCAGACGATCGTCGATGCGCCGAAGAAGGGCGCGAGCAGGCGCGCGGCCGCGATCTCGCTGCCGAGGCTCGCCGCCCCGACGACGAAGACGAGGACCTCCACCCCTCCGTAGCACGGGCGCTGTGGCCGGACGCGCTGCGCCGCCTGGTCCCGCGTGGACGCCGCCTGCCGCAGTCCCAGAGACGAGACACGGGATCCGAGGCGGACGGCGATCCGCATATGCGCGCTTCAGTTGGTCGAAAGACGGGCGGCGGTGGGCCCTTCAGCGATCGTAGCCGTCCGGAGGAGTCAGGGAACGGTCACGGCCTACAACGCGATGACCAATGCAACTCCCAGGCCATGTTTTGGCTCTACGCTGGGCGAAACGCCATGGGCCGGGGAGGACTTGAACCTCCGTCTTCCGGATTATGAGTCCGCTGCTCTGACCGCTGAGCTACCGGCCCGGTCGTGGGAGAGGCTAGCCCGGTCCGGCCGGCGGTTTCTTACGCTTCTCTCACATTCCGATCAAGACACGTTGACGCTCGGGTGCTGCAGTGGCTGCATGCCGACGTTCGTGAAGCACCGGGTCGCCGTCGGAGCCGCAGGGCTCGCCGTCCTGGCGGGCGCGGGTGGGGCGTATGCCGCCACGCGCGGCTCGGCCGCGACCCCCACCGCCGGCGGGGTGCGCACGGCCGCCAAGGCCGCGCAGGATCCCGCCGCCGAAGCCAACGCGTTCCTCGACGATGTCGCGAAGCGGCTGAACGTCAGCCGCGATCAGCTCGACACGGCGCTCAAGGGCGCCGCGAGCGCGCGGGTCGACGCCGCCGTCGCCGACGGCCGGCTGACGAAGGAGCAGGGCGACGCGCTCAAGCAGCGGATCGAGCAGGGCAACTTCCCGCTGGCCGGCGTGCCGTTCCTCGGGCCGCGCGGCGCCGGGAAGTTCGGCATCGGCATCGGCATCGGCAAGGGCATCCGGCTCGGGTTCGGGCCGGGCAAGAGCCTGAACGCCGCGGCGACCTACCTCGGCCTGACCAAGGCCGAGCTGCGGACGCAGCTGCGCTCCGGCAAGTCGCTCGCCCAGGTCGCCAAGGACAAGAACAAGCCGGTCGACGGCCTCAAGCAGGCGATGCGCGCCGCCGTGGTCGCCGAGCTCGACCAGGCGGTCAAGGACAACAAGCTGACCGACGCCCAGCGCACGGACTTCCTCAAGCGCTTCGACGCGCGCCTCGACGAGCTCGTCAACGAAACGCCGCCTGAGCGGCCGTTCTTCCGGGGCCGCCGGCACCCGTAGGGAGCGAGCGCCCGCCTGCCGCGCGCCCTCACGCGGCCGCGGCGCGGCGGGCGAGCTCGGCTGTGGGCGCCAGCGCGAGCGTGACGGTGTCGCCGCGGGCGACCACCCGCGCCCCCTTTCGCCGCGCCGCAAACCGGCGTAGGGCCGCGCCGAACTCGCGCGCGTCGGCCGCCGTGTCCCAGCGCCAGCGCATCACGAGCACGTCGTGGGCGCGGCATGGGGCGGCGCAGCCGTTGGCCTGGGAACGCTGCCAGAGCTCGTAGCGGTCGCCGCCCCACCCGGCCGCGGCGGTCTCGGCGTCGCCGGCGCCGCCGCGCGAGAGCAGCTCGCGCGTGCGCAGCTCGCCCCAGGTGCCCGCGACCGTCCGGCGCCAGCCGGCTCCGAGCGCGGGCGCGAGCGTGACCGGCAGCGGTGACTCGACCTTCACCCACGCATCCGGATGCAGCACCTGCTCGGTGCTGGCGGGCGGGCGCTGCCGGTCGGCGAGATCGACGAGCGTCCAGCGGCCGCCGGCGCGGCGCTTGAGATCCTGCACGAAGGCCATCCCGCCGGTGTAGGGGAACAGGAGCTGGTCCTGCAGGAACGGCGGCAGCGCCGGCTGCT